>JACDQI010000177.1 GCA_015657675.1 Devosia sp.
CGTGCACCGGTGCATGACCTCACCGCCGAGGGCAAGTCGCTGGAGCGCGAGCTGGCGCTGATCAAGGTCGGCGGCACCGGCGAACAGCGCGCCGAAACGCTCCGCCTCGCCGACGCCTTCCGCGCCCAGATCGTCGATGCCACCACCGACAGCTTCGTCTTCGAAGTCACCGGCAAGCCGTCCAAGATCGACAGCTTCATCGCGCTGATGGTGCCGCTCGGGCTGATCGAAGTGGTCCGCACCGGCCTCGCCGCCATCTCCCGCGGCCCGGAAAAGATGTAGGGGCCGAAGGCCTACACCTTCGCCTTGTCGAGTACTTCTGCCATGCGGGCCCGCCAGTCGGGCCCGAGGCTCTCGAACTTTTGCAGCGTTTGCGGTGACAGTCGGAGCGTCACCGGCTGCTTGGCGTGCTCAAGCCGGGGCCGCCCGGCCGATCGCTTGATGCTCTGGGCGAGTTCCGGAAGCGCCTCCGCGAACGGCTTGGCCGCGGCCAGCTGCGCGTCGGTCAGTTCCGGACTGTCGACCTCGTCCCAATCTGCCTTCGAATAGCCCCGACCTGGCTCAAACTTGTCATTGGCCATAGAGGATGCTCCTTTCTCTGGCGCTGGCTGGTCGCATCGAGATGATCGAAATCGCCTCATTGCCCAGTTGGAGGAATATGACGGTCAGGGTGCCGTCGCCGAGGCGCCCTATCGCTGCCAGCCTGCCGTCGCGCGCCGGAACGATCATGGCCTCCTCGAAAAACGCCGGGGTGAGATCGGCGAAATCGAGATCATGCTTGTCGAGATTGGCCAGCCGTTTCGGTTCGTCCCACACGATCCTCATTGCATTTCTGTACACGAAAATGCGGAGTCGAACAATATTCGTGTACTGATATTGTTCAGCCGCCGCTTGCAACGACCGTGCTCATCGACCGACGGCACGATATTGACCCTAGTGTGTTGGTGACCTATATCACCAACATCGTTGGGGAGATATCACCATGAAAGCTGCAGTCGTTGATCGTTATGGGCCACCCGAAGTCATGCAGATCCGGGAGGTGCCCAAGCCGGTGCCCGGACCGGGCGAGATTTTGGTGCGGATCACGGCGACCACCGTCAACTCGGGCGACGCCCGCATGCGGGCCGCACGGGTGCCGCGCGGCATGAAGACCATGTTCCGGCTAGCCATGGGCTGGAACGGACCGCGCAAGCCGGTTGGTGGGTTCGAGGCAGCGGGCGTGGTCGAAGCGGTTGGTGCAGGGGTGACCAAGTTCAAGCCGGGCGATCGGGTCACCGGCTCGCATGGCTTCAAGTTCGGCCTCCACGCCGAGTTTGCGCTGTTTGCCCAGACCGATGCGCTGGTGGCGACGCCGGCGGGGCTCAGCGATACGGACGCCGTGTCGGTCCTCTTCGGCGGCTCGACGGCGCGCTATTTCTTTGCCGCCGGCGGCCTCAAGGCCGGGCAGAAGGTTCTGATCAATGGCGCGTCCGGGGCGGTGGGCGTCATGGCCATCCAGCTGGCCAAGCGGGCCGGCACGCAGGTCACCGCCGTTTGCAGTGCCGCCAACGCCGAGTTCGTTCGGGAGCTCGGTGCCGATGCCGTCATCGCCTATGACCGCGAGGATTTTGCCGCGCGGCCGGAGCGGTACGACATTATCATGGACAATCACGGCAACGCCCCCTTCGCCCGCGTCCGCCACCTGCTGGTGCCCGGCGGCAAGTTTTTGCAGGTGATCGGCGACCTGGGCGAGATGATCGCCGGCAAGTTCACCCGGCAGGTCGTGGGCAGCGGCAAGGACAGCGACATGGTCAGCGCCGCCGTCTATGGCGAGCTGCTCGACCTCACCGCCCGCGGCGCGCTCCGCCCGGTGATCGACACCGTGCTGCCGTTCACCAGGATCGCCGAGGCGCACGTCCGGGTCGACAGCGGTCGCAAGCGGGGCAGCGTGGTTGTGACCCTGCCGTAACGCGTCGGGGTCTATCGCGGCGCGGCGGCAGCGTATAAGCCTCAGGTGTCGGGGAGGAGCTCCGGCGCCACGTGCCGAGGGGAATTTCGTGACTGCTGCGCATCATCCGTTTCGCGGACCGCTCTTCATGGTCATCGCGACGGGTTCATATCTCGTTAATGATACGTTCATGAAGCTGGCGACTGTGGGGCTGCCGCCCTACGAAGTGCTGTTCCTGCGCGGTGTGATGGCCTCGCTCTGGGGCCTGCCGCTGCTCTTCATCCTGGGCTACGGCAAGCAGGCGCCGCTGATCTTTTCGCCCCGCGTGCTGTTTCGCAACATGTTCGAACTGGCAGCGATCCTCGTCTACATCGTGGCGCTGGCCAACATGCCGATCGCCGACGCCACGGCGCTGGGGCAGCTGACGCCGCTGCTGATGATCCTCGGCGCCTCGATCCTTTTCCGCGAGAAGATCGGCGGGCTGCGCATGGCGTTGATCGGATTGGGGTTTTTCGGAGCCGTCATGGTGGCGCAGCCGACCATGTCGGGCGTCTCGCCCTATGTGCTGATGGCGCTGGGCAATGCGATCTTCTGCGCTGCACGAGACATTGCCGGCCGCCGGATCGGCGCGGAAGTGCCGGGCATGATCGTCGCCATGTCGGCGGTTGTGGTGGTGCTGATCGGTTCGGGCACGATGCATCTCCTCACCGAAACCTGGGTCATGCCGCAGCTCAACCATCTGCTGCTGCTCGCCGGGTCGGGGCTCTTCCTGGTGTTCGGCCACTTTTTCATCTTCATGTCCTATCGGGTCGGCCAGACCGCCATGGTGGCGCCTTTCTACTACTTCTTCACCTTCTGGGCGGTGATCTCCGGCCTCGTGGTGTTCGGGCAGTTCCCGAACGCACTGGCGATCAGCGGTATCGTCCTCGTGGTGGTGAGCGGGGTGGCGGTGGTGCTACTCGGGGAACGCGCAAGGCGGCTGGCGCCGGTCGCCTGACAGGCGCTGATGGCGGTCATCACAAGGTTCGATTGGCCGCCGCGCGGCTGATCGGCTATGCACGCCCCGGACAAAGCCGCTCCCGCGCCTAGCCGAGGATGAGATGACCCACCTGTCGGTCAACCTGAACGCCATTGCCCAGTTGCGGAACCGACGTACCGTCCCGTGGCCGAGCGTGGTCGGGATGGCGCGGATCGCGCTCGACGCCGGGGCCGACGGTATCACCGTGCATCCGCGACCGGACGAGCGGCACATCCGCCGGACCGACGTGTTCGACCTTGTGGCGCTGCTGCGCGCCGATTATCCGGGGCGCGAGTTCAATATCGAAGGCTATCCGAGCCCGGAATTCCTCGCACTCTGCGAACAGGCGCAGCCCGAGCAGGTAACTCTGGTTCCGGACGATCCGAGCCAATCGACCTCGGATCACGGCTGGGACATCCAGGGGAACGCGACGTTGCTGCGCGAAACGATCGAGCGCCTGCATGGTAGCGGCATGCGGGTGTCACTGTTCATCGACGCTGATCCGGAGGCGCCGCTGCGCGCCGCCGAGGTGGGCGCCGATCGTGTCGAGCTCTATACCGGCCCCTATGGCGGCGCGCTGGAAGCTGGGCCGGCTGCCATCGAGCTCAGCAGGCTCAAAGCCACTGCCGATACGGCACGTGAGCTCGGTCCCAACGCCCTGCAGGGGCGGCCAAGTCTGCTCGTCAACGCGGGGCATGACCTCACCCTGGTCAACTTGCCACCGCTGAAGCGGGCTATCCCGGATCTGGCAGAAGTCTCCATCGGACACGCTGTCACGGCCGACGCGCTGATCTACGGCATGGCCGAAACGGTAAGAAAGTACAAAGCCGCCTGCCTCTGATCGCGGCAAATCCGACAGTTTGCTGCAACGTGAGCTTAGGCCAACAGTGGACATATGCATGCCGACCCTTCTTCGGGCAGGTATTTGAGGCATATTGGACGCATGGCAAGAACAGCACTCAGGGAATCGCCGCAAATCGAGGCGAGCGACGACATCAACGACGCGCTGCTCCTCTATACGGGGTACGGCAAGTCACCCTTTCCGCGCGCGCGCAGCAATGATCTGGTGACGCGCTTCGGCGCCGAGCAGGGGGCCGAACTCAAGGCCCGCATCCTGGCGCTGATGGAAGAGCTGGGCCAGCCGATCCTTGATGAAAAACGCTCGAAAAAGAGCGTGACCGAAAAGGCCATCGAACAGCTGCGGCCTAAGCACCCCGAACTCGACGAGACGGGACTGAAGGCTCTGGCCTGGACCTATTCGTTCGGGTTGCGCTGACTGTTCGTTGCCGCCGAACAATTCGTTGTCGTTCGGTAGCCGATGTCAGGTTTATGACGTTAATGGCTCGCGTCTCCGGGCTGTACCCCGCAGAACACCGAACCGCACATCTATGTTGCACGGTCACAGTTGTGTAACTGGGTAAAAAGACTGTGCTCCTGTCCCATCTTGGTGCCTGCTTGCGGTCGTCCGTTAAAGGCACATATGAGCACCCAGTTACATTTTGATACTGGAGTGCAAAACATGTCGAAACCCAAGATTGGCGTCATCATCAGCTCGACCCGCCCGACCCGCTTCGGCGACAAGCCGGCAAAGTGGATCGCGGATCACGCGGCCGCCCGTGGCGACATCGACGTCGAAATCGTCGACCTGCGCGACTATGACCTGCCGCTGTTCGATGCCCCGGCGTCGGACGCCTGGATGCCGACCCCGAATCCGGTTGCTGCCAAGTGGCAGGCCAAGCTGAACGAGTTCGACGGCTATATCTTCGTGACCGCCGAGTACAACCGTTCGATCACCGGCGCGCTCAAGAACGCCATCGACTGGGCCTACACCCCGTTCGCCAAGAAGGCCGCCGCATTTGTGGGCTACGGTTCGGTGGGCGGCGCCCGTGCCATCGAGCACCTGCGCAACATCATGGTCGAACTCCAGGCCGTTCCCGTGCGCCAGGGCATCCATATCGGCGGCTCTGACTTCTTCCCGATCATGATGGGCCAGAAGACCTGGGACGACGTGAAGGCCAACTTCGACGGCTTCGCTCCCGACCTGCTGAACAACCTCGTCTGGTGGACCAATGCCACCCGCAATGCCCGCGCTGCCGACGCCGCGCAGAAGATTGCGTAAAGACTGATATCTCCAGAGCCAGTCTGGCTTTGTCAGGGGGTGGCGACTCGCAGCGCTGCCCCCTTTTTGCTGTGCCATAGCGTCGCGGTCATGAGCCAAATGGCCTCGGGGCAGGTTTCATGCTTGCCATATGCCACTTTCGTCGCGGTTTTGAGTTGAGTGTGCCATGGTAGGGGTGTAGACACCCCGCCACCCATCAACGGGTGAGTAGAAGGCACATGGCGCATACGACTTCGCCCGGCGACAAGGCCGGTGCTGGGGCGACCGAACCGCCGGCCACGGGAACAGCAGCAAGCTTCCCATCCTCATTCTAGGTGCCCTGGGCGTCGTTTACGGCGACATCGGGACGAGCCCGCTCTACGCCTTTCGCGAAGCGCTGCATGCCACGGGTGGAGCATCGCCCGAAGAGGTGCTCGGGCTGCTGTCGCTGATCGTTTGGTCGCTCACCCTCGTCGTCACCGTCAAGTATGTCGGCTTTGTGCTGCGCGCCGACAACAAGGGCGAGGGCGGTACGCTGTCGCTGATGACGCTGGCGAGCAATGCGTTTGCCAAGCGGCCGACCTGGATCCTGGCGCTTGGCCTGATCGGCGGCTCGCTGTTCCTTGGCGACGCCATCATTACTCCGGCGATCTCGGTGTTGTCGGCGGTCGAAGGCCTCAAGGTGGTGGCGCCCAGTCTCGAACCGTTTGTCGTGCCGGTGACCGTGGTCATCCTTCTGGTTCTGTTCATGGTGCAGCGGTTCGGCACCGCCAAGGTTTCCTCGATCTTTGGACCGATCATGACGCTGTGGTTCCTGGTGCTTGGGCTTGTCGGCCTCGTGCACATCGTGGAAGCCCCGCAAGTGCTGATGGCGCTCGACCCCACCCGGGCGGTGTCATTCCTCTATTCTCATATCGGCATCTCCGTGGTGGTGCTGGGTGCGGTGTTTCTGGCCGTGACAGGTGCCGAAGCCCTTTATGTCGATCTCGGTCATTTCGGCCGCAAGCCGATCATTGTCGCCTGGTTGATCCTGGTCTTCCCTTGCCTCCTGCTCAATTACTTCGGGCAGGGCGCCTTCGTGCTCGGCCATATCGGGCATGTCGACCATCCGTTCTTCGAGATGCAGCCCGACTGGGCGTTGCTGCCTATGGTGGCGCTTGCCACTGCTGCCACAGTGATCGCCAGCCAGGCGGTGATCACCGGCGCCTATTCGCTGGTTCGCCAGGCCATGCATCTCAACTTCCTGCCACGCCTCGAAGTTCGCCATACCTCAGACCAAGTGGCCGGTCAGATCTTCATGCCGCAGGTCAACGGCCTGCTGCTGATTGCGGTGCTGCTGCTGGTCGTCGGGTTCAAGACGTCGAGCTCCCTCTCGGCCGCCTATGGCATTGCGGTCACCGGTGAGATGCTGGTGACGGCGGTGCTGTTCTTTGTGGTGATGTGGCGGCTCTGGAAGTGGGACCTTCGGATCGCGCTCGCGGTCTTTGTGCCAATGCTCATCATCGACTTTGCTTTCTTTTTCGCCAATGTCGCCAAGTTCGCGCAGGGCGGCTGGGTGCCGGCAATGGTCGCCATCGTGCTGTCTCTGCTGATGACAATCTGGATCACCGGTCGCAAGCGCCTGGCGGACAAGACCCGGCGAGACGAAGTGCCGCTGGAGTTTCTGGTCGAGAACCTCTCGAAGAAGAAGCCCACCACCGTTCCGGGTACCGCGGTGTTCCTCACCAGCGACATCGAGGGTGCGCCGACGGCGCTGCTGCACAGCCTCAAGCACTACAAGGTGCTGCACGAGCACAATGTGATCCTCACCGTCACCACCTCGGATCGACCGTGGGTCGATGATTCCGAGAAGGTGGTGATCGATGCCTATAATGACCTCTTCTACCGGGTGATGGTGACGTTCGGGTACATGGAGACGCCGAACATTCCCAAGGCGTTGGCGCTGGCACGCAAGCTCGGGTGGAAGTTCGATATCATGTCGACGTCGTTCTTCCTCAGCCGCCGGTCGCTGAAGCCATCGCCAAAGGGCGGCATGCCGCTGTTCGTCGATCGCATCTTCATCGCCCTGGCCAAGAACGCCACTGACGCGACGGAATACTTCCACATTCCCACCGGGCGGGTGGTCGAGATCGGCACCCAGGTCATCATCTAGAGCCGGAAGGCAGACGCGCATGTCTCGTCTGCCTCACATGCCCAGTGGGCAATTGCCGAGTCGGCTGAATCGTTTACGCTCGAAACCTCGAAGTTCGGTGGAGCGTAGATGAGCCGGCCGCATGTGCTGATCGTTGGAGCAGGAGGGGTTTTCGGCAGCCGCCTGGCGCGCCTCCTGGCGCGGCGGCAGCTGTTTCGATTGAGCCTGGGTGGCCGCGATGCGGGGCGCGTGGCCGCACTGCAGGCTGAACTCCGGCAGATCGACGGGCAGGGCGAGTATGGCTTTGTGCAGATCGATCGCACCAGCGCTGGCCCGGACCTGCTGCGCGAACTGGCATGCCTCGTGGTGGTCGATTGTGCCGGGCCCTTCCAGGGCAGTTCCACGGCACTGATCGAGGCGGCGATCGCGGCGCGCTGCAACTACATTGATATCGCCGACAGCCGCGCCTTCGTCGCCGAGATTTCACGGTTCGACGCCGCCGCCAAGGCTGCGGGCATTGCCGTGCTGACCGGCGCAAGTACTACCCCGGCGCTCAGCCACGCAGTGATCGAGAGCATCGCCGCCGGCTGGCGGCAGATCGACAGTATCGATGTCGCCATCGCGCCTGGCAACCGGGCGCCAAAGGGCCGGGCGGTGATTGCCGCGATCCTGAGCTGGGTGGGCCAGCCGGTGCGGGTGTTCCGCGAAGGGATGTGGCAGCAGGCGCGCGGCTGGAGCGGCACGCGCAAGGTGCAGATCGATGGTCTGACGTCCCGCCGTGTAGCGTTGGCTGAGGTTCCGGACCTTGACCTTATGGCAAGCCGTTTTCGGCCGCGGGTCCGCGCAGCGTTTGAGGCCGGCATGGAGCTCGGCCTGATCCATGGATCGGTCGGCTTGGCCGGATTGGCCGTGCGGCTCAAACTGGTGCGGTCGGCCACCGCCTTTGCCGGGCTCGGCACCTGGGTGGCAAATCTTCTGGGTCGGGTGGGCACAGACACCGGTGGCATGCTCGTGGAAGTTGCCGGGCTCGATCAGCGGCTCGAAACCAAAGTGGTGCGGTGGTCGCTGAAGGCGACCGCCGGTGATGGGCCCTATGTGCCGGTGCTGGCAGCGGCGGCTGCGGTTCTGGCGCTGGCGCGGGGCCGACACATCGTCGGGGCGCAGCCGGCCGTCGGCCTCTTGTCGCTCGAGGACATCAAGGCCTGGACCGCAGGCCTTGCCATCGAGACCAAGACCGCTTCGTTCAAGCGCGAGGTGCCGCTTTATGCGCGAGTGATGGGGCCTGCCTTTGCCGCACTGCCCGACGTGACGCAGAGGCTGCACCGCGGTCGTCCGGCGTTGATCGTCGAGGGGCAGGCCGCCGTGATCGGGGCGCGCAACTGGGTCGGACGGCTGGTCGCGGCGATGTTCGGCATGCCAAGGGAAGCCTCGAACGTGCCGGTTCGCGTCGTCATCGAGGCGCGGGACGGGCGGGAATACTGGACGCGGTTCTTCGATGGCAAGCCAATGCGCTCGGTGATGTCGCGCGCCGGCGAGGGCGTGATCGAGGAACGTTTCGGCGCAATCGCCATCTGCATGGTACTGGTGCCGCGGCCGGACGGGCTGGACATGGTGCGCAGTTCGGGCCGGATCGGGCCCATTCCGATCCCGGGTTTCCTCCTGCCCCGCATCAAGGCCGAAGAACGCGTCGAGGGGCAGCGGCACCGCTTCGACGTCGACATTGCCCTACCGCTGATCGGCCGGCTTGTCGCTTATCGCGGCTGGCTGGAACTCTAGGGCGCTACTTCGGCATGTCCGGGCAGACGGACGGCACAGCCGCAGCACTGTAGTGCTCGTCGACCTTTTCGGCGCCAAGCTGGAGTTGCAGATGCAGATCCGTGCTGCTGACGGACACGATCTTGGCGGCGATGTCCATGCCGTCCTCGTTCCAGCTGAGGTCGGTCTCGCCGGTCATGGTCCAGGTCGACAGGCGATGTGTCTCCCAGCAGGAATCCTGCACCAGCGTGCCGTCGGAGAGAAAGATCTTCATCACGCCGGGCAGGTCGCTTGCCTGCTGCACCCAGACCCGATTGGCAAAGCTGCGCGTGAGCGGGCTCTGGTTCGGCACGGCCTCGGTGGTGTCTTCGGGGTTCACGGTCTCTTCAGCGATGGCCGGAGCGTCGAGGCAGGTACCTACTCCCCACATGGCCAGAAGGGCGAAAAGGGCGGCTTTGCTGGCCATGCTGGTTCTCCCGTGCGTCGCTGGCAGATGGGGATGCGGCGGCGCGAGAACAAGGTGATCGGCATAATGCGGCGGAAATTGCGACGCGCCGGCAATTGCTTGCCGGCGCGTCGTGGCAGAATAGTTACATTCTGATTGCTCAGGTGCGCAGGCCGAGCGCCCGGTCCTTGTCCTTGATGCGGCCGCGGGCCTGCTTGGGCCAAAGGTCGTAGGCGTCGCCGCCGCCATCGAGGACGTGGTGGGCGTGGATGGGCCAGTTCGGATCCTCGAGCGCACCACGGGCGAAGGCGACGAGGTCAGCCTCGCCAGTGGCGATGATCGCCTCGGCGTCCTTGGGTTCATTGATGAGGCCGACCGCAATCGATTTGATGCCGGCATCCTTGAGCGCCTTGGCCAAGGGCACCTGGTAGAGCGGCTGGGCCTTGAGCGCATAGCCTTCAAAACCGCCCGACGAGGCGTGGATGGCATCGACGCCAATCTTGTCGAGTTCATGCGCGAGGGCAATCGAGTCTTCGACGCCCCAGCCGCCGGGGCTACCGTCGGTCACCGAAAGACGCATGAACAGCGGCTTGTCGGCTGGCCAGACGGCACGGACGGCGGCGGAGACCTCGATGGCAAAGCCCATGCGGTTCTCGCGGCTGCCGCCATACGCATCGGTGCGGTGGTTGGCGAGCGGAGAGAGGAACTGGCTGATCAGGTAGCCGTGGGCGCCATGGATTTCGACGACGTCAAAGCCGGCCTTGTCGGCGCGGATGGCGGCGTCGGCAAAGGCCTTAACGGTGGCCTTGATCTCGTCGACCGTCAGGGCGTGCGGGGTCTGGTACTCGGGCTTGTCGGAATGGGCGACGGCGCTGGGCGCAACCGGCAACCAGGTTTCGTAGCCATACTCGACCTTCTCTTCATCGGTCTCGTTGAAGCCGCCGCGCCACCAGACCGGCGTCGCCGCCTTGCGGCCGGCATGGCCAAGCTGGATACCGGCAGCGGCGGACTGGCTGTGGAGGAAATCGACGATCCGGGAGAGAGGCGCGATCTGTGCGTCACTCCAGAGGCCAAGATCAGCATACGAAATGCGGCCTTCGGGCACGACACCCGTGGCCTCGAGGATCACAAGGCCGAAGCCGCCCAGCGCAAAGCGGCCGAGATGGACGAAGTGCCAGTCATTGGCCATGCCGCCTTGGGCCGAGTACTGGCACATCGGAGCGACGACGGTACGATTGCGCAGGGTGAGACCGCGCAAAGTGAGCGGCGAAAACAGCTGGGACATCTGGGAACTTCCGGACAGGGCGGGGAGATGGGCAACATGTGGCACCTCCGCGCTTCATCGGCAAGTAACGATGAAGGCAAATCGGTCTTGGCATGGGAGGTTTGCGGCCGTTTGCCGACTACGCGAGGATGTGACACCGGCAGATCAAGCGAGGGCTTGATCGCGACAGCGCTTGCGACGATTAATGCGGCCGGGAATGCGTGGAGAGTGATGTGCAGCCGGGAGAAGTGATCTGGTTCCTCACCGGGCTGGGTGTGGGGCTGACGCTGGCGATCGTGATCTTTGCCGGTGTGGCGTTTGCCGACGGCCGTCGCCGCCGGCTGTCCGCCGCCCGCGCGACTTTTGTCCCCGAGGCGCCCGACGCCGCCGAGTTCCCTGCTGCCGCAAAGACCGCCCAGGCGCTGCGGCGTCAGCAGCCGTCGCTGCCTGAGGTGCCCACTGGCCCGTTGCCTGATGTGCCGCCAGAGCCCGTTCCCCAGGTGCGGCGCCGCAGCACTGGCATGACTGAATTGCGCAATGACGGCGCGCCGGACGGCAACGTCAACGAAGCGATGTCGACGCTGGCGGCGGAGATTGCGCGCATGCAGTCCAGCGAGCCGGCACAGGTGACAATCGACCTGCCGGCGGCCGAGCCGATGCAACGGGTCACGGCCCAGCAGCCGCCCGCACCGGTTGGACCTGTTGCTCCGCCCGTTGGTCGTGGTGATGCTGCGCGGCAGGTGGTCGAAGGTCGGCCTGCGATCGAGAGGCGTTCACCAGTCGAGCCGCGTCCTGCGGTGTCGGCAACACGACCTCTGTCGGCTGCAACGCCCGTCCCGCCGCCTTCAATGACAGTCCAGCCAACGCCGCCGCCTGTTCTGGAGGCTACGTCGCCGCTGCCAGAGCCTGAACCGCCGCGCCCGGCGCCGGCAAAGGTGCCACCTTTGCCGCGTGTCGCCCCGGCCCGCAAGTTCGCGCCAGCGCTCCCGCCGCGTACGCCAGTCAAGACGCCGCCGGGAACCGGGATCAAGCGCTAGGGCGTGTCGATCACCCGGCGCCTGTTGCGCTGCTCCGACCAGGCCAGCAGCACTCCGGCGGTCACCACCAGCCCGGCACCGGCATAGACGTTGAATGCTGGCTGTTCGCCCCAGAACAGGAAGCCGAAGACAAAGCTCCAGAACAGGGCCGAGTATTCCACCGTGCCCAGCACGCTCGCCGGAATGCGCCGCGCCGCTTCGATCAGCAGGTATTGCGCACCACCCGCGGCGAGGCCGGTGCCCAGAATACTGAGCGCCGCCAGAGGTTCGAGCGGCCGCCAGAGCCAGATGGCAAAGGGCGTGAGCACCACGACGTAAAAGGCGTTGATGGAAAAGACCAGCACCAGGGAGCTCTCGCTCCTGGAGATGGTTCGCATCAGGATCATGGCGACGGCCCAGCAGAATGCGGCGCTGAGCGCCAGGATTGCCGGTAGCCCTAGCTGCAGGCCGGAGGGATTGGCAGCGATGACGACCCCGAAGAAGCCAATGGCGGCGGCGCCAGTGCGCGCCAGGGTCAGCCGCTCCTTGAGGAAGATAACGGCGAGCAGCAGAGTGATCACCGGCGCGACATAGTAGAGCGTCGTCATCTCGGCGAGCTGCAGATGTCGGCCTTGCGGGTAGTACATCCACCAGGCCGCCAGGGTCAGCACGGCGCGCAGCAACAGGGCGCTGCGGTTGGGCGAGCGAGCGAGGTCGCGCAGCATCTGCCGACGCCCGACGACAAGGCAGACCAGCGCGATGACCACGCTGCGCAGCAGCAGGATCTGGACCACGTCGTATTGGTGGATGATGCCTTTGATCAGCGCATCATGGACAGCGAACACGCTATAGGCGGTGGCGCCGAACAGCATGCCGAGCAGCGGCGCATCGGCCGGGCGGGAGACGGAAGGGGCGGTCACGGGGATGCTCGGCAGAAACGGTCGTTCCCCTCTAGCCTGTTCGGGAGCGGGGGTAAATCGGGGCGGTTCAGTCGGCGCTCGGCTGCGCGATATCGAGTCGAAGGGCCGCAATGGTATCCAGCATCGTCTGGCGGAGCCAACGGTGCGCGGCGTCCTCGTCATGGCGTGTATGCCAGAGCAGTTGGATGGTCGGTGCGTCGACCGGGAAGGGCAGGCTGTAGACCTCCACGGCCAGGCTTTTCGTCATGGCCTCGGCGAACTGGGCGGGAAGCGCAGCGACGAGGTCGGACTGCGCCACCGCCAGCGCAACGCCCTGGAAATGCGGCACAGTCAGTGCCACGTCCCTGCTGCGGCCGTGGACCTGCAGCGTGCGGTCGACAAGTCCGGTCGCCGTACCGTCCACCGAGCGCAGGGCGTGGCGCAGCTGGCAGAAGAGGTCGAGCGGCACAGCGTCGCCCGGTGCAAGGCCGGCGGCGGTCAGGGCCGGATGCCCGCGAGCGGCCAGGAGCGCAAAGGGTGAAGAGAAGGCATCCTGGCTGGAGACCAGCTCCGGACGGTCCGGAATGGTCGGCTCGATGGCGAGATCGATCAGGTCCTCGCGCAGCATGCGCGGCACGTCGCCGATGGCGGTATCGCGCAGGCGCAGCAGGACGCGCGGCG
This sequence comes from Devosia sp., assembly GCA_015657675.1. Lineage (GTDB taxonomy): Bacteria > Pseudomonadota > Alphaproteobacteria > Rhizobiales > Devosiaceae > Devosia_A. Next base: position 13,235 of record JACDQI010000177.1, read on the forward strand.
CGATGGTCGCGATGCGGCGCGCCAGGTCGGGCATGATCAGGATCGAAACGAAGTCCGATCCCATCAGGGTGAAGGTGCGCTCGAGGTCAGCAGGGCGAAAGTCCGGCGGGGCGACCATGCGCTCGATCTGAGCCAGCGCGGCGCGGGCGAGGGGCGCGAGGGCCTCGGCGCGGGGAGTCGGAACCATGTCGTTGCCGCGGCGCACGAACAGCTGATCGTTGAACGCATGCCGCAGCCGCGACAGCGCGGCGCTCACCGCCGGCTGGCTCAGCCCGATGCGGTCGCCGGCCCGCGTGGCACTCCGCTCGCGCACCAAGGCATCGAAGACGCGCACCAGGTTGAGGTCCAAGGCGTTGAAATGCATGACCGATCCGTCCCATCGATTGCGGTCATATGGTCATTGGATTTCCGTCTGTGCGCAAGCCCGGTTAGAGCCGCGCCATCGCTCGAGAACGAGCACACAAAAGGAGAGAAACATGACCTTCCAGACCAAGATCAATTCTGCCCAGCCGCTGCTGTGGTTCGGCAATACGCTTGTGTCCATCGTGGTCCCGTCCACGACGGCGCCGATCAGCTTTGTGCCATCGAACACTGGATGCCGTTTGGCGACAGTGCCCCGATGCACATTCACCGCAACGAAGACGAGATGTTCCACATCCTCTCGGGCACGCTGCGCTTTTCAGTCGGCGGCGAGATGCTGACTGCCATGGCCGGCGAAACCGTGCTGGCGCCCAAGGGCGTGCCGCACAGCTACCGCGTGGACTCGCCGGAAGGCGCGCATGTGATGACCATCACGCGCGGCAGCGACTTCGAGACCATGGTGCGGGCTGCCGCCCGTCCGGCCATGTTCACCGATCTGCCGGCGCCCAGCGCGCCGACGCCCGAAATGATCGCCCAGCTTGGTGCGCTCTGCGCCGCCAACAATATCGAAATCGTCGGGCCTCCAATGGCCTGAGGTCGGCAGGAGGGCGGTCGGCTTTGGTCGCCCTCAGGCCCGCTCTTCCCAGACGCGCGCCAGCTCGACGATAGTGCGGACGGCGCTTTCCATGTCTTGCCGGCTCACCCATTCGAGCGGCGAGTGGAAGGCGTGGCCGCCGGCAAAGATGTTGGGGCAGGGCAGGCCCATGAATGAGAGGCGCGAGCCGTCGGTGCCGCCGCGGATCGAGCCGCGGACTGGGGTCAGACCAGCCCGGCGGATGGCTTCCACGGCGTTGTCGACGATCTCGGGGTGCTGGTCGAGCACCTGCTTCATGTTGCGGTACTGCTCGGTGCGCGTTGCCCGGAACGACGAGCCGGGATAGTCGGCCAGCACGTCGCGGGCGATGTCCTCGATCATGGCGTGTTTTTCAACCAGGCCCTTTTCGGTGAAGTCGCGGACGATGAAGCGGATCTTCGCCGCGTCCATCGAGCCGCTGATCTCAACCGGGTGAACGAAGCCGTCGCGTCCCTCGGTGCCTTCAGGCGACACCTCACGCGGCAAGCGCGCGACGATGGCGCTGGCGACCTTGATGGCGTTTTCCATCCGGTCCTTGGCAAAGCCGGGATGGATGGCGACGCCGGTGATCTCGAGCAGCAGGCCGTCGGCCGAAAACGTCTCGTCCTCTACGCTGCCGGCCGTTTCGCCGTCTATGGTGTAGGCGAATTTCGCGCCGAGGCGGACGAGGTCGACCTTGTCGACGCCGCGGCCGATCTCTTCGTCCGGCGTGAACAGCAGTTTTATGGTGCCGTGGCGGATCGAGGCGTCCTTGAGCAAGATCTCGGCAGCGGTGACGATCTCGGCAAGGCCCGCCTTGTCGTCGGCGCCGAGCAGGGTCGTGCCGTCGGTGGTGACGACGTCATTGCCGATCTGGTTGTTGAGTTCAGGATGCTCGGCGACGCGGATCACCGGCCGGAATTGCCCAGCGCGATATCGCCGCCGGCATAGTTCCTGATGATCTTGGGCCGGACGTCGGTGCCCGAAAAATCAGGCGCCGTATCCATATGCGCGCAAAAGCAGATCACCGGCACATCCGGCTTGTCGGTATTGGCCGGCACAGTGGCATAGACATAGCCATGCGCGTCGAGCTCGGCATCGGCGATGCCGATGGCATGCAACTCTTCGACCAGGAGCCGCCCAAGGTTCATCTGCTTTTCCGTCGACGGTTGGATTGGTGACGCCGCATCGGACTGGGTGTCGATCACGACATAGCGGAGAAAGCGGTCGAGTACGGTATCGGTCATCTGCGGTCCGGGGGAGAGAGTGTCCCCGAGGCTTAGGACGATTTGGGGGCGGGGGGAAGGCGGGAGGTGCGGTAGCCGCGACATCTCAGTCGGGGCCTCTCTCCCCTGAAGTGAGAGAAAGCGAGACTTACAGGCGCAGCGAGTTAGTCGCAGCATGCAAGGGGTGTGTGCGCGTCACCCCCACCCACCCGCTCCGCGGGTCCCCCTTCACCACGCCATCCCACTGACGATCCCACACCCCATCCATCCATCCTTCCACCACCCACCCCCAAAACACTACACCCCACCATGCCTCTTGCATCGTACCGTAACGTACGGTACGGAAGTGCCAAGAACAGTTGCGCGTCCACCAAGACGCGAGCAGGTCGACGACCAGGGGGATATCGGCAGGCCATGAGTTTGGCGCTCAAACAGCGCGATGAGGTGTTTACGCCGCGCCAGCAGGCCGTGCTGACGGCGGCGCTTGACCTCCTGGTCGAGGGCGGCGATGCGCTGACCATGACGGCGGTGGCCCGTCGCGCCAGTTGCTCGAAGGAAACGCTCTACAAGTGGTTCGGCGATCGCGATGGGTTGCTCACCGCGACGGTGCAGTGGCAGGCGGCCAAGGTGCGCGTGCCGCATGTCGACCGGCACCGTCTCGATGCGGCAACGCTCAAGACCTCGATCGAACAGTTCGCCCGCGACCTGCTCGGCACGCTGGCGGGTGAAGTGTCGGTGACGCTCAACCGCCTCGCCGTCACCGATGCAGCGGGACCGCGCCGGGGGCTTGGCACCATCGTGCTCGAGAACGGGCGGCTGGAGATGGGCCGGCGTCTCAAGCCGGTGATCGAGGCCGGTCGCGATGCGCGGCTGCTGCGCTTTGACAATTCCGAAGAAGCCTTCCGCACCTTCTTCGGCCTCGTGGTGCGGGACGTGCAGATCCGGCTGCTGCTGGGGGACGAGCTAAAGCTGTCGCCCGCAGAGATCGACCGGGATGCCCGGCTCGCTACCGAACAATTCCTCAGCCTTTACGGCAGGACGTAACTCAAACCGGCCGATAGGCCGACAACGCACAACAGGGGAGAGAACCATGCGCGTTTACTACGATCGGGATGCCGATCTGAATATCATCAAGAACAAGAAGGTCGCGATCGTCGGCTATGGCAGCCAGGGCCATGCGCATACGCTGAACCTGCGTGACTCGGGCGTGACCAATGTGGTCTCGGCGCTGCGCACCGACGGTTCCTCGGCCAAGAAGGCGCAGAGCGAAGGCCTCAAGGTCATGTCGATCGCCGAGGCTGCTGCCTGGGCCGACGTGATCATGATGCTGATCCCCGATGAGCTGCAGGCCGATGTCTACAAGAACGAGATCGAGCCCCATATTCGCGACGGCGCTGCCATTGCCTTCGCGCACGGCCTCAACGTGCACTTCAACCTGATCGAACCCAAGAAGTCGGTCGACGTCATCATGATTGCGCCCAAGGGCCCGGGCCACACCGTGCGCGGCGAGTACCAGAAGGGTGGCGGCGTGCCGTGCCTGATCGCGGTGCACCAGGACGCCTCGGGCAATGCCCAGGACATCGCGCTCGCCTACGCTTCGGCCATCGGCGGCGGCCGTTCGGGCATCATCGAGACCAATTTCCGCGAGGAATGCGAGACCGACCTGTTCGGTGAGCA
>JACDQI010000178.1 GCA_015657675.1 Devosia sp.
ACCAGGTGATGACGCCCTGCAGCTTGACGCCGTTCACCAGAAAGATGGTGACCGGGACCTTCTGCTTGCGGACGTGATTGAGGAACGAATCCTGGAGGTTCTGGGGTTTTTCGCTGGGCATTGAATGGCCTCTTTTTCACTAGAGCGGTTGAGGATCGAGCCCTGGTCGGGCCCGTTGGTCTCGTCGGATGACAGGGGGCCGCCGCCGCCTGCCCGTATCGTCTATTTCCCACTCGGACAGGCACTATGACATAGTTCAGTTTTGGTGCCTACCCGCCCATACGTCACAGGCCCAGCGACTTGATCTTGCGATGCAACGCGCTGCGCTCCATGCCGACGAACTCGGCAGTCTTGGAGATATTGCCACCGAACCGCTCGATCTGGGCCAACAGATACTGCCGCTCGAACACTTCGCGGGCCTCGCGCAGCGGCAGGCTCATCAGGTGGGCCGAGCCATCGGTATCGCCGACGGTGGGCAGCACTTCGCCGATGTCGGAGGGGAGCAGCGCTGCCGTGATGGTGCCGTCCGGCGGCGCCTGATCCTTGACCAGGATGAGGAGGCGCTCGATGGAATTGCGCAGCTGACGGGCATTGCCCGGCCAATCCTGCGCCTGTAGCACCGCCACGGCGTCCTCACCGATCGAGAGGCTGCGCAGGTTGTGCATGCGGCAGATCTGCTCGATGAAGATGTTGACCAGCGGCGGCACGTCCTCGCGGCGCTCCTTGAGCGGCGTGAGGTGGATCGGGACGATCGAGAGGCGGTGGAAGAGGTCGGAGCGGAACTGCGACTCCTCGATCAGTTGCGCGACGTTCTGCGAGCTCGATGAGATGATGCGCACGTCAATGGGGACGGGCACGGTACCGCCGACGCGGTTGAACTTGTTCTCGACCAAAGTGCGCAGCAATGCCTGCTGAGCGGCTGGTGGCAGCGAGACGACCTCGGAGAGGTAGAGCGTGCCGCCATGGGCGCGTTCTAGGGCGCCGACTTCGGTGCGGAGCACGCCGGTCTTTTCGCGGGCCTCGCGGCCGAACAGCACGACCTGCACTTCGTCCGGCGAATAGAGCGAGCAGTTGATCTCGACGAAGGGCGCTTCGGCGCGCTGGCTGCGCATGTGCAGTTGCCGGGCGACGAGTCCTTTGCCGGTACCGGAGGCGCCGGAAATGAAGATGCGCGAATTGGTGGGCGCGGACTTTTCGATAACGCCGCGCACCTGCTGCAGGGCCGGCGAGGTGCCGACCATGTCGACGGCGGTGCTGGTCGAACGCTCGCGCAGGTCCGCGACCTCTGACTTAAGGCGCGTTGCTTCCATGGCGCGCTGCGTGATCAGCAGCAGGCGGTCGATCTTGAAGGGTTTTTCGATGTAGTCGTAGGCGCCGCGGCGGATGGCCGACACGGCGGTTTCGACATTGCCGTGGCCCGAGATCATCACCACGGGCATGTCAGGGTGCTGGCTCTGGAACACGTCAAGCAGTTGCAGGCCATCCAGGCGCGAGCCCTGCATCCAGATGTCGAGGAACACAAGGCTCGGCCGCCGCCGGGCTATTTCGTTGAGACCGGAATCCGCGTCGTGAGCCTGTCGGGTTTCGAACCCCTCGTCTTCCAGGATGCCTGCAATCAGGTCCCGGATATCGTCCTCATCATCGATAATCAGAATGTCGAGCGCCATCAGGTGCCTTCAACCGCATGAAGATGCGGCTCCCCTTGTTTTTCTGCCTCAGGTGTCGCCCCACCCGCTTCAGTCACGTCTGTTCCCGCCGCTGCTGTCGGCGGTTCTGTCGTCTCCACGTCGTCGCTATCTGCTGCCCGCAACGGCAATGTGAAAGTAAAGCACGCGCCCACGCGCCCATTCTTGTCCGGCTCAGCATCGATCAGCTCAACCTTACCGCCGTGCTGCTCTATGATTTTTGCTACGATGGCAAGCCCCAGCCCGGTGCCCTTTTCCCGGGTGGTGATATAGGGCTCGAGCAGCCGGTTACGATTTTCCTTCGGCCAACCCTTGCCATTGTCGGAGATCGAAACGCGCGCCCGGTCGCCTTCGATCCTTGCCGCAACGATGATTGTGGGATCGGCAATGGCTTCCAGACCAGCCCCTTCGATAGCCTCGACGGCGTTCTTGATCAGGTTGGTCAGCACCTGGCCAAGCAGGCGGTTGTCGAAGAGCGCGACTATCGGCTGTTCAGGGAGGTCCACGGTGACCTCGACCTCAGGCAAGCGCACGCTTTCGAGGAACACTGCCTGGCGCACGGCATCGGAGAGATCGCCGATCTCCAGCTTGGCCTCCGGCATGCGGGCAAACGAGGAGAACTCGTCGACCATACGGCCGATATCGCCGACCTGCCGGATGATGGTGTTGATGCACTTGTCGAAGACGTCGAAGTCATCGGCGAGCTTACTCGCATAGCGCCGGCGCAGGCGCTCGGCGGAGAGCTGGATAGGGGTCAGCGGGTTCTTGATCTCGTGGGCGATGCGGCGCGCCACGTCGCCCAGGCGCCGGTGCGCTGGGCCGAGAGCAGGTCGGTGATGTCGTCCAGCGTTACCACATAGCCCTTGGATTCAGCGATGGTGCCTTCCCGGG
>JACDQI010000179.1 GCA_015657675.1 Devosia sp.
CAGCAAACGTGCAAAACGCTGACTCGGCTCACCCCCCCCTCTCCCCCCTTGAGGGGGAGAAACGAGACTTAGGCCCGTAAGGGCCTTAGTCGCAGTAGAGAGGGGGAACCCCCAGCCGCGAGCTAAATGTGGATCGCCCCATCCCCGCACATCAGCGCCGCTTCGCGCACCGCTTCCGACAGCGTCGGATGCGCGTGCGTTGTCCTCGCCAGATCTTCGGCAGCGCCGGAGAATTCCATCAGCACGGTGATCTCGTGGATCATCTCGCCGGCGCTCTTGGAGATGATCACCCCGCCTAGCACCCGGTCGGTCTTGACGTCGGCAAGTATCTTCACGAACCCCTGCGTTGCCAGCATCGCCTTGGCGCGGCCATTGGCGGTGAACGGGAACTTGCCGATCTTGTACTCGATGCCCTCAGCCTTGAGCTCGTCTTCCGACTTGCCCACCCAGGCCACTTCCGGGCTGGTATAGAGCACCGAGGGGATGACGCCGTAATTCACGTGACCGGCCTGCCCCGCGATGATCTCGGCCACTGCGATACCCTCGTCCTCGGCCTTGTGCGCCAGCATCGGTCCGGTGATGACGTCGCCGATGGCGTAGATGCCCGCCACATTGGTGCGGTAGTGCCCATCGGTGCGCACCCGGCCGCGCTCGTCGAGCGCCACGCCGACCACGTCGAGCCCGAGGCCTTCGGTGAAGGGCTTGCGGCCAACGGCCACCAGCGCCACGTCGAACTCGGCCAGTTCCATGTCGCCGCCCGCCGCCGGCTCCAGCCGGGCGGTGATGGTACCGTTGTCGTTCTTGTCGATCGATTTGACCTTGGTGCCGAGCTTGAATTCGAGACCCTGCTTTTGCAGCATGCGGTTGAGCTGCCGCGCTGCTTCGCTGTCGAGGCCCGGCACGATGCGGTCGAGGAATTCCACCACCGTCACCTTGGCGCCGAGCCGCGCCCAGACCGAGCCGAGCTCGAGCCCGATAATGCCGGCGCCGATCACCAGCAGGCGCTTGGGCACCTGCTTGAGTTTGAGCGCGCCGGTCGAAGTGACGACGCGTTCCTCGTCCACTTCGATGCCCGGCAGGTTGGCCGACACCGAGCCGGTGGCGATGATGATGTTCTTTGTCTCGATGGTCTGGCCCGGACCCTTCTCGGGCGTGACCAGCACCTTGCCCGGCCCGCCGATCGAACCGACGCCGCGGAACGGCGTGATCTTGTTCTTCTTGAACAGGAAGTCGACGCCCGAGACGTTGGCCGTCACGGTGTCGTCCTTGTGCTGCATCATCTGCGGCAGGTTGAGCGTCGGCGCCGGGATGTCGATGCCAAAGCCCTTGAAGCTGTGGCCGGCCTCTTCGAAGAGTTCGGAGGCATGCAGCAGGGCCTTGGAGGGAATGCAGCCGATGTTGAGGCAGGTGCCGCCATGGGTGGCCCACTTCTCCACCACCGCGACCTTCATGCCGAGCTGCGCGGCCCGAATGGCGGCCACATAGCCGCCCGGCCCCGAACCGATTACCGTGAGGTCGAACGTGTCAGCCATGTTGTCTCCGAGCCGCTGCTGCCGCGCCAGTCGGGCGCCTGCCTTAGATAGTCTCGCCCTAGGGGTTAAACCACCCTCGGGGCAGAGGAAAGCCCCGTTGACAGCGCGTTCAGTGTTTTAGTCTCGATGACTGTACCGCCGGCATTGGTGCTAGAGAGTTTGCACCACCCTCTCCCCACCCGCCGTCATCCCCGGGCTGACCCGAGGACCCATCCCTCCCCCCCTCGCCAAAGTTGCGGGAGAGGCGCGAGTGGCACCCTGGGTCCCCGGGTCAAGCCCGGGGATGACGGTGCGATGGGAGAGTTCGTCTATCCCTGCTGAGAAGCGGCGTAGACTAGAACGCCACGCCAAAGAACATCAGCATGAGCCCGATCGCCGAGATCAGCCAGACCAGCGAACGGATCTGCGGAACCGCCAGAATATAGAGCGGCAGATAGGCCCAGCGGGCCCAGAAATAGAGATGCGCACCGACCTGCGTCAGCACGTCCGACCGGCCCGACAGTTCAGTGGCGACCGCCAGAGCAACGAACACCGCGTAGGTTTCGAGCAGGTTGCGCAGGGCCTTTTCGCCGCGCGCATTCATCGGATTGGGCGGCGCTTCGTTGTCACGCCCGGTATTGGCGAAGATGATCCCGTGCTGCATCCGGTAAAGGGTCGATTGCACGCCGATGTAGCCGGCAAACAGCGTGGTGCTCCAGATCAGCAGCGTCAGTTCGATGGACATGGGGGACAATAGGCCTCTGATGGTGGATGGGACGGCGCGATGAGGAACGTCACAAGCCGCCGTCAGGTTTCCCTACTTGCAGCCCACCAGGTCAAATTGGTCCCAGGGTTCCTCGCCCGGTCCGTTGAGCACGCTATAGCGCAGTGCGCGGCCGATGTCGGCAAGAACCAGACTCGGAGGCGCTACCTCGTCGGCAAAGGGCAACCCGGTAATGCGCCCATCTGCCAGTGCGTAGACATTGTTGTGCCAGACCCGGCACTCGGCAATCTGCGCATCGGTGAGATCGGCATCGTCGGGCCCGGGTCGCGCACAGCCCGCATGCAGCGACCCGACTTCGCGGCTGGTCCCCATGTTCGAGGCGACGCCACCCCAGAGTTGCCGGCCATCCGGCAGGGTCAGTTCGTACACAAGGCTCGTCATGCCCGGCATTTCCCAGGACTTGCCAGGTCGGAAGGTGAGCGCATAGCCGAGCTCCCCATCGCTGTAGACGGCATGCTCCATGGTGCACGCCTCCTCGGCCGTCGCCGCGGTGACAGTCAGCGCCGAAACCAGCGCCAGGGCAGAAAGCGGACGCATGAGAACCTCCATCACCGTGCGTTTGGAGATGAGACGCCGCTCGTCGCCCAAAGCTTGGGTTGAGCCGCTCACGGCGCGATGGCCCGACCACCGCTGACCGAGATGGTCTCCCCGGTGGTATAGGAGGACTCGTCGGAGACCAGCCACATGATGGCGCGCGCCACTTCCTCGGCCGTCCCGGCGCGCTTGAGCGGCAGCGTCGGCGCAATCCGCGCCACCCGGTCGGGCTCGCCGCCCGACGCATGGATATCGGTCTCGATGATGCCGGGCCGCACACCGTTGACCCGAATACCCTCGCCCGCCACTTCCAGAGCCAGACCGACGGTAAAGGTCTCGATGGCGCCCTTGGCCGATGCATAGTCGACATACTGCCCCGGCGAGCCGAGCTTGGCTCCGGCCGACGAGAGATTGACGATCACCCCGCCTTTACCGCCATGGCGCGTCGACATCCGCTTGATCGCTGCTGCGGCGCAGAGAAAGCTGCCGGTGATGTTGATGGCAAACATCCGGGTGAGACGCTCAAAGCTCATCTCGTCGACCCGCTGCGCCACATCGACCACACCGGCATTGTTGATGAGCCCCGCCAGTGTTCCCATGCGGTCGGCAGCCCGAAAGATATGCTCGACATCTTCCGGATTGGCGACATCGCCGCGCACCGCGACAGCCTGCCCGCCCGCTGCGTGGATCCGAGCGCAGACCGACTCGGCCGCCGCGACATTGCCGACATAGTTCACCACCACCGCATAGCCGCGCTCGGCCGCCAGCAGCGCCGTTGCGGCGCCGATCCCGCGGCTGCCGCCGGTGATCACCAGAACTGGGTGTGTCATAGCTCGTGCTCCCTTTTTGCGCCGACCTTAGGGCGGCGCCTACCCAGGGGGCAAGGCGGCGAAGCGGCCGATCAGTTCGGCAGGGCGCCGCCGGCGATCATCACTGCCGACTGCACCAGACGGTGCTCGAGGTCAGGTACCAGGGCCGAGAGGTCCAGCTCTCCAGCCGGAATCTGCGTAAGATACTTCGCGCAGAGCTCCTGGGGCGTGACCAAGGAGTTGAGCAGCGCCGCCACATCCTCGGCCGCCCTGGGCTCGAGCGCCTTGAGGTCCAGTTCGGCCTTGAGGAACTTCAGCACGATGTCGGCAAGGTCCCGATCATCCGCGTTGCGCGCTTCCCAGTCGGCCAGCCCGGCCTCGTAGGATGCAAGGTCACCCGTGGTGACGGCACAGTGCCGCATCAGCATCCCCATCGTCAGGAACGTCGTGTGCACCCGCGTTGCATCCGCGACACTGGCCGGGATCAGCGGCTTGTCCTGCGCCGCAACCGGCGCCACTGCAATCAGTCCGGCAATAAAAAAGGCCCCGCCAGATGGCGGGCCGAAATAAATCGTTTCATCATTATGCGTCCACCCTTTGCCAGAGCAGACGCCATCATCGTCTAGAGATCAAGCACAAGACGCTCGGGCGCCTCGAGACTTTCCTTGACGCGCACCAGGAAGGTTACCGCTTCCTTGCCGTCGACGATGCGGTGGTCATAGCTCAGCGCCAGATACATCATCGGCCGGATCACCACCTGACCGTTCACGGCCACCGGCCGCTCCTGGATCTTGTGCATCCCGAGGATACCCGACTGCGGGGCATTCAGGATCGGCGTCGACATCAGCGAGCCATAGACGCCACCATTGGTGATGGTGAACGTACCGCCCTGCATGTCGGCCATCGACAGCGCCCCATCGCGCGCCAGCTTGCCCAGCCGCGAGATGTCCTTTTCGATGCCGGCGATCGACATCTGGTCGGCATCGCGCACCACCGGCACCACGAGGCCTTTGTCGGTGCCAACGGCAATACCGATATGGGCGTAGTTCTTGTAGACCAGGTCATCACCGTCGATCTCGGCATTGACCGAGGGGATTTCCTTGAGCGCGTGGATCACCGCCTTGGTGAAAAAACCCATGAAGCCGAGCTTCACGCCGTGCTTTTTCTCGAACAGGTCCTTGTACTGCGTGCGCAGGTCCATGATCGGCTTCATGTCCACCTCGTTGAAGGTGGTGAGCATGGCCGCCGTGTTCTGCGCATCCTTGAGGCGGCGCGCGATGGTGAGGCGAAGCCGGGTCATCTTCACGCGCTCTTCGCGCGCATCGTCCTGAGCCGCAACCGGTGCACGCGGCGCCGCGACAGGTGCCGGAGCAGCGGCAGGCGTCGCGACCGGAGCCGGCGCTGCAACCGGAGCGGGAGCCGCAACCGGGGCGGGCTTGAACGCCGGCTGCACCACGGCCGAACCGCTGGCGACCGAAGCCGCAGCCGGAGCAGCGGCCGGACGAGCCAGGCTCGCCAGCACATCTTCCTTCAGCACCTGGCCACGCTTGCCGGTGCCGTCGACATCGCTTGCCGCAATGCCATTCTCGCTCATCAGCTTCTGCGCCGAGGGGCTGGCCGAACCATTGGCCGCGGCCGGAACCGGCGCAGCAGCCGGAGCCACTGGAGCAGCGGGCGCTTCCACCTTGGGCGCCGCCGGAGCAGCTGCAGCCGCGGGCTCAGCCGGCTTGGCCGTCACGACGACGCCGGCACCGCTGCCGATGGCGCCGATCAGCGCCCCGACATTGACCGTGTCGCCCGGATTGGCGGCGATCGACTCGAGCGTACCGGCCGCCGGGGCCGGCACTTCGATCGTCACCTTGTCGGTTTCGAGCTCGACCACCGGCTCGTCGGCGGCGACGACGTCGCCCACTTTCTTGAACCACTGGCCGATGGTGGCTTCGGTGACGCTCTCACCCAGTGTGGGCACCCGGATTTCTACCGACATTCATTCCGATCCTTAGTTGGCAAACGCTTCTTCGAGGAACGTCTGCATCTGTGCCAGATGCGTGCGCATCAGGCCCGTAGCGGTGGAGGCCGAAGCCGGCCGGCCGACATAGCGCGGGCGCTCATTGCCCTTGCCCATCTGATCGAGCACCCAGTCGATATAGGGCTGGACGAACGCCCAGGCACCCATGTTCTTGGGCTCTTCCTGACACCAGATGATGTCGGCATTCTTGAAGCGATTGAGCTCGTCGAGCAAGGCCTTGGCCGGGAACGGATAGAGCTGCTCGACACGCAGGAGGTAGACGTCGTTGATGCCGCGCTTTTCGCGGTCCTCGAGCAAATCATAATAGACCTTGCCCGAGCAGAGCACCACGCGGCGGATCTTGTCGTCGGCTACCAGCTTGATCGTCGTCTTGGGCGCGCCCGGCGCCTCGGCATCGTCCCAGAGCAGGCGATGGAACGTCGATTCCGGCCCGAACTCGACCAGTGCCGAGATCGCACGCTTGTGCCGCAGCAGCGACTTGGGCGTCATCAGCACCAGCGGCTTGCGGAAGTCGCGCGTCACCTGCCGACGGAGGATGTGGAAATAGTTGGCCGGCGTCGTGCAGTTGGCGACCTGCATGTTGTCTTCAGCGCAAAGCTGCAGATAGCGCTCGAGCCGCGCCGAGGAGTGCTCCGGCCCCTGGCCTTCATAGCCATGCGGCAGCAGCATCACGAGGCCCGACATGCGGAACCACTTGCGCTCGCCAGAGGAGATGAACTGGTCGATCACCACCTGCGCGCCGTTGGCGAAGTCGCCGAACTGCGCTTCCCACAGGGTC
>JACDQI010000180.1 GCA_015657675.1 Devosia sp.
TGGCAGTCACGTCCAGCTGGCCTGATGGCCTGGTGACGGTAAGGTTCGTGCGGCCCTGGAGGTGGAGGACGGTCCGGTATCGCCGAGCGCCGCGCGGGCACCCTGCGAGGCGACGGCATACTGGGTGCCGTCGGCTGTCATGCTGGAATAGGAGGGCGTTTCGACCACCAGATTGTCGCGATCGATACTGATGCCGGAAATGTTGAACTCGTCGAGCAGGCTGCCGACGACCAACTGCACCAAAAGGCCCAGCAGCACGATCGCGCCCAACAGCGGCAGCCCGACCCGCAGGATGCGGACCAGGCGATTGCGGCGCACCAGCGCGTCGTAGATCGCGGTCCGTTCCTCGGCGTTCTGCGCGCTGGCGAGCATTAAGTGACCCTAGCTGTGGGCGAAGATGTCGGTCTCGTCCCACCCGAGCAGGTCGAGTTCGATGCGCGACGGCAGGAAGCGGAAGCAGGCCTCGGCCAGCTCGACGCGACCTTCGCGACGCAGCATGCGGTCGAGATGGCGCTTGATGTCGTGCAAGTAGAGCACGTCCGAAGCGGCATATTCGAGCTGCGCGTCGGTGATCTTTTCAGCGCCCCAGTCCGAGCTCTGCTGCTGCTTGGAGAGATCGACATTGAGCAGCTCGCGCGCCAGGTCTTTCAGCCCGTGCCGGTCGGTATAGGTCCGCACCAGTTTCGAGGCGATCTTGGTGCAGTAGATCGGACCGGTGACGAGGCCGAAGCGGTGCTTGAGTACGGCCATATCGAAGCGGGCGAAATGGAAGATTTTGGTGATCGCCGGATCCGACAGCAGCTTCTCGAGGTTTGGCGCGGATTTAAGATCAGCCGGAATCTGCACGACGTCGGCGCTGCCGTCGCCGGGCGAAAGCTGGATCACGCAGAGCCGGTCGCGACGCGGATCAAGACCCATGGTCTCGGTATCGATTGCCACCTCCCTCGTGTAACGCGAGAGGTCGGGCAGATCGCCCCGGTGCAGCCGAACGGTCATGGAATGGTCCTGGTCGTGAACATGTCCGGCCAAAACGCCGGTGCGTCCTAGATGCCACACGATCTTGGCCTTGGAAAGGCCGCCACGGAACTGGGGGAATCCAGTCTTGCACTTTGCCTGCGGATGGGATTTTGAGTAGATCGCAAGCACTCAGCCCGCGGCAGGAAATGCTCATCGCCATCAGGAACTTCATCAACAAGCTCCCGCGGCGTTGGAAGCAGGTCATTCTGGTGGCCTTTGATGCGACCTCGCTGGCGCTGGTCTTGTGGCTGAGCTACTCGCTGCGCCTCGGGCCGGGTTTTCGCAGCGAAGGTGTGCATCACCTGCTGATGGCCTCGGCGCCCATGGTGGCGATCCCGGTCTTTCTCCGCTTCGGGCTCTATCGCGCCGTGATCCGTTACCTGCCCGAGCGGGCGCTGTGGACGATCCTCCAGGCCATGGTGGTCTCGACCCTGCTCTGGGTGTTCCTGCTGTTCCTCGCCGAGGCGACGCGGTTTGGCGCGCTGCCGCGCACCGTGCCGCTGCTCTATTTCCTCATCGGCACCATCGTCATCGGCGGCAGCCGCTTTGCCGCCAAATATCTGCTCTGGGCGCCGGCCCGCGGCAGCCTGTCAATCCCGGAGGTCGCGGTCTATGGTGCCGGCACAGCCGGACGGCAGCTGGTCAATGCGCTGCGGACGCAGGGCAACTCCTTCGTCGCCGCCTTCCTCGACGAGGACAGATCGCTGCAGGGGCGCGACGTGGCCGGTGTGCGCGTTTACGCGCCGAGCTATCTCGGGCGACTGGTCGCCGACCACGGCGTCAAGGAAGTGATTATCTCGGTGCCTGGCACCGGCGCGGCCGACCGGGCGCGCATCTTTGCCCAGCTGAGCCAGTTTCCGGTCAAGATCCGTACATTGCCTGCCATCACCGATCTGGCGGCCGGCAAGTATGTCGTGAGCCAGCTGCGCGAGATCGACATCGACGATCTGCTGGGCCGCTCCTCGGTGCCGGCTGATCCGGACCTGCTGCAGACCATGATCGCCGGCCGGGTGATTCTGGTTTCGGGAGCCGGTGGCTCGATCGGCTCGGAGCTCTGCCGCATCATCGTGCGCTGGCAGCCCAGCAAGCTGGTGCTGTTCGAGGCCAATGAGTTCGCGCTCTACGAGATCGAGCGGGCGCTCAACAAGGATCAGGCCTTCCCGATTGTGCCGGTGCTGGGGTCGGTGACCGACGCCAGATTGGTGAAACGCGTGCTGGCGCAGCATGCGGTGGAGGTGGTGTTCCACGCCGCTGCTCACAAGCATGTGCCGCTGGTCGAGGCTAACCCGCTCGAAGGCGTGCGCAACAATGTCTTCGGCACCCGCACCATCGCCCAGGCAGCGCTCGGCGCGGGGGTGAAGAACTTCATTCTCGTTTCCACCGACAAGGCGGTGCGGCCGACCAACGTGATGGGCGCCACCAAGCGCTGGGCCGAACTGGTGGTGCGCCATTGTGCCGACGCGGCGGCGGCCAAGGGGACCGGCCAGCGCTTCTGCGCCGTGCGCTTCGGCAATGTGCTGGGCTCGAACGGCTCGGTGGTGCCGCTGTTTCGCGAGCAGATTATCGCCGGTGGGCCGCTGACCCTCACCGACGAGGCAATGACGCGCTACTTCATGTCGATCCACGAGGCCGCCGAGCTCATCGTGCAGGCTGGGGCGCTCAGCGAGGGCGGCGATCTCTTCCTGCTCGAAATGGGCGAGCCGGTGCGCATCCGCTCGCTGGCCGAGAACATGATCCGGCTGGCTGGCCTGACGCTGCGCAGTCCCGAGCATCCTGATGGCGACATCGAGATCAAGGTCACCGGCAGCCGGCCGGGCGAAAAGCTCTACGAGGAATTGTTCTACGATCCGAGCCAGGCGAGCCGCACCAAGCAGGCCAAGATCCTGCGCTCGACCGTCGGTGAAAAAGCCACCGGCGATCTCGATGCGGCATTGGCGGGACTGAACGACGCGCTCGAGCGCGAGGATGAGACAAGCCTGCGAAAGCAGTTGTTTGCGTTTATCGAGAACTAGGGGCGCCCCTCGGGCGCCCCCGGGTGATACGGTTCAGGCCGCTGCGCGCAGCGTCTCGCCGTGGCGGATTTCGGTGCCGAGCACCTTGAGGCATTCGCGCATGAAGGCGGCGAGCCCGGTCCAGCCCTTGGCCGAGACCATGGTGCCGTCGACATAGGCTTCGGTCGGGCCGACATCGATATAGGTGCCACCGGCCAGCCGGACTTCCGGTTCACAGGCGCCGAGCGCTGCGACCTTCTTGCCGCGCACCACGCCATCGACCGCCACCAGGATCTGCACGCCGTGGCAGATGGTGAAGATCGGCTTTTTGGTTTCGTGGAAATGCCGCACTAGCGCCTGCACCCGCTTGTCGGTGCGGATGTATTCCGGGCCGCGTCCGCCAGCGCAATAGACCGCGTCGTACTGGGCCGGGTCGACCTCCGAGAAGGTCTTGTTGATGTCGGCGAAATGACCGAAGCGCTCAATATAGGTCTGATGACCTTCGAAGTCGTGCAGCGAGGTCTGAATCTTTTCGCCGGCCTTCTTGTCGGGACAGACGACATGCACTGTATGTCCGACCGCCTCCATGCCCTGCTGGAACACGAAGATCTCGTATTCCTCAGTGAATTCGCCGGTCAGCATGAGAATCTTCTTGCCTGCCATTTTCCCCTCCTCGGTTGGCATTGTTGCACAAGCCTAGAACCGATGAGGTACGTGTGGCAAGAGCTGACATGTTAGCTTGGCGAAGCGGACAAACTGTGCAAGCTGGAGGTCGTACTTTCCTCGTCCGAGCCATGTCATGCCGTTTATCGACCTGCCACTTCCCGAACTGCAGCGCTATCGCTCCAGTGTCACCAAGCCTGCCGATTTCGACGCCTTCTGGCACGAGACACTGGCCGAGACGGCGCGCACGCCCCTCGATCCCAAGTTCGAGCCGGTCGATGTCGGTTTGCCGCTCGTCGAGGTGTTCGACACCAGCTTTGCGGGCTTTGGTGGTCATCGGGTGAAGGCCTGGTACATCAAGCCGCGCGGCGCCACTTCGGGCCTCACCGGTCTTGCCAAGTTCATCGGCTATAATGGCGGTCGCGGCTTCCCGCATGAGCACCTGCTCTGGGCGGCGTCGGGTCGTGCCGTGCTGGTCATGGATACACGTGGCCAGGGTGCCGGCTGGTCGCGCGGCGAGACCGCTGATCCGGTCGGCTCCGACCCGGCCCATGCCGGCTTTATGACCCGCGGCATTGCCAGCCCACAGAGCTATTTCTATCGCCGCGTCTTCACCGATGCGGTGCGGGCCGTCGAGGCGCTGCGTAGCCGGCCCGAGATCGATCCGGCGCGTCTCGCCGCGGTCGGCGGCAGCCAAGGCGGCGGCATCAGTCTCGCGGTCGCCGGGCTCGTGCCCGACCTGCGGGCCGTACTGCCCGACGTACCGTTCCTCTGCGATTTCCCGCGTGCGGTGGCCATTGCCGGACGCGATCCCTATGGTGAAATCGCCCGCTTCCTAGCCGTGCAGCGCGACCGCATTACCCAATCCTTCGAGACGCTGCGCTATTTCGACGGCGTCAATTTTTCTGCCAATGCCAAGGCATCGGCATTGTTCTCGGTCGGGCTGGTCGACGACATCTGCCCCGCCTCGACCGTCTATGGCGCCTACAATGCCTATGCCGGGCAGAAGTCGATCGAGATCTACCCCTTCAACAATCACGAGGGTGGCGGCGCCTTCCAGGAGCGCAGACAGGTCGCCTGGCTCGGCGAGCAGGGACTGTAACCGGCGTGCCGAGGTCGTTACCCCATTCGCTGCCCTACGGAAAAGGCCGCCGAGCCATGGAGAGCATCTCTCCATGTCGATGACCCGCGAGGCCTTCGAGCGCATTCGGGACGCCATCGTGTCCGGTGGTCTCGAACTGGGCGAGCATCTCTCCGAGGCCGCCATCGCCAACGCCCTGCGCATGAGCAAGGCGCCGGTGCGGGCGGCCTTTATCGAGCTGCGCGACAAGGGGCTGGTGAGCGTCGTGCCGCAGTCGGGCACCTATGTTTTCTCGCCCACGCCGGACGACGTGCGCACCATGAGCGAGTTCCGCGCCCTGCTCGAGGATCAGGCTCTGCGCGAAGCCTATCGGCTGCGTCCGGAGGTGATGTTCCGCAGGCTGGTGGCAGCGGTCGACACGATGCGCAATGCGTTGCCGGGCCGCGACTGGGATGGCTACCGCACGGCCGACAACGCCTACCACATGGCCTTCCTCCAGGAGTGCGGCAATCCCTATATCCTGCGGGCCTACAACCTGACCTCGAGTGCACTCGAAGCCCTGCGGGTGCGACTGCAGGGCGGCGCCGGCAATTTCCGTGAGCGCTCGTTCCGCGAGCATGTGCAGATGCTCGACCTGCTGCGGGCGGGCAAGCTCGACGAAGCGGCCGCCATGCTGCGCGACCACATCCTGATCATCAATCAATGGATGACCGGCCGGCGTTTCAGCGCCGACCGCGGCACGCGCAAGCTCAAGGGCGAGGACCGCGACTATACCACGATCTTTGCCGCCAGCGCCCCGCCGACCCCTAGAGCGGTTTGATCGAGACCACCTGGAACGTGTGGTAGCGATCGTCGTCCTCGCGGATCGACACATACTCCCCCGGCACAAACCGCTCGCGTTCGAGCCGGAACCCGGCTTCGTCGTCGAGCTCGCCGTCGGGATAGTCGAAGATCCAGTGACCGCCCGGCCCATGCAGGATCCGCCCGACCGTCTCGACTCGGTTCTTGCGCAACCGCCGCACCCGGCAGAGCGACCGGCTCCGGCGCCAGCCTTCCGCATCGATCAGCCCGTCGGGCAGCAGCGGCAGGTAGAGATGGTAGGCATGACCGGGGTCACCGAACGGGTGGCCCGGTTCGCGGGCCAGTTCGAGCACGATGTGGGAGATCACTGGCGGCCTGGCGCTGGGGTCTCCCTCTTTCCCCAAACGCACGGCGGCTGATGTCGTCATCTCAGTCCTTGCGCGGCTTGGCCGTCGATTGGGCATAGGCGATTGCCGCGATGGCGACGCTGAACAGGCAGATGACGCCGAGGACGACGGGAATGGCTTCAGCAGGCATGACGGACCTCCGTGCAAGATGTTGACGCCGCGATCTCGCCCGTTGACGCCGCATGGGTCATTGACTCAGGTCAAACTGTCATCTTCGACGCTGCAAAACCCTCGTGCCCAAAAGCCACGGAGTTGAGCAAATTGTGCCCATCACTGTTGCTGGCGCGACAAAATTGCGGTCAAGTGAGGGTGATCGCGTTGGTGCGTTTACAGAATCAGGCGAAAAATTGTGAGATCGGCTTTGGCCGGACAGCCTCGGCAGTGGGACCTTGCCGTCGCCGCGGTGGCAATGATCGTCATCGTCGTGACGACCGGCATTGCGATTGCCCGTGAACCCGATATTGCCGAGCCCGCACGCGTACCGGCGGCCGTGGCCTTTGCGGCCATCGGCCTTCTCGGTGTGTTCTGGATGATTCGAACGCAGCTTCGCCTGCGCAGCGAATTGGCCGAGGTCTCGAAAAGTCTCGACGAGCGCGACGCGCACCTGCAATCGATCCTCGATACCGTGATCGACGCCACCGTGGTGATCGACGCCACCGTGGTGATCGACGCCGAGGGTGGCATTCTCTCCTTCAATACCTCGGCTGTCCGTCAGTTCGGCTACCAATCTGAGGAAGTGATCGGCCGCAATGTCAGCGTGCTCATGCCTGAGCCCTATGGGACCCAGCACGACGGCTATCTGACGCGCTATCTCACCACCGGGGAAAAGCGGATCATCGGCATCGACCGGGTCGTCGTCGGCCGCCGCAAGGACGGCTCGACCTTTCCGATGAAGCTGGCCGTCGGCGAGGTGCGCAGCGGTGATCGGATTTACTTCACGGGCTTTATCCGCGATCTCACCGAGCAGGAAGAATCGGCGGCCAAGCTGGGGCAGGCGCGCAGCGAGCTGGCCCGGCTGGCCCGGCTCAACGAACTGGGGGAAATGGCCTCGACGCTGGCGCACGAGCTCAATCAGCCGCTTTCGGCCATCGCCAATTATGTGCAGGGCTGCCGGCGCATGCTCGAAAAGCTCGACGATGAGCATGCGGGCCGACTGCGCGGAGCGCTCGACGAGACTGCCCGACAGGCTATCCGCGCCGGCGACATCATCCGGCACCTGCGCGAGTTCGTCACCCGCGGCGAAACCGACAAGGCCCCTGAGGACATCAAGCAACTGGTCGAGGAAGCGGGCGCACTGGCGCTGGTGGGCTCGCGCGAACGCGGCATCAAGTCGGTGTTCGAGTTCGGCGCCGACAGCGGCATGGTGCTCGCCGATGGCGTACAGATCCAGCAGGTGCTGATCAATCTGATGCGCAATGCCATGGAGGCGATGCGCGATAGTCCCCGCCGCGAACTCGTGGTGCGGACGCGACCGCTTCCGGACGACCGGATGCTGGTCGAGGTGGAGGATACCGGACCGGGGATTTCGGAAGAGGTGGCCGAGCGCCTCTTCCAACCATTCGTCACCAGCAAGCCCGGCGGCATGGGGATCGGTCTGTCGATCTCCAAGCGCATCATCGAGTCGCACGGAGGGGAACTGACCATGCATCGCAACCAGGCTGGCGGGGCCACCTTCTCGTTCACCCTGCCCATACTGACGGAGGCCGCTGTTGAGCTCCACTGACACCGTCGTGCATGTCGTTGATGACGAGGAGGCCGTTCGCGCGTCCCTGGCCTTTCTGCTCACTAGCGCCGGCTTTGCCGTCCGCGTGCACGAAAGCGCAACCGCTTTCCTCGCGGTCGCCGGGCAGATCCACAATGGCTGCCTGATCACCGACCTGCGCATGCCCGACATGGACGGCGTCGAGTTGCTGCGCCGCCTGCGCGACAACGACACCATGCTTCCCGCCATCGTCATCACCGGGAATGGCGATGTGCAGATGGCCGTTGAAGCCATGAAGCATGGGGCAATCGACTTCATCGAAAAGCCCTTCAGCGATGAGGTGCTGATCGAGTCGATCGGCAAGGCAGCAGCCCGCGCCAGCGAGCGGGTGCAACTGACCCAGACAATCGATCAGACCCGACAGCGTCTGGCGCTGCTCAGTGAACGCGAACGGCAGGTGCTTTCTGGCGTCGTCGCCGGTCAGCCCAACAAGGCCATCGCCTTCGAACTCGGCATCAGCCCCAGAACGGTCGAGGTCTATCGCGCCGGCCTGATGGGCAAGATGCAGGCCCGCAGCCTGCCCGACCTGGTCCGCATGGTCATGAACATCGATATTGCCGATATCGGATGACCCAGTAATTCTCCGTGCATTTGATCTAGGTCAAGATGCCGTTGCTCTTCTGCCATATCTTTCGCCCCATTGCTGAAAACGAGAGATTTGGAGCATCGGACAAAAGATGGCGTCGAACCGCATCCTTGTGGTGGCGTTGGATCTGGATGTCCGTCGTTCGCTCGTCTTTGCCCTTGAGGAAGAAGGCCATCGGGTCACTGGGCTCGAGGCCTTGCCAAGTCTGAGCTATCTGCGCGAGCAACGCTTCAACTGCTCGGTTGTCGACCAGCGGTCACTGACCGGCAAACCGCATGAAAGCATCAGCTTCTGCATCGCTGCCCACCCGGTGGTCCTGCTCGCCGCCCAACCCTTTGCCTGGTTGGCCGACTGGGTGGCGCAAATCGTCATTACGCCCGATCCCGGCAATGCCCTGAACGCCGCTGTTCTGGCCGCCACGCGAGCCACCTCGCCACACGATTTCAGTTGAGGGCGCGCAGCTCGACGGTCTTGAGCAGTTCGAGTTCGTGCCGGATGTGCCGGCGCACACCTTCGAAAAACCCGCGCAGCATGTAGCCTGTGGCCTCGGGCGCCATGACCGGCTGACCCTGGCCCATGCGCAGCAGTTCGTACTGCACCTCCTCGGCAAAGCACTCGTCCTCGATATGTTCGAGTCGCAGCTTCTCGATGACGTTTTCCCCGTCATTGTGACGGGTCGCCACCTGCGGAAACAGCAACGCCTCCTCAGCGGCATGCGCCTGCTTCATCAGCGGGCCGATCATCCGCGCCACATGCAGGCATTGCTGCCGGTCGAGCCGCGCCGGTAGCGAGTCGGCGATGTTTTCCAGGAGGTCGCAGAGGTTCATCTGACGGGTGAAGGCGTCCTGGAGGTCCGGCGATTGGGTCTTCATGGCGTATGCATCCGTATTACTCCAGCAGTGACCCCAACTCTCCCGGTTCGCTGTCACATTGCCTTGATCTGGATCAAAGCAATCAGGCCCGGCTTGCCATCAGGGTCGCCCCGTCTCGAACAGGCTGGATACGGGGGCCAAACGTGCGACATCTAAACTGGTTTATTGTTCTGCTGGTGGGAGCGTTCGTCACGTTCGTGCTCTCCGGCCTTGGGCAGGACGCGCTGTTCAGAATCCATATGGGTCTGATCACCGTCGTGCTTGGATTGGCCGCTCTGGTCATTGCCCGGCTGCCTGAAAAGTCGGCCGCGATCGTCGCCGCCGACTCGGGGGCCTATTTCGATGCGCCCATACGTGTGGGCTCAATCCTCATCGTCTTCTGGGGTGTCGTTGGGTTCCTCGTCGGGGTGGTCATCGCTCTGCAGTTGGCCTGGCCCGACCTCAACTTCGGCCCCTGGCTGAACTTCGGCCGCCTGCGGCCGCTGCACACCTCGGCCGTGGTCTTCGCCTTTGGCGGCACGGCGCTCATCACCACGAGCTTTTACGTCGTGCAGCGCACCTCGCGGGCGCGTCTGCTGAGCGACAACCTCGCCTGGTTCGTCTTCTGGGGCTACCAGCTGTTCATCGTCATGGCTGCCACGGGCTATCTGCTAGGGATCACCCAGGGCCGCGAATATGCCGAGCCCGAGTGGTACACCGACCTTTGGCTGACGGTCGTCTGGGTCGCCTACCTGATCCTGTTCCTGGGTACGCTGATCAAGCGCAAGGAACCGCACATCTACGTGGCCAA
>JACDQI010000181.1 GCA_015657675.1 Devosia sp.
AGAAGGCGTCGAGCTATCTTCTGAGCCAGGGTTTCGAAGAGGTGTTCCACCGTCAAGGGCGGGATCCGTAAGTACCTCGAAGTGGTGCCCGAGGCGCAGAGCAGTTTTGAGGGCGAGTGCTTTGTTTTTGACGAACGCGTCGCGGTCGGCCACGGGCTGGTGCAGGGCGAATCGCGCCTCTGCCGCGCCTGTCGCAACCCGATGCGGCCCGAGGACCTGCATGACGGCATCTGTGCCGATTGTGCAGAGGCAGGTCGCACCGCGAGTGCGCTGGAGCGCGAGCGGCAGATCGCGCTTGCCGGCTCGTGGCGAGACCCATCTGGGCGAGGATGCCGTCGAGACCGCGGCGCGCAACAAGGCGCGCAAGCTCGAACAGCGCGAGCGGTCACGCGGGTGAATGCCAGCTATGCAGGGCTGGCATCAGACTTTTCAATGCGACGGGCGAATATTAGGCTATCCACGTTTGTTGGATAAGAGCCGCCTATCATGGATCTCGACCAGATCAAGACGTTCGACCGCATCGCGCAGGACCTCAGCTTCACCAAAGCGGCGGCGCGATTGAATGTGACGCAGGCGACGGTTTCGATGCGGATGCGGGCGCTCGAGGATCTGCTGGGCGTGCCGCTGTTCCATCGCGGTCGCAAGGTGACGCTCACCGACCAGGGCATGACCTTTCTGCCTTATGCCCGCCGTATCCTCTCGACCGCCCAGGAAGCACGCGAGGCACTGCGCCGCGCGGATCGCGGCCGGATCACTCTGGCGTGCCTCCGGAGCCTCGTTTCGCCGCTGGTGACCGACTCGCTGGTGCGGTTTCAGGACCGGCACCCCGGCATCGACGTCATCGTCTACGAAGGCCAGCACCGGCATCTGACCGCCATGCTGCATGACCGGCAGGCGGAACTGGGGATCGTCGCCTGGCCCAATCTCGACCCGCTGGTCCAGGACCTCGAACCGCTGGTGATCATGCGCGAGGCGGCGCCGCTGGTGGTGGCGCCGGAGATCGCAGCGCAACTGCCGCCGGACTATACGATCGCCGATGTGCTGGCTTTGGTGCCGCGGGTGATTGCGCTCCGCTGGTGGCAGGTCGACCCCGACGGCGCTGCGGCGCTGGCGCAGCGGGCTGCCACCTGCGTCGAGCTGCCTACTGGCCCGGCTCGCCGCCTGGTGATCAAGGGCGCCGGTTTTGGCGTTTTCGTGCGCTCGGCGATTATCGATGATCTCGAGGAAGGTCGGCTGATGGAAATCCAGCCGGTGGATTTCGAGCCGCTGCATCGCGACACGGCGCTGGTGACGCTCACCCCCTCCGCTCTCGACCGGCCGATCGTCCGCGACTTCGCCAACGAGATCGCGCTGGAATGCGAGAAGGTCGGCACGGTGATCGAGAACCGGATCGCCGCGGTGCGCTAAACGACGAGCCCGGCGTCGCGGACATCGCGGGCAAAACTGCGGCTGACCGGTAGGCGCCTTCCGTCCTTGAGTTCGACCAGCAGCTTGTCGCCAGTCCGAACGGTCCGCGCCACCGCTCCGAGCGCCACCCAGTGCGAGCGGTGAATCTGCAACCCCGGCGTCGGCGGGGTTTCCCGGATGGCGTCGGAGAGGCGCATCAGGACCAGCGCCTTGCCCTTTTCGGTGCTCACCTCGACATAGTGGTCGGTTACCGAAATCGATACTAGTGTGCCGCGCTGCGGTAGCGGCAGTCGGTCCAGGAGCGCTGGTTTGGCGTTGGCGTCTGCGGCGTCGGGCGCACGCGGTTCGCGGAACAGCAGCACTGACATGGCCACCACGCCGATGGCAATCAGGGTGACGTTGAGCCAGAGCGACACGATATCGATGACCGTTCCGGCGTGCTCGCCGAACGCGAGCAGGTTGAGAGCGACGACCACGGCGGTGACCGGCAAGCCGGTGACCGCGCCGACCAGTCCACCCCTCAGAAGGCGATGCGGCACCTGGGAGTGGAGCAGGTCCTGCAAAAGCTGGGTGGTGAAGTACCCAACCGCATAGGTTGTCACGACAACTGCCGCCCAATAGGCGAGGCGCGGCATTGTATCGAGCTCGCCATATGTACCGAACGGGCCGGCAAAGCCGAGGATCAGGGCGACCATGACCAGCCCCGCCGGCACGCGGGGATCGACAAAATGCCGCTGCGTTTCACGAAGCGCGGATTGCAGCAGGGGGCGGCTCACGAAGTTTCCCGTTTCTCGGCGCAGGCGCGCTGGCGCCAAGAGTTATGCGCAGTCTATCTCGCGGGCAAGGCGCCAGACGCGCCGCCAAGAAGGAGATTTGCCCCATGTCACTGACCCCATTGCTGTCTGCGCCAGTCGTCATCCAGATCCATGCGTTCTCTGCCATCGCCGCGACCGGCCTCGGCGCGGTTGTGCTGTTTGCCCGCAAGGGCACGCCGATGCACAAGCTGATGGGGCGGGTGTGGGTGCTGCTGATGCTCACCGTTGCCACCTCGGCGCTCTTCATCAACGAGATCCGGATGATCGGCCCGTTCAGCCCGATCCATCTGTTTGTCTTCGTCACCTATGGTGGCATCGGCTATGCCCTCTGGCAGATCCGCCGTGGCGATGTCGCGCGGCATCGCGCCGCGATGCAGTCGGTCTACTTTCAGGCCCTTCTACTCACCGGCGCCTTCACCCTGCTCCCCGGCCGCCGCATGCATGACGTGCTGTTCGGCCCAGACAGCGGCTGGGCACCTGCGCTGGTTGCCATCGGCCTGTCGCTGACGGTGACCATGTTGATCTACCTCCGCCTCATTCGGGGCTGGCGCCGCGCCTGAGACGCGAAGGCTCTTTCAAGGCGCGTGCCGCTTGGGCATAGTTGGCCACATGGACAACGCCACAATCGATCTGCAGCACCAGTTCTACGACATGCTGATGCAGAGCCAGTACTGGTCGCCCGAGCGCATGCGCGACTACCAGCGCAGCCAGCTGACCCACCTGCTCCGCCACGCCAAAAAGAACGTCCCGTTCTACGAAAACCGCCTCGACGCGGTGCTGAAGTCCAATGGGGATATCGACTGGGACAGGTGGGGCGAGATCCCTATCGTCAAGCGGAGCGATCTGATCGAGCACCGGGAGGCGATGCAGGCGCGGGAACTGCCACCGGGGCATGGGGCCCTAAAGGTTTTCTCGACATCGGGCAGCACAGGCGCTCCGGTCTCAACTACTCACAACTCTCTAGCAGCAATCGCTTCAAAGGCCGTCAGCCTGCGATCATACGGATGGCACAATGTTGATTGGACAAAAGACCTTTGCATGTGGATTGGAGACAATCCATCTTCCAACTGGCCACATGGAAGCCGCGAGGGAAGCTGGGGGCCACTGTGGGAGCCCAAGGCAAGGAACGGTCACACTACGTACCTTAATCGGGCGACGACGACTGCTAATGTCTTGGAATTTCTTGAAAGAACTAAGCAATCCTATATAGGAAGCCGCCCCAAAAATGTTCAGGTACTCTCTCAATATTTGATCCAGAACGGTGGTCGCCTGAAACTGAATGCCGCACTCACATTCGGGACTGGGATCACTGCTGAAGAGAGAGCGGACTGCCTTGAGGCATTCGGCTGTGAAATGCTGGGTCAGTATAGTTCGAAGGAAGCTTACCAAATCGGCTATCAGTGCAGTGCTGCATCTCACTATCACCACAATGCCGAAATCGTTCTGCTTGAAGTAGTGGATGACGCCGGTTTGAACTGCTCGCCTGGCCAGGCTGGCCGTGTATTAGTTACGCCCCTCTTCAGCACAGCACAGCCACTGATCAGGTATGAGCAAGGAGACTTAGCTGTTCTTGGCGTCAAATGTACGTGCGGCCGTCATTTACCCGTTATTTCACGCGTCCTCGGTCGGATTACACACTTGTTCAGATTTCCTGATGGAACGAAGGTTGCGCCGAGTATCCCCGCTAAGTATCAGATTTTGTTGGGAGCCGAATACTGGCAAGTTGCGCAGGTAGCCCCCACGCACGTTACCATTCGATATGTTCCAATATCGTGGGACACTTATGGCGACCAAGCGGCTGTTGCTACAGCGGTTCGCTCACACATTCACCCCGACATAACTGTGAGCTTTGAGAGAGTGCGCGAGTTTCCAAAGGTCTATGGGGATAAATACATAGAGTATGTGAACGAGCTCACCTGACGCATCAGAGATACTCTGGATCAAAGCAGCCCATTTCCGAATCCCACGACCAGCCGGGATGATCGATCTGACACTGCTCTTCGGCAGTCTTCGTCTTGGGCGCCGTCTTGTACATCGGGTTGCCGGCAGCCGTGAAGAAGTCGATGGCGCGATCTGGCGGGTCGTCCTGGCGGTGGCGGTCGATGAGGGACTTGTCCGGGTCGCCGAAGTAGTGCTTGAGGCCGATGGTGGCGATGACGCTGCCATCCTGGCCGAAGCGGCCTTCGCCGGTGACCGAGAACGGAATGTCGAAATTGGTGACCTGGTATTCCGTCGCCAGGCGCAGCTGATTGTAGCCGATGACGCTGCTGCCGCCGATGCTGACGCGGAAATCCGGCGTGATGTAGTAGGCGAGGTCGGCAATGGCGAGCAGACCGGTGGTGTCCGCCAGCGCCGCGTCGTCGTAGTTGAGGTTGGCGGCGCCGACCCAGGCTTCCAGCGACCAGTCACCCATGTAGAGTTCGGCTTCGGGACCGATCGCCATCAGCGTGGCGCCCGGGACGCGGACTGCCGCAGCGGTCACGCCGAGGAGGTAGGAACTGGGATCGCGCGTGAAGGCGTGCACCGCGCCCGCGTAACCGACACCCGGAGGCGTATTGAACACCGCCAGGTCGCCTGCAGGCCGAAACGGTCGGTGACCGGGATACTGATCGAGCCGTTAACCCGCGCGTGGCCGATGGTGGTGCCGGGGGTGCGCAGGAAGCCGCCACTGATCTCGAGTTTGCCGTTGATGCCCGACACAGCAGGTAGCATCAGATCGGTCGGCTGCTCGGCCACCGGTTGTGGGGAGTAGAGGATCAGATCGGCCGCACGGGCGGCGACCATCGGCAGCGAGAAAACGCTTCCGAGCAGTGCCAGCTTGATTACGCGAACAACTGACATGACTTTCCCTCACTTCGCCTCGTCCAAACCCAGGGCACGAAACCACGCATATTTACGTATGTAAAATCACGGATAGCGTTATCCCGCATTTCGAGTGGTTTCGTTATCCATGTGTGGCGACTCGGCCACGCACAACATGGTTAAGTTATTGCTAAGGCTGGGCACCGACGAGGACATGCATGATCGAGACCGTTGAACTGCCCGAGCTGATTGCCATTGGCCTCCTGGTCGAAGGTGAGCAGATCGCTGACCTCGTGCGTCCGGCATGGACGCGCCTTTTCGAGCGCGATACCGGCGCCAGCGCCTTCCTCAGGGCCGACCTGCTGCCGGAGAACGGCAAGCACCGGGCGCTGATCGGCTTTCTCGCCGCCCGCAAGACCGATCGTCCCGAAGGCATGACGCGGATCGAGATCCCGGCGCAGCGCTACCTGCGGCTGGTACATGACGGCAGTCTCGCCGGCATCCCTGCCGCGCTCGACCGGTTGCGCCATCACGCAAAGGCGCACGGCCTCGTTGCCACCGATTTCACACTCGACTTCGGCTACCTGCCAGGTCTGCCCGATACGCGGCACGAACTGCACCTGGCGCTCGCGCCGCCGGTCGTGCTGCTGAGCTAGATAGCGTCGAAGCGGAGCTTGTCGATCTGCTGCCCTGCCGCGTCAAAGTTCTCCGGGGCCAGCCAGCGTTCGAAGCCCGCCCTGCGGCTGGGCCATTCGCTGTCGAGCATGGAGAACCAGGCGGTGTCGCGGCTCTCGCCTTTCACGATCATGTGCTGGCGGAAGATGCCCTCCAAGCTAAAGCCGAAGCGCAGGGCGGCGGTCTTGCTCGGCTCGTTCCGGTTGTTGCACTTCCACTCGAAGCGGCGATAGCCGAGGTCCTCGAAGATGTGCCGGGCAAAGAGATAAAGCGCCTCGGTGGCGACGCGGGTGCGGGCGATTGCTGGTCCCCAGTAGACGTAGCCGATTTCGATGACGCCGTGCTTGGGTTCGATGCGCATCATCTGCTGCCAGCCACCGGCGCGGCCGGTTGTCTTGTCGATGACGGCGAAGACGATTGGGTCGGCAAGGTCCTGCTGCGAGACGATCCACTCGCGCAGGGCTTCGACCGAGGCGAAGGGATAGGACGGAAGATAGGCGAACCGTTCGGTGGCATCCGGAATGTTCACTGCCGCGAAGAGGTCTTCGGCGTGGTTCAGCGCCAGCGGTTCGAGCCGCGCGTAGCGGCCGTCGAGAGACACCCGTGTCGGATGCGGTGCAGGCTGTGGCGCGCTCACGGCGTGGTTTCCTTGATGGCCGCAAGGCCCTCGCGATAGGTCGGGTAGAGCAGTTCGATGCCCAGCGCGTGGCGAATGGCGCGGTTGGAGACGCGCTTGTTGTCCGAGTAAAAGCTGCGAGCCATTGCACTCATCTCGGCGGTCTCGAACGGCGTCTCGGGCGGTGGCGCGACGCCCATCAGGCCAGCCGCGTGGGTCACCAGGTCCTGCGGCGGCGCCGGCTCGTTGTCCGCCAGATTGAAGATGCCGGCCAACCGACTCTCAGCGGCCAGAGCAGTGATGCGGCCGATGTCCTCGACATGGATGCGGTTGAACACCTGCCCCGGCTTGACGATGCGGCGGGCGGTGCCATCGCGCAGCTTGTCGAAGGTCGAGCGGCCGGGGCCATAGATGCCGGCGATGCGGAGGATCAGCAGCGGCACGCCGCGCGAGGCCGCATAGTCGCGCCACTGGTTCTCGACTTCGACGCGGAAGCGCGAGCGGGTGTTGATCGGGTTGGTGGTCGCCGTCTCGTCGATCCAGGCGCCACCGAAATCGCCATAGACCCCGACGGTCGAGTAGTAGCAGAGCCACTCGAGGTTCGGCGCCCGGTCGAGCGTCGGCTTGTAGAGATTGAGCACCGCATCGCCGCGCTCGTCGGGCGGGATGGACTGGACCACATGCGTTGCGGCGAGCAGGTCAGGCTCCAGCGTCGGCCCCAGATGAGCGCCATCGAAGCTGTGGAACTTGAAACCGGTGTCGCCGGCATCGCCACTGCGCGTGGTGCCGGCAATCGGCATGGCGGGGTCGATCATCTGGCGCAGGGCGCGGGCTGAAGCGAGCGAGGAATAGCCCATGCCGAAGAAGAATACGTTCATTACCACCTGACCTTGGCCACCTAACCTGCTGCGGCTGGCGTCAGCTCCGCCTGCCATTCCGACCGGACGTCCATGTCAGCTTCGGCCTCGAAAAAGGCAAGCGCCAAAGCGGCAGCACGCTCCGGCGCGACAAGCCGCCGCGTCGCCCAGATGGCGGCGCCCCGGATCAGCGGGTCAGGATCGAGCAGCCGCGCTTCGGCCAGCGGTGCGAGGTCGGGATCGCCCGAGTTGCCGACGGCAATCAGCACGTTACGAAGGAAGCGCGCATGGCCGAGGCGCTTGACCGGCGAGCCGGCAAACATAGTCCGGAACGCGGCGTCGTCGAGTTGCACGAGATCGGCCAAAGCCGGCGCGCGCAGGTCATCCCGCGCCTGGAGCTTCATCTCCCGTGTGGCGCTGGCGAACTTGTTCCAGGGGCAGACGGCGAGGCAATCGTCGCAGCCATAGATGCGGTTGCCCATGGCGACGCGGTATTCGAGCGGGATCGGCCCCTGGTGTTCGATATTGAGATAGGCAAGGCACTTTCGTGCGTCGAGCTGGAAGGGCGCCGGGAAGGCGTTGGTGGGGCAGATGTCGAGGCAGCGGGTGCAGGAGCCGCAGCTTTCCTCGTGCGGGGCGTCGGCGGGCAGCTCGGCATCGGTGAGGATGGCGCCGAGGAAGAGCCACGAGCCGAATTCGCGGCTGACCAGCACCGTATGCTTGCCCTGCCAGCCGATGCCAGCCGCTTCGGCCAGCGGCTTTTCCATCAGCGGCGCAGTGTCGACGAACACTTTTACTGCGGCATTGGCGCGGCGCGACAGCAGCCCCGCCAGTTCCTTGAGCTTGCCCTTGATCAGGTCGTGATAGTCCCGATTGCGCGCGTAGACCGAGATATTGCCGATCTGCCGCTCGCCCAGCTGCGCCAGCGGATCGGCGTCCGGCCCGTAGTTGACGCCCAGCATGATGACGGAGCGGGCCTCGGGCCACAGCGTCTGCGGATCGCCGCGGCGCTCGGCCGTCTCGGCCATCCACTCCATGTCGCCATGCCAGCCGCGCGCCAGGGCTTCACCCAGCTTGGCGGGCAAATCCGGCCGCGCCCCGGCGCTCGCGATGCCAAAGGCGTCAAAGCCCAGCGTCTGGGCCCGGGTGCGCAGTTCGGCGATGAGTTGGTCCCGTTTCACCCGCCCACGATATCAAAAATCGAGGTCGGCGTAGCCCTTGGCGGCCGGCATGCCGGCGATGCGGTCGTTGAGCAACGTGCGGAAGGCCGGGCGCGACTTGATGCGGGCGTACCACTGCCGGGTTTCGACCGAGGTCTCCCAGGTGACATCGCCCAGATAGTCGAGGCTGGAGAAATGCGCTGCGAGGGCGAAGTCCGCCAGCGTCATGGTCTCGCCGGCGATCCACTGCCGGGTGGCGAAGAGCCAGTTGAAGTAGAGCATGTGCTCGACGAGGTTGGCCTTGGCCACCCGCAGCACGCCGGGCTCCGGTGTGGCGCCGCGCTTGTCGCGCTTGACGATCTTTTCCTCGATGACGTAGCGCGTCACCTCGTCGTTGAACTTGATCAGCACCCATTCGAGCAGCCGCCACATCTCGGCCCGCTGGCCCGAGGTGGCCGGAAAGAGCCCCGCTATGGCAGTCGGCGCATAGCGCTCCTCGAGCGCATGGATGGCGCCCAGCACACCGACAACCGGGGCTTCGCCGTCATCGATGAGAATGCAGCCGGTGGCGGCAGGATTGATTTCGAGCAGCGCCGGGTCACGGGCCCAGGGTTTCATGTCGTCGAGGTCCAGCGGCACGCCATATTCGGCGCAGATCAGCCGGATCAATCGCGAAGCGGGGTCGAGGCGGTGTTGCAGCAGCCTGGGCATATAATCTGTGATCCTTGGCGCGCCTTGGCAAATCGAGCTACAAGCGGCGCGCTTCATGACGCTTTGGATGACTAGGGGATCAGATGAACGCCGATCAAGGTCTTTTTGTGCCACTGATCCTGGGGATTATTGAGGGGGTTACCGAATTCCTCCCAGTCTCCTCCACCGGGCACATCCTGCTGGTCGGGCATTTCCTCGGCTTTGACAGCCCGGGCCGGGTGTTCGAGGTGATGATCCAGCTCGGCGCCATCCTTGCGATCGCGGTGCTCTACTTCCAGCGCCTGCTCGGCATTGCCCGCGACGCGATTGCCCGCAAGCCCGGAGCGCTGCGCTTCATTCTCGGGGTTTTCCTTGCATCGGCGCCCGCCGCGATTGCCGGCGTGCTGCTGCACGACTTCATCAAGACCGTCATTTACGAGACGCCGATCGTCATCTGCGTGATGCTGATCGTGGGCGGCATCATCCTGCTCTATGTCGACCAGCTCAAGCTCGAGCCGAAGTATACCGACATCTACAACTACCCGCCGCTGCTCTGCCTCTACATCGGGCTGTTCCAGATGCTGGCTCTGGTGCCGGGCGTGTCGCGCTCGGGCGCCACGATCGTCGGCTCGCTGCTTATGGGCACCGACAAGCGCTCGGCCGCTGAATTCACCTTCTTTATCGCCATGCCGATCATGGGCGGCGCCTTCCTCTACGATTTCTGGAAGAGCAAGGACCTGATCGCCACGTCGGGCATCGGCATCGGCATTGCCATCGGCTTTGCCGCGGCCTTCGTCACCGCCTTCTTCGTGGTGCGCTACCTGCTCGACTTCATCTCGCGCAACGGCTTTGCGGTCTTTGCCTATTGGCGCATCTTCGTGGGGGCGCTCGGTCTCTGGGGCCTGCTGCTGTTCAAGTAAGCCCTCAGGGGCTGTCTTCGGCGGCGAGGCATTCGGCCAGCATGGTCTCGGCCTCGCCTGCGCCATAGCGGAATCCGATCACCACCGCCGTATTCATGACCGCATCCTCTGCGGCGTCCGCCGACATGCCGGCCGACTCCATCGTGGTCCTTGCCAGCCAGAGCAGGTTGTCGCCGCGATTGAAGAATTCGGTGGCGCCGCCGGTATCGCCGGCGGTCTTCGCATCCTCGCTCTTCATCGTGTAGACGTGGCCGCAGTTCAGCATGCGGTCCACCCCATCGGGCAGGCCGGACTGTGCGAATGCGGGGGTCATGGTGAGCGTGGCAAGTAGGGCGACGGCGATCAGGCGCATGGTCAATCTCCTCTGGCGATTGACCATTCCCAGATCAGTCGCAGCCGACTGTCAACTCACTCTGGAGCAGAAGCCGCTCAGGCCGGCTGGCGGTCGAACTGGCCGTTCTTGCGGAAGCGCCAGAGATAGCCGGGGAGGATCGCCTCGAGCGGCGTCGGGGTGACACCAAAGGCGGCCAGCGTGCGCTTGTCGCGGATCGCTTCTTCGGACACCACATTGTCCTTTTGCAGCAGATCGACCTGGTCGGCGGTGAGGAGCGGCGAGGGCAGGATGGCAAAGGGCAGTGCCATCAGCTTGGCAATGGCGGTAGGCACCGGGATCAGCGGATTGTGCCGCTGCGTCTCGGCCAGCACGCGCTCGACGATCTGGCGATGGGTCAGCACTTCCGGCCCGCCGATCTCGTAGATCTTGCCGGTCTTGACCTTGCCCTGGATCGCCGCGAGCATCGCCTCGGCGGCGTCGCCGACATAGATCGGCTGGAAGCGGCTCTTGCCGCCGATCAGCGGCAGCACTGGGAACAGGCGCGCCAGGCCGGCATGCATGTTGAAGAAATCGTCGCCCGGGCCGAAGAGGATCGAGGGCCCGGGATGATCACGGCGCGCGGGAAGGCGGCG
>JACDQI010000182.1 GCA_015657675.1 Devosia sp.
GGTCGTGGCAAGTTCGGTTCGCCCGCCCTCGTGGTTCGACAAGCTCACCATGAAGGCTTTGAGGACTAGTAATGTGCCGCGTTGCATCGTCTTCACCGGTGTCATCCCAGCGAACGTGGGATCCACGCTTCCACTCGCGCTAACGGTGAGATGGACCCCAGCTTTCGCTGGGGTGACAGCGGCGGGTTTCTGCCACGTTAGTTCCGCACTCTCGGTGTCATTCCCGCGCAGGCGGGGATGACAGCAGTGCGTGGGTGGCAGCGGTGAATGCTGACAGTGCCCTTGCCCAGAACCCGCTCCCGGCGCTAGGCAGTGAGTGAACACTCCGGAGCGCGCTGATGACCCATTTCCTCGTTTCCACCGACTGGCTGGCTGAGCACATCACTGACGAGACGTCGTGGTGGTCGATGCCAGCTGGTACATGCCGGCAACCGGCCGGAAGGGGCACGAGGACTATCTCAAGGGGCACCTTCCCGGCGCG
This sequence comes from Devosia sp., assembly GCA_015657675.1. Taxonomy (GTDB): domain Bacteria; phylum Pseudomonadota; class Alphaproteobacteria; order Rhizobiales; family Devosiaceae; genus Devosia_A. The sequence continues at coordinate 482 of JACDQI010000182.1, forward strand.
GTCTTCTTCGGCATCGACGAGATCGCCGACAAGAAGACCGCCCTGCCCCACATGCTGCCGCGCCCCGAAGAATTCGCTGTCACCGTCGGCGCGTTGGGCATCGGCAATGACGACACCATCGTCGTCTATGACGAGGCGGGCCTCTTCTCGGCGCCGCGCGTCTGGTGGACCTTCAATGCCATGGGCGCCAGCGACGTGCGCGTGCTCGATGGCGGCGGACCAAAGTGGCGCGCCGAAGGCCGGCCGCTCGAAGCCGGCCAGACCATGCGCCGCCCAAAACTGTTCCAGCCGCGCTACCGCCCCGAACTGGTCGAGGATTTCGGCTCTGTGCTGGGCCTCACCAAGAGTGGCGCCAAGACCATCATTGATGCGCGACCCGCCGACCGCTTCTTCGGCCGCGTCCCCGAGCCGCGCGCCGGTCTGGCTTCGGGCCATATCCCGACAAGCCTCAACGTCCCGGTGGGCTCGCTCTCCGTGGATGGTCACATGCGCCCGGCCAACGAACTCAACGCCATCTTCGAGCAGGCCGGCATCGATCTCGAAAAGCCCATCGTCACCTCCTGCGGCTCGGGCGTTACCGCCTCGACGCTGGCGCTGGCGCTACAGATCGCCGGCGCGAAGGACGTCGCCGTCTATGACGGCTCCTGGACCGAATGGGGCGGCCGTGAGGATGCGCCGGTGGAGAAGTAGCTGTGCCCCGCCTCGTGGTTCGACAGGCTCACCATGAGGCGTACGAGAGATGTGGGCACGAGACGGCAGGGTGTCATCGGATAGTCCGAAGACCTCATGGTGAGCCTGTCGAACCACGAGGTCGGGCACTCTGACGCCTGAGCCGAAAGGCCGGATGAGGTCCCCAACCACCCGCTGCGCGGTCTGCCCCTTCAAGACGGACTGACATCATCCGGCGCCTGGGCATAGGCGGCGGAGAGCTGACGGTAGTATTTCGAGTTGAAGGCGATGACGGTCACAACCAGACCGACAAGGCCGGCGATGGTGAAGACCAGCGCGATGCCGCGTGCCGGACCGGTCCCGAACCAGCCGCCGATCAGGGCGGCGCCGGCTCCGGTCGTCATGAACGGGATGACCATGAACTCGGTCAAAGGGCCGATCAGGAATGCCGTCAGCGGCGACGCCGCCTGCTCGACCGATTGCGCAAAGCCGAAAACGCGGCCCTGACGCTCCTGCGGCACCACTTTTTGCAGAGTCGTCTGCTCGGCCGCCTCCGCATAGGGGCCGAGGAACATCCAGACAAAGCAGCCGGCAGCGAGCAGCCAGAACGAGGGCTGGATGGTGAAGAAGATGCAGACCGTCCAAGTGATGACATTGACCATCAGCAGCGTGCGGAGCGGCTTTGGTCCAAGACCAGTCCTGGCGATGATGATGCCCGAGATGATGAAGGCGGTGGAGAGCACGCCGAACGTGAGGCCCCACATTTCGACCGACACCAGCGACAGCCCATAGGCATCGAGCAGCGCCATGAAGATGCCGCCAAGGAAATTGTTGAAGGTGGCAAAGAGAATGAGCGCAAACAGCCCCGGCACGGCGGCGACAACCCGAATGGTACCGGCGATGTCGACCTTCCTCGGTTCGGCTGGCATGTCCGCATTTGGCGCCGCCGGCCCTCGTCGAGCTTGACGAACCAGAGATGCCAGTAGGCCGCGGCCGTGAGCACCAGTGCGAAGATCAGCACGGCCAGCATGCCGCCCCAGGCAACCAGTACACCTGAGATCACCGAGGTGGTGAGAAAGCCGATACCGCTCACCATGCCCACGAGGCCATTGGCCTTGTCGCGTTGGTCTTCGGGGATCAGCATCGTCACGAGCGTCGGCAAGGCGATGGAGCGGATATTGCCGCTGATCACGCCAAACATCACCAGCAGGACAAGCAACCAGAGCTCGAACCCATAAGGGTCGGTAAAGCGCTCCTGGGGAAAGGCCAGCAGGGTCGCCAGTGCGACGAGATAAAAGCCGAACGACACCAGGCTCGACCCCAGCATCGCGGCCTTCTTGGCATTGTGATCGACAATGGAGCCGAACCAGATCCCTAAGGCGGCAGTCAGCACCAGATAGACGCCGGCGATCATGCCGGTCGCAAACACCGACCTGGTCTCCAGATAGACCCAGAAGGTGACGCCGAACCACACGGTGAAATTGGTAATGTTGGCGACGAGGTTGTTGCCGAGAATCTGGTGGAAGGGACTCATGGGGCACGATCCGACCGAGTGACGGAAGAAGAGGCCTAACCCATGCGGCCGCAGTTGGGAACCGCTGCGGAGGAGAGAAGATGCGCGACTGGAGAAGGCGGTGCCCATCCTTCGACAGGCTCATGACGAGGTCTGATGCAACGTCCCAGAACTCGGTGTCATCCTAGCGCAAGCTGGGATCCACGTCTCAGCCCGCGCCGGAGGAGAATGGACCCCAGCTTTCGCTGGGGTGACAACGGTGGGCACAACGCCATCCCGCGAGAACCGATAGGTGAGGAGGGAAAGCGCGCACTATCGGAATCGATACCACCCCACGTCACAATGCGTTTGCGATTGCCAACTCCCCCGGTAAGGTCTCGTTAAGGGCAGTCGCGAAGTAGGGACGGCTGCCTCAGCAGGGAGCTACCGATGAAATCCATTCTCAAGACTCAAGTATTCCGGACTTGCACGGCCTTGACCATGGTTGCCGCACTTGGCGGCCAGGTGATGGCGCAGGACATGCTGGCATCACTCGGCGCCGGCGAGGGCGAAGTGTCGATCGTCGCCTGGGCGGGCTATATCGAACGCGGCGAGACCGACAAGGCTTTTGACTGGGTGACCAAGTTCGAGGCCGATACGGGCTGCAAGGTCTCGGTCAAGACCGCCGCCACGTCGGACGAAATGGTGGCGCTGATGAACGAAGGCGGCTTCGATCTCGTCACCGCTTCTGGCGACGCGTCGCTGCGTCTGATCGCCGGCAAGCGCGTACAGCCGATCAACACCGCCCTGATCCCGAGCTGGTCGACCATCGACCCGCGCCTGCAGAATGCCGCCTGGCACACTGTCGACGGCAAGCATTACGGCACGCCCTATGTCTGGGGCGCCAACGTGCTGATGTACAACACCGAAGTCTTCAAGGACGCACCGCCCACCAGCTGGAACGTGGTGTTCGAGGAAATGACGTTGCCCGACGGCGAGTCCAATGTCGGCCGCGTTCAGGCCTATGACGGCCCGATCTACGTCGCCGACGCGGCTCTCTATCTGATGACGCACAAGCCCGAGCTGGGCATCACCGACCCCTACGCCCTCAACGAAGAGCAGTATGCCGCAGCGCTCGACCTGCTGCGCGTGCAGCGTGACCTCGTTGGTCGCTACTGGCACGACGCCTTCATCCAGATGGACGACTTCAAGAACGAAGGCATCGTTGCGTCTTCGTCCTGGCCGTTCATGGTCAATGTGCTGAAGGCCGAAGGCGCACCGGTGGCCTCGGTGTTCCCCAAGGAAGGCATCACCGGCTGGGCCGA
>JACDQI010000017.1 GCA_015657675.1 Devosia sp.
GGAGCAGCCGGCTTCTTGGCGGCAGCGGCCTTGGGCGCAGCAGCCTTGGCGGCCGGCTTGGGCGCAGCAGCAGCCTTGGCTGCCGGCTTCTTGGCAGCGGGCTTTTTGGCGGCCGGCTTCTTCTCGGCTACAGAGGGCGCCTTCGGAGCGGCCATGGCCATCGTCTTGGTGCCTTGAGACTTGATCGCATCGCGGATTTCGGTGAGCAATTTTTCCTCGGTTGTTGGTGCGGGAGGTGCAGCCGGCGCGGCCGCTTCCTTTCTGCGGAGCTGATTGACGGCCTTCACAACAAGGAACAGTACGAAGGCGACAATGGTGAACTTTACTACGGCATTGATGAACAGCCCGTAATTAAAGGTCGGGATACCATTCTCCTTGGCGAATGTTACGGAGGGCACCACAACGTTCGATGGGTTGTTCACGACGATGAACAGATTGGAGAAGTCGATACCGTTTAACAGCAGTCCCAGAATCGGCATGAACAGGTCATCGACGATAGATGAGACGATCGCCCCAAAGGCAGCGCCAATAATGACGCCGATCGCCAGATCGAGCATGTTGCCCTTCAGAGCAAAATCACGAAATTCCTTGAACATGGTCCCTCACTTTTCCGAGCTTTGCATCGGCATGACTCTGTAGGGATACGCAAAGATGGTTTACAATTTGTCAATTCTGCGTCGGACGCAGCGTTCCCTAACGTGGCTGCACCGCCTACGCGACTTTCGGCGCTCTTGTGGTGACCTCTGCAAGGCGGGATAGTGCGGACCACTTCTGCAACGCCGAGCCCGCCTGATGCCTATCCCTGCGCTCATCGCAGATGTCGAAACCAGCCTCCGGCAAGCCGTTGAGGTCATCCCCCAGGGGTTGGCGGTGTTCGATGCCGACTTCCATATGGTCACCTGCAATGGGCGCTATCGCGACCTGCTCGACCTGCCCGACCGGCTCGTGCAGGTCGGGGCGCCGCTCTATGACATTGCTCTCTATCTGGCGCGACGCGGTGATCTTGGTGTCGGCGATGCGACATTGCTCGCAGTGCGGCGCGTTGAGTCGCTGACGCAGAATCCGGCGAGCGTCAGCCAGCGCATGGGGCGCCGCGGCCAGGTGCTCGAGTTCCATTCGGCTCGTCTCGACGATGGCGGACTCGTCGTCAGCTTTGCCGACGTCACCGCACGTGTCGACGCAGAAGCCGAACTCGAAAAGATCAACAACGCACTCGAAGGTCGCGTCGAGGAACGCACTGCCGCCCTCACACGCGTCAACTCCGAACTCGAGAGTGCGCGTGCCAAGGCCGACGCCGCCAATCGCGACAAGACCCGCTTTCTCGCCGCCGCCAGCCACGACCTGCTGCAGCCTCTCAACGCCGCGCGTCTCTATACCGCGACGCTGATCGAGCGGGCGGGCGGTACGCCCCTCGCCGACCTGGCGCATGCCATCGAGGCCTCGCTCAACGCGGTCGAAGAAATCATGTCGGCGCTGCTCGACATCTCGCGGCTCGATGGCGGCAGCCTCAAGCCGTCGCCCTCGGCCTTTGCCGTGCGTGACCTGCAGAAAAAGCTCGAAGTCGAGTTCGCGCCGATGGCGCGCGAGCGCAATGTCGCGCTGCATTTCATTCCGACCTCGCGCGCCGTGTTTGCCGATCGCGCGCTGGTGGCGCGCATTGCGCAAAACCTTGTCTCCAACGCGGTCAAGTACACGCGGCCCGGCGGTCGTGTGGTGATCGGCTGCCGGCTGCGTGGACAGCGCATCCGCTTCGACATCATCGATACCGGTATCGGCTTTAACCGCGACCAGCATGCCCTGATCTTTGCCGAGTTCTCGCGCCTCGAACTCGGCGCCCGCATGGCGCAGGGACTTGGCCTCGGGCTCTCGATCGTCAAGCGTCTCGTCACCGCACTGGGGCTGACGCTCGAACTCGACAGCACCGAGGGACGCGGGTCGCGTTTCTCTTTATATCTACCCGTGACACGGTTGCAGCGCGCCACGCCCGACAGCGAGCTCGGGCCGCCCGAACCGATCTCCAATCTCAGCGGATTGCGCGTGCTCTGCGTCGACAATGAACGCGCTATTCTCGACGCTATGGAAGGGCTGCTCGCGGGCTGGGGCGTCAACGTGCGCTCAGCACGCTCACTCAAAGACATCGACCGCGACCAGTTGCTGGTCGGCTGGCTGCCCGACATGGTGCTGATGGACTACCATCTCGACCAGACCTCGGGGCTCGATGCCATCGAATGGCTGCGCCACAATGTCGGTGGTCACCTGCCCGCGGCGCTGGTCACGGCCGATCGCAGTCCGGCGGTGCGGACGTTGGCCGAGGAGCGGGGCATCGCGGTGGTTACCAAGCCGGTGAAACCGGCAGCGCTGCGCGCCACCATTTCCGGCCTCGCCGGCCAGCGTCGACGTCAGACCGGTTCGCGACCGGGCGAGAGCAACGCCTCGAACTGACCTTCCTCGATCCGCGCTGCAGCGATCACCGCCTGGGTGCGGCTGTCGACGTCGAGCTTTTGCAATATGGCCGAGACGTGCGCCTTCACTGTCGCTTCCGAAATCGAAAGCTCGTAGGCGATCTGCTTGTTCATCAGCCCGTCGCTCAGCATCATGAGCACGCGCACCTGCTGCGGCGTCAGCGTCGAGAGCCGGCGCATCAGCCCGGAGTGGTCATCGTCACTGGCAATATCGATGCCTTCGGGCACAAACACTTCGCCTGACAGAACCGTCTCGATGGCACGGCGGATCTCTGGTGGGCCGACCGACTTGTGCAGATAGCCCGAAGCTCCCAGCTCGAAGGCGCGGCGGATCACGGCGCCGTCCTCGACGGCCGAAATGATCGCCACCGGTACATCCGGATACTGGGCTCTGAGCAGCAGCAGGCCGGAGAAGCCGCGCACGCCGGGCATGTTGAGATCGAGCAGAACAAGGTCGCAATCGCGATCGGTTTCGAGTGCAGCATTGAGACCGGCGAGATCGCCCGCTTCCTCGACCTCGATGGACGGATCACCACCGGCCAGCGTCTGCCGCAGCGCGGCGCGAAACAGCGGGTGGTCGTCGACAATGATGATGCGGCGTCTGCTCATGGCGACCTTCTAGCAGCGGTGAAGCGCAGATTACATCCCACTTAAGGCGAGACGAAAGCCAGTTTTCGCCCGTCGATTTGCAAAATGCAGTCGAGCTTAACGTCATCTTTACCATGTTTTTCCAAGAGTAAGAGGCTGATCAGGGTCCGTTCGGGCACTGACTCCCCATTACCTTGCTTGGGAACGAGTACATGGCCCGCGCATATCCGCAGAGCGAACCGCAGGACTTTGCGCAATCACCAGGTGAGTGGCAGGCGCTCCGCGGCGAACTGGTGGCCCTGCTCGATCAGGTCGAATCCCGAGTAGCCCGGCAGAGCCGACAGGACACCACTTACGTGGGCCTTGGTGATCGCCTGCAGGACCTGCGCCAGCAGGTGGCCGATGCAGAACCCGACGACCGGCATCGCGAAGCGCTGCGCTCAGTGATGCGCGCCGTCGATCGCTTCAGCGACCGCGACGAATCCTTCGAGCGACAGATGTCGCCCAATCCGCGCGACACGCTGCAGTCGGCCATTCAGCAGATCCGTGCCCGCCAGGGCGTGCTCGCCCCGCGCGGTTCGATGACCGCGCCGGCGCCGCAGCCGCAGGCTCCCGCACCGCAGCCGCCCCGTCTCGCCGAACTGCCGCAGTTCACCGAACTGGCGCAGGCCGTCGGTGGCATCTCTTCGCGCCTTGAGCGTCTCGAGGGCGAGCTCAAGACCCAGGCCCGCAGCCAGACCGGCAACGTCAAGGAAATCGCCGAGCAGGTTGCCCAACTCAGCCACGTGGTCGAACTGCTCGCCGGTGCCGTCGGCGAGACCGGCCAGGTCAAGCGCCTCGAAGGCCAGATCGCCTCGCTGGCCCGGATGATCGCGCAGGGTCCGCAGGTCGACCTTTCTGCCCTCACCAAGCGCCTCGACGATGTCTCGGCCACGGTCGGCAAGCTCGCCGACCTGCAGGTGCAGTATGCCAGCAAGGTGCAGAGCAGCGACCGCAGCAACGTCGTGGTCGAGGGCATGCGCGCCATCGAAGAAGGCATGCGCAATGTCTACGATCGGATCGACGCGATCGAGCGCCGCTCGAACGAGCAGATCGACCTCGAACCGATCACCCGTGAACTCGGCCGCATCACCGAGGCGATGAAGAGCCCGGCGCAGCCGCAGGGCCTCGTCGAACTCATCGATGTGCTCAACCAGCGCATCAACGACCTTGAGATCCGCAGCCCCGACGTCAGCGAACTCAAGGTCGATGTCGAACTGCTCCGCAACGTCGTCATCGAGACGATGGAGCCGCGCTTTGCCGCCATCGAGCTGCAGATCGAGTCGCTCTCCGATCGCATCAGCGAGCGCCCCGCCGAGATCAGCGTCAGCCAGCTTGAGGCGCAGGTGCGCCAGCTGGTGGCCCGCATGGACCAGACCGGCGAACAGCTGACCGGCCTTGCCAAGCTCTACCAGCAGCCCGCCGCGCCGGCCCCTGCCCCCGATTTCGAAGCCCTGGCCGAACTCGTCGCCAGCCGCACCTCGGACGCGCTGGTGCGCGTCGATCCGCCAGCTGCCCACGCGGTTGAAACCGACTACGAAGAAATCGAAAAGCGCCTTGCCCGGGTGATGCGCGCCGCTGCCATGGAGCAGGCGCCGCCCGAGGATTTCTCCGGCATGCGCAGCAGCATCCGCGAGGTCAACGAGCGGCTCGCCCGGCTCGAGGACTCCCTGGTAAAGCGCGCCGAGGAAGCCCGCCGCATCGAAGCCGCGCCGCTCGCCAGCTTCACCCCCGTCGTGCCCAGCATGGCGCCGTCCGCTCCGGCAGCCGCGCCGGTGCGCCGCGACGACCCGATCGCCAAGTTCATCCACGATGCCGAGCCGATGCCGGCGCCGGCACCTGCCCTCGGCCCCGCCGTGGCGCGTGTCACCGTGCCGCCGCGCCGCTCCGATGCCATGCCGGCCAACCCGGCCGTCGAGGCGCCGCTGACCGCCAAGCCGTTCCCCGAGCCGACCGCTGGCCCGGTGCGCTCGGCGCTCGACGCCAAGAACGGCCCGCGCCCGCATCATCCGGGTCTGGGCGAGCCGCCGCTCCGGTCGCGCCCCCGGCCTATGATCCCGCCGTTGCGGCAAAGCCGCCGCGCCCGGTCTCCAGTCTCGACGCCGTGGGCGATCCGGTCGCTGCCGCCAAACCCGCGCCGCGCCCCGCCCCGACGCCGGCTCCGGAAGCGCCGGTTGTCGCCGAGGCGGCTCCCGAGGCAATGCCGAGCGCCAATACTTTCATCCAGGCGCATCGCCGCGCTGCGCGCCAGACCAGTGCCATGCCGACCGCCAAGGCGGAGCCGGCAGCGGCCGGCGCGGGTTCGCTGTTCGGCCGCGCCATGGCCCGGTTGCAGGGCGGAGCAACAGCCACAGCCCCGGCTGCCGAGTCGGCCACCCCCACCCCGACCAGGGCCGAGCGCAAGGCGGCCCGCAAGCTCGCCGGAGACAAGCCGCCGGTCGGCAAGGCCTGGACGCCCGATGACGCCGAACCTGCCGGCCATGTCGCCCGCGTCGAAGCCCCCGAGGCTTCTGCGCTCTCGCATGAGGCCGACGACAGCGCGCCGTCCGAGAGCTTCCTCACCCGCTATCGCCGCCCGATCCTGCTTGCCGCAGTGCTCGTTGCCGCCACCTTCCTGGCCGGCAACCTGGCTCTGCAAAAGCTCACCGAGGGCGCTCAGGCGCCTGCTGCCGTACCCGCGTCGGGCGATACCGGCGCGGCCGACATCTCGTCGGACCTGCTCGATGCCAAGCCGATCGAGAAGGTCTCGGCCCTCTCGACGCCCGCGCCCAATCGCGTCATCGACATGGTGGACTCGATCAAGACGGGCTCGATCGATCCGCTGAGCACCACGCCCAACACGGCCAAGCCGATGGGCTTTGCGCCCAGCACGGCGACGCCCGATCTCACCGCCAGCTTCGGCACAGCCAAGACCGCTCCAGCGGTCGACGCAACCACCCAGCTGGGCACCGCTACCGGCGTCGATGCGCCGCTGGCCATGCCGGCGCCGCTCGAGACCAATACCGCGGCCGTTACCCTCGAGCTGCCGCCGGAGCAGCTTGGCCCGATCGAGCTGCGCCAGGCCGCCGCCAATGGCGACGCCCGCGCCCAGTTCGAAGTCGCCGCCATCTACACCGAAGGCCGCGCGGTGCCCGAAGATCCGGCGGCTGCCGCGATTTGGTACGAACGCTCCGCCGCGCAGGGCTTTGCCCCGGCGCAGTACCGCCTCGGCAACCTCTACGAGAACGGCCGCGGCGTCGAAAAGGACGTGCAGCAGGCCCGCCTCTGGTATCAGCGCGCCGCCGAAGCCGGCAACCGCATGGCCATGCACAACCTCGCCGCGCTCTATGCCGGCGGCGAACTGGGCAAGCAGCAGTTCGACTCTGCCGCCGAGTGGTTCGAGCAGGCCGCCAATCGCGGCATGAAAGACAGCCAGTTCAACTTGGGCATGCTCTATGCCCGCGGGCTGGGCGTGAAGCAGGATATGCTGGCCTCGTTCAAGTGGTTCTCGCTGGCCGCCGGCAAGGGCGACAAGGATGCCGCGCAGGCGCGCGACGACATCGCCCGCTCGCTGTCGGCCGACGACGCCAGTCGCCTGGCTGCCGAAATCGCCGCCTGGAAGCCGCAGAGCGTCGATCTCGCCGCCAACTTCGCCCCGATCGGCACCTGGAGCGCCAAGTTCGATCCGGGTGAGCCGATCGCCAAGAAGGAAGTCGTGCTCAATGTGCAGACGGCCCTCAGCCAGCTGGGTTATGACCTTGGCACCCCCGATGGCGTTGCCGGTCCCAAGACCATCGAGGCCATCAAGGCCTTCGAGCGCAGCACCGGGATGAGCGAGAGCGGCACCATCAATCCGCGCCTGCTCGCGGTGCTGGGCAGCCAGCCGGTCTGATACGCATCACAGTCTGACAAAAAAGGGCGCCGCCGGCGCCCTTTTCTTTGCATCAACAGAGCCTTTGCAATTACCTGCTAGGGATAGCTTTCCCCGCAACGCTCGATCGGGCTCCCCGTGCAGATCTACCTGCCGATCGCCGAACTCTCGATGAACCTGTTCTTCCTCGTCGGCATTGGCGGGGCAGTCGGGTTCCTCTCAGGCCTGTTCGGCGTTGGAGGCGGCTTTCTGCTTACCCCGCTGCTGATCTTTTCCGGCGTACCGGCGCCCGTGGCTGTGGCTTCGGTCACCGGCCAGGTCGTCGCCGCCTCCACGTCGGGGGCGCTGAGCTACTACAGGCGCGGGCAGATCGACCTGCACATGGCACTCTATCTGGTGCTCTCGAGTGTGCTGGGCGCCTTTGGCGGCGTCGCCACCTTCGCGGCGCTGCGCTCCATCGGCCAGCTCGACCTTGTCATCTCGCTGGGTTTTCTGGTCCTGCTCGGCTCGGTCGGCACGCTGATGATGATCGAGAGCGTGCGCGCCATTCTCAAGCGCCGCGCCGGCATCGTGGTGCGCGAAAAGCTGCCCAACCAGCATAACTGGTTCCACGGCCTGCCGATGCGCGTCCGCTTCAAGAAGAGCCGGCTCTACATCTCCGTGCTGCCGGTCCTCGTACTCGGGCTCTGCATCGGCTTCATCGGCTCGCTGCTGGGCATCGGTGGCGGCTTCATCCTGGTGCCCGCACTGGTCTATATCCTGCGCATGCCGGGCAACATGGTGATCGGCACCTCGCTGCTGCAGGTGGTGGCGATGATGTCGGCGACCACGATCCTTCATGCCGTCAACAGCCAGAGCGTCGATATCCTCCTCGCCTTCTGCCTGATGGTGGGCGGCACGGTCGGCGCGCAGTTCGGCGCCTCGGCCGGCAAATATCTGCGCGGCGAACAGCTGCGCGCGCTGCTGGCCCTGCTGGTCCTCGCCGTCGCCGTCCGCTTTGGCTTTTCGGCCATTGTGGGCCCGTCCGATCCCTACTCGATGGCCGTGGTTGGCCTCGGTGGCGTGCCATGAGGCTTCTTGCTGCCGCAATCCTCCTTTTCGCGCTGGTATTGCCGGCGCAGGCCGAACGCCTCGTCACGATGGTGTCGCGCGATGAAGTCGCCATCACCTCCAGCTTTTCGGGCGAGACACTGACCCTGTTCGGCAATATCGAACCCGAGGCCGGCTCCACGCAGAAATATGTCGAGGGCCCCTACCACATCATCGTGGTGGTCACCGGCCCCTGGCAGGACCGCGTCGCGCGTCTCAGCCAGCCGGTGTTCGGCATCTGGATGAACACCCAGCAGGTGCTCTTCAAGGCCTTCCCGTCCTACTACCACGTGCTCTCCTCGGCCGTGCTCACCGACATCACCTCCGAGGCAACGCTCGATGAGCTCGATATCCTGCCGGCGGACCAGGCAGCGCTCGCCGCGCAACCCGGCAAGGGTGATCCCAAGGTGCTCGGCACCGAACTCATCCGCCTGATGACCGAGCAGGGCCATGTCGGGGTCAACCCCACCGGCGTCGTCTTCCGCTCCGACACCTTCTATGCCGCCCAGGTCTCCCTCCCCAGCGACATCCCCACCGGCCCCTTCCTCGCGCACACCTACCTCTTCAAGAACGGCGCCCTGATCGCCGAACGTTCCGAGGGTTTTACCGTCCGCAAAATCGGCTTCGAACGCTTCCTCGGCCAGGCCTCCACGGGCCAGCCTTTGCTCTACGGCTTGGTCTGCGTCGCGCTGGCGCTGTTCACTGGCTGGCTGGGTGGGGTGGTGTTCAGAAGGTAGGGGGGCGGGATCGGTGTTCGCGAGGGTTGATCTTCGATTCCCCCCACCCACCGTCATCCTCGGGCTCGACCCGAGGACCCATCTTTCCCTGCCCCTACCCCACCAACCGCTTGACGCTCACCGGGTACACCCGGTCCTTCCCAATCATCGTCACTTCCAACGCGCGATAATCGAACAGCCCCATGAATGCCGGCCCGAGGATATTGATGCTTCCCGTCGAGCTGCCATAGGCCGGCAGCACCAGTACGGCGCCGTCATGCACGAAGCATGGGCGGCGCACCGAGCGGCCGTCGACCTGGATGTGCGCAGCGGGATGCAGGTGGCCACCGACGAGGCCCGGCGTGCCGCGGCGCGGTTCGTGCACCAGCACCAGGCCACGATGCTCCAGCCGGTCGACGCAGACGCCGCCAAGCGCATGCGGGCTGGGGTCGTGGTTGCCGGAAACCCAGGTCCAGTGCGTCTTGCCGAGCAGCGCCATCAGCCGCAGACGGTCAGCATCGAGCAGCGTGCTCGTTCCTTCGTCGCGGTGAAAGCTGTCGCCCAGCGCGATGATCCGCTCGGCGCCGGTGCGGGCCACATCGGCCTCGAGGCGCTTCAGCGTCTTAGTGGTGTCATAGGGCGGCAGCAGCGAGCCGCGCTTGGCAAGGACGAGACTTCTCGAGATGCAGGTCCGCTACCAGCAGCGTGCGCTCGGCGTGCCAGTAGAGCCCGCCCGAGGTCAGCGGCTCAAAGGCGTGACCGGCAAAGTGAAGCAGCACCGTGGCGTCGCCTTGTTCGAGTCTGGCTGCAGAAAACTGCGTCACGTCTGCCCCAGGGCTTCCCTGATCAATTCATCGGCGGCGTCGGCCATGGCGCTTTCTCGACCTTCGCCGAAGATCGGCGTCTTGCCTATATCGAGCAGTACCGGTACCGCCAAAGGCGAGATTCGGTCGAGCGGTTTGTGCACGATATGTTTCCGTATCCGCCGCAGCGCCTGGCCCAGACGCTCGACATCGAGCAGGCCGCGGGCAGCGTCGCGGCGCGTCGCTTGGATCAGGATGTGATCGGGTTCATGCTCATAGAGCACGTCGTAGATGATGTCAGATGACACGGTGATCTGCCGACCGGTCTTTTCCTTGCCCGGATGGCGACGTTCGATCAGCCCGGCAATGATGGCATTGCGGAAGGTGCGGCGCATCAGCTGGCTCTCGTAGAGCCATTCTTCGAGATCGTCCCCCAGCATGTCCTCGTCGAAGAGCTCGTCGAGTGACAGCCGGCCGGTACGGATCATCGCCGAGATATCGCCCAGCCCCCAGATGGCGAGCGAATAGTCCGATGCGACAAAACCCAACGGCCGGGCGCGTGCCCGCTCCAGCCGGCGGGTCAGCAACATGCCGAGCGTCTGATGCGCCAGCCGACCTTCGAAGGGATAGCAGACGAGATAGTTCTGGTCGCCGCGCGGAAAGGTCTCCACCAGCATCGAGTCGGCCGGCGGCAGCACCGAGACATCGCGCTGCAGCGCCAGCCAGTCGCCGACCTGCTCGGGCAGTACCTTCCAGTTCTCGGGCGTGGAGAGGATTTTCCGCACTCCATCGGCGAGATAGGTGGAGAGCGGAAACTTGCCGCCCATGTATGACGGAATCTTCGGGTCCTTGGCGGCACTGCGGCTGACATAGGCTTCGGTCTCGAACATGCCCTCATAGGCCACCACCTCGGAGCCAAAGAGGAAGGTATCGCCCTTGACCATCGAGTTGAAGAAATACTCCTCCATCTCCCCCAGCACGCGGCCGAAGCGGCCGATCGGTCCGGTGGCGCCGCCGGCGGCCTCGGCCTTGCGGACGCGGCCCTTCACCAACCGCACCCTCACCATCGGCTCTTCGATGATGGTGCCGACATTGAGACGATATTGCTGCGCCACCTGCGGGTTGGCGATGCGCCAGAGGCCATCCGGGGTCTTCCGCAGCTTGGCGTAGCGCTCATAGGCGCGCAGCGCGTAGCCGCCGGTGGCGACGAAGTCGATGACGCGCTCGAAGGTCTCCCAATCC
>JACDQI010000183.1 GCA_015657675.1 Devosia sp.
CCCCCACCCCTGTCCCCTCCCCGCAAGGGGGAGGGTGACCCGACTGAGGCTATCGCGCCAGCCTTGGCTCGAGATTGTCCTCGAATAACCCATCCGGATGCGCTTCCAGATACGCATCGTAGGCCGCTTCGGCTTCCAGTGAGATGGTGAGGAAGCGGAGCAGGCCCTCGACGCCTTCGGGGTCGGCGAGGGGGTAAAAGCCCGCTTTCAGACGCTCGACCAGCGTGTTCTTGGCCGCGATCATCCGGGCGGTAACGCCGGTGCTGTTGCTCATCGAGGTCTTGATCTTGACGTAGTCATGAAGGGGCGTGCCCAGGTGAAATGTGCCGGGCGCGGTGCGCCAAAGCTGCAGCAAGAGGTCGAGATCGGTCATGTTGCGCAACTCGGTGTCGTAGCGGCCATCGGCCTTGCGCCGGTCCCAGACGATCATCGAATCCATGGAAAGGCTGGTGAACTTGTAGTCGCGGGTGCGCAGTACTTTGTCCGGCCCATCCCCGACAAAGCGGCGGTGCCGGTACTGGTCGTCCATCACATCGAGCGCCACCGAGACGATGGCGTGCTCGGCGAGAGCCTCCAGCGCCAGTTCAAGCTTCCGGGGCTTCAGCCGGTCGTCGGCATCGAGAATGGCCGCGTATGGCGTGGCGATTTCGTCGAAGAGCAGGTTGCGGGCCCGGGTCGAGCCGCCGCCCAGCTTGCCGCTGGAGCGGAAGCGCTGGCGCGGGTCGAGCAGGCCCTCGTGGCCCAGCAAAGCTTCATAATCGACGAGGTCGTCGGAAATGATCCAGTGCTCCCAGTCCGGGTTGGTCTGGGCGAGGACGCTGCGCACGGCCTGCGGCAGCAAAGTTTCCGCCTGGTAGGCGGGGGTGATGATGCCAATCGTCCGGGTCATGGTGGGCTGGTCCGCAAGAGCCAAATCCCCTTGAAGGCGGGGAGACACCGACCCATATCTGCTTCAGGAAATCGGTGCCAATCAAACTCGGGCCGGTTTTCAAACGTTGCTTTGATCAGGACGGACTGATGTCACGCGTCTCCATGTTTTCGGCGCCTTTCCTTTTGGGGTTCGAAGCCTTCGAGGAACGGGTCGACCGACTTGCCAAGGCCGCCGACGGCTACCCGCCCTACAATATCGAGAGAATGCTCGAGGCCGACGGCTCCGAACGCTTTCTCATTTCCATCGCGGTCGCCGGGTTCAAGGAAAGCGACCTCGAGATCACGGTGGAAGACAACCAGATGCTCGTCCGTGGCCGTCAGAAGGACGATGGCCAGCGCGAGTTCCTGCACCGCGGCATCGCGGCCCGTCAGTTTCAGCGCAGCTTTCTGCTCGCTGACGGCGTTGAGATTGGTGAAGCAACGCTCAAGCACGGTATGCTGATGATCGAGGTCGTGCGACCCCTGGCCAAGCGTTTGGCCCGGCGTATCGAAATCCGTTCTGCCTAGAAAGGGGAACACACAAGATGCAAACGCGTGAACAGAACCAAGACAACCCCCTGCGGCACCTGACGCGCGCCCAGTTCATGGCGCTCGGCGGCAACGCGGTGGTCTATGTCAAGCAGATCAAGGGCGACCAGCTCGCCGAACTGATGAGCGAAGACGACTTGCCTCAGGATGGCGAGTTCCACATCGTGGTCTCCGCCGACGGCTCGCCGCTGATGGTGGCCGACACCCAGGACGCGGTGAGCGACTGGCTGAGCGAGCGCAATTTCGGCATCGTTGCGCTGCACTAATGCCCGATGCAGCCGCTGAACATGACAAAGCCCGGCTTTCGGCCGGGCTTTATGCTTTTCTGAACGGCCTCAAACCTCAGGCGGCCTGGGTGGCCGCCACCGGCTGGGTCAGGATCTGATAGATCTGGCCGGCATCGTCGGCCTTGCGGAGCGCCTCGACCACCGAATCCGTCCGCAGGATGCGAGCGACGCGGGCCAGGGCCTTGAGGTGGTCGGCCCCGGCGCCCATGGGCGCCAGGAGCATCATCAGGAGGTCCACCGGCTGGTCGTCCACCGAGTCGAACTCGATGGGTTCAGCCAGACGGGCGAACACCGCCGTGACGCCGGAGATTCCGGCGAACTTGCCGTGCGGGATGGCAATGCCGTTGCCCAGCCCGGTGGAGCCGAGCTGTTCCCGATCATGGATGGCCTCGAACAGCGCGTGCGCGTCCTGACCAGTTACCTTTGCCGCCTGTTGTGCAAGCCTCTCAAGCACTTCGTGCTTGGTCGCCAATCCTTTGCAAACAATAACGGACTCCTCGGAGAGGATGTCGGCAAGTTCCATTAAAGAAGCCTATCTATACTCGGGACGGCAGGTGCCTGCGGCGCTCTAGTTGGCGCGCAAGGCCGGATCGATCCAGCCAATATTTCCGTCGGCGCGGCGGTAGACCACATTTAGCCCACCATGTCCAGCATGGCGGAACATCACCACATCGGCCTGCGTCAGATCGAGCTCCATTACCGCTTCCTCCACGCTCATTTGGCGCAGTGTCGCGGTGGTTTCGGCGATCACCGGCGGCGAGTAATCCTCGTGCAACTCGTCGTGTTCGTCTGCTGAACCAAGGACATAGGACTGGGCTGCCAGACCGTCGTCCGGGGCGCCATGGCGGCGGTGCGACTTGAGCTTGCGGTTATAACGTCGCAGCCGCTTCTCGATGGTGTCGGCCATCAGTTCATAGGCCGAGGTGGCATCCCCGCCATAGGCGCTCGACTGCAGGATGGTACCCGAATCCAGGTGCACCATGCAGATTGCCGAAAAGCCGGGGCCTTCCGGTTCGAGCGTCAGGTGGCCGGTATAGCCGCCATCGAAGTACTTCTTGACCACAGCATCGAAGTGCCCTTCGGCCTTGCTGCGCAAGGCCTCGCCGACGTCCATGTTCTTGCCAGAGACACGTAAGGTCATGGATCCCCTCTTGAGTTGGGTTCTACCGTGACGAGTGCACGGCTCCTGAGTTGAGTTGGGCACTCGTGCACGAAAAGTCTAGACCCGAGCCCCTGGGGGAGCAATGCGCATCGGCGGCAAAGGGTTCAAAAGCGCTAATGACAGGTCAACCGCAGCGGGTTAACCTGCGCGCGCTTCATTCCCACTCATTGAGAACGTTTGGCCGCGTCAGGACGCGTGTTCGCGGGCGTCCGCCATGGCGCGCTTCTGCCGGCGGCGGATGACCGAGGAGGGAATGCCCATGCCTTCCCGGTACTTGGCGACGGTGCGGCGGGCGACTTCGATGCCCTGCTCCTTGCCGAGCATTTCTGCAATTGTATCGTCCGAGAGGATGCTGGCGGGCGCTTCGGCATCGATCAGCTGCTTGATCCGGTGTCGCACGGCCTCGGCCGAATGCTCGCCGCCATCCCCGTTCGAGGACCCGAGCGCGGTGGTGAAGAAATACTTCATCTCGAAGAGGCCACGCGGCGTCGAGACGTACTTGTTCGAGGTCACCCGGCTGACCGTCGATTCGTGCATGTCGATGGCGTCGGCGACGAGCTTGAGGGTCATCGGCCGCAGGTGGGTGATGCCGTGCAGCAGGAAGCCGTCCTGCTGTTTGACGATCTCTGCAGCCACCTTGAGGATCGTCTGCGCCCGCTGATCGAGGCTCTTGGTCAGCCAGTTGGCGGTCTGCAGGCAATCGGTGAGGAAGGTCTTTTCCGCCGCATCGCGCGCCTTGCTGGTGACGCTGGCATAGTAGGTGCGGTTGACCAAGACGCGCGGCAGGATGTCGGCATTAAGCTCGATCTGCCAGGCGCCCGACGAACCCTGGCGCACGAAAACGTCCGGCACCACCGCTTCAACCGGTCCGACCTCGAAGGCCCGGCCCGGCTTGGGATCGAGCTGGCGGAGTTCGGCCAGCATGTCGGCGAGATCCTCGCGATCGCAGCCGACGGTGCGGGCGAGGGTGGCGAGGTCATGCGCGGCGATGAGCTCGAGATGGTCGAGCAGCCGCTGCATCATCGGATCGAGCCGATCCTTCTCGCGCAGCTGGATGGCGAGGCATTCCTTGACGTCGCGGGCAAAGACCCCGATCGGATCGCAGCCCTGCAGCTTGAACAGCACCGCCTCGACGGCCTCGAAACTGGCGCCCAGCTGTTCGGCTATGGCGGCGATGTCGGTGCCCAGATACCCGGCCTCGGTGAGGCTGTCGGTGAGGAACCGGGCGATCAGCCGTTCGGCCGGATCGGTGACGATGAAGTTGATCTGTTCGGAGAGGTGTTCGGAAAGGCTTGGGCGGCTCGCCACATACTGGTCGAGGTCCGGCGCTTCGCCGCCCTCGCCGCTGCGTTCCGACCACTGGCCGGAAAGATCAGGCGAATCCTGTGCCGACTGTTCGGGAAAGACGTTCTCGACGGCCGTGTCGTAGCTGTCGGCAATCGAATCGGCCGACTGGATACGGTCGCCGTGATCGACGGTGTCCTCGTAAGCGCTCATTTCGGCTGGCGCTTCGACGGCTTCTGGCGCGTCGCCGTCGCCGGGCTCGGCGCCGTCCTCGCGCTCGAGCAGCGGATTGCGCAGCAGCTCCTGCTCGACAAAGACATTGAGTTCGAGATGGCTGAGCTGCAGCAGTCGGATCGACTGCATCAACTGCGGCGTCAGCGTCAGGCTCTGCGCCTGCCGAACCTCAAGCCGTGGCGAAAGCGCCATGCCAAACTACCCCACTCACAACTCTTCCCGCCCCCGACCATGCCCGATTGTGACACCGAGGGCAAGATTTGTGCCAGAGAAGGTTAAGGGAGATCACGACCTTGGGTGGATGGGCGTGGCGGGCTCTCGACCATCGTGCAGTCAGGTCACCGCCTCCTTGCGCGTAGGGACAGGGGAGGGGGTACGGGGGCCGCTTAAGGTTCGCCCTCGCCTCCGGGGTCCTTAGCCCGACGTCTCGGGCGCTCCCACCCCCACCCTGCTCCTTTACGCCTCAATCTCCCCCGCAGCGATTTGCCCCGGCGGGTCGGTTTAAGCCCGCAACACGGAAGCTAAGGCAGGGCAGTGCAGACGGCGGGCACGTTCGTTTCGTTGACAAATGACTCAGTGAGCAATTAATAGACTCTTAACGAAGATTCGGCCGGTGCGAGATGCGCCAGGGGGAAAGTGTGAAGCAGTTTCTGGCGCGCGTATTCTGGGTTGGGCTTCTGACCATATCCCCTACGGCTGCTTTTGCGTTGAGTTGTTCCGATTTCAGCACCCAACAAAAGCTCAGCGGCAATGACGGGTTCTCGGGCCTCAGTACGATTACAACCACCAGCACCTTTGCGGCCGGAGATACGCTGACATTCACGATTACCTGGAGCCGAACGGCCCCTGGTGCTGCTACAGCGACGCTTGATCTGAAGAATGGGTCTACAGTACTCGCGAGCAGGACTGTCGGGGTCTCAGGGTCTACCGGGGGTCCCGTGTCATTCGCCTCCATAACACTCGCTAGCGCGGTGACTTCGCCCGATGCGATCGTCAACGTGCCCAACACGAATGGTGCAGGTTTCGCTAACCTGTGGCTACAATGTACGCCGGCGGCGGCACCGCCATCCACGGGCGCAACTGGCACAAGTTCGAATGCCATCGACACCCTGCAAGACGGCCAGGTCCAGGCCGTCGCGTTCCGATCGGCCGACATTGTCCGAAGTCTTGCCAGAGGCGGCATAGACGCGGCTTTTGCGACAGGGGATGACAGCTCAATGTCCACATTCGGCTATGCGGGTTCCCTCGTTTTTGACGCTACCCCGGCGGAAATGGCCAGTGCCGGTTTCAATATCTGGACCGGGGCCCGCTTCGACGCTGCTTTGCCGGGTACAGGTCAGTGGACAGGCGGTCAGGCCAGTCTTGCGGGGGGTATCAACTATCGCGTCGATGAGCGCTGGATTGTCGGTGTATTCGCTGCCCTTGAAGCTGCGAACTACAACCTTAACGCAGACTCAGTCACCAACCGGGGCGTCGGTCTGGGCATTGTCACCGCCTATCGTCTCGACGACACGTGGCGAGTCGAGTTTATCGGTAGCGTCGAGCGCCTGGGCTATGACCTGAAGGCCGGCGCTACGACGGCTAGCTTTGATGCGACACGGGTGACGCTTGACGGCACCCTGCGCGGCGTCATTCCGCTCACTGCGAATATCGACTTTTCCCCCGACCTGGGCCTGATGTTTCTTAGGGAGGAACAGAGTGCTTTCACCGACTCCGGCAGCACGGCACATGCCGCGAACAGCATAGCGGCTGGTGAACTCTCATTGGGCGGCAAGTTGTTCTTTTATCCAACCAACGGTGACATGGTGTTTTCGCTGGGTGGCCATGGTCTCTATGCACTTGCAGCAACGAATGGCGGCTTCTCGGCGAGCGTTGACGCTGGCGTCGTCTACTCGTTGGCCCCGAACGCCTCCCTCGCCCTGGAACTCGGTCTGAATGGCATGGGTCACGCGCGGGGACTTGGCGCTTCGTTGCAAGCCAAGCTCACCGGCGCGCTCTAGGACAACAGATGATTTTCGGCGGGTAACCAGCGGGTGCGGCTTTAGCCGCACGCGTATGCACGCCACCAAGCGGCCTGCCGGTGCCGGCTGCACCTAAACCGAGAACGTGTCGCCCAGGTAGACACGGCGCGCCTCGGGGTCGGCGGCGATGGTTTCGGGTTTGCCCTGGATCATCACCTTGCCGCCATGGATCAGGTAGGCGCGGTCCACCAGCGACAGGGTTTCGCGCACCGAGTGGTCGGTGATCAGGACGCCGATGCCGCGCTCGGTGAGCTGCTTGACCAGCCCCTTCACTTCGGCGACGGCGATCGGGTCGACGCCGGCGAACGGCTCGTCGAGCAGCATGAAGATCGGGTCTGCCGCCAGTGCCCGGGCAATCTCGACGCGGCGTCGCTCGCCGCCCGAGAGCGCCAGGGCATTGGAGTTGGCCAGCCGCTCGATGGCGAATTCGCTGAGCAACTGCTCCAGCCGGCGCTTGCGTTCCTTGCGGTTGCGCACATGGCCTTCGAGAACGGCGAGGATGTTGCCCTTGACGTCGAGGCCGCGAAAGATCGAGGGCTCCTGCGGCAGGTAGCCGATGCCCAGTCGGCCGCGCTGGAACAGCGGCAAAGCGGTAATCGGTCGCCCGTCGAGCAGGATCTGGCCCTTGTCCGGACGCACCAGCCCCATGATCATGGTGAAGACGGTGGTCTTCCCCGCGCCGTTGGGTCCGAGGAGGCCGACGGCCTCGCCGCGCCGCACCGCGATCGACACGTCGTGCACCACCGAGCGCTTGCCAAAGCTCTTGGCAAGGCCGAGGGCCACCAGCCAGCCGGTCTGGTCGACCCGTGTCATTGCGTGGAAAACACTCCGGTCACGCGGCCACCTTTGCCGCTGTTGAACACGGTGCTGTTGTCGGTGAGGTTCACCGTCAGCTCGGGGCCGGCGAGCGTGCCGGTGGCGTTCACCACCACCACATTGCCGGTCATGCGCAGCATGTTGGTTTTGGGGTCGAACACGGCGCGATCGCCTGTGGCATCCTGATCCTTGGTCTTGAGCCGCACCTTGCCAGTCGCCACGAAGGTCTGCACGTCTTCGGGGCCGCCGGCGCCATACTCGATCACCACCTTCTGCGCCCAGACCTGCAGGCCCTTGCGGATGATTTCGACATTTCCGGTGAAGGTGGCTGCGCCCTTGGCCTCGTCGATGACGAACGTGTCGCCGGTCACCTTGGTCTCGCTTTGCGCCAGCGCGCCGCTGACGCTGCAGAGAGTGACGAAGAGGGCGAGGAGAAGTCGGATCATGGCGCGGTCGAGGCTTCGGGTGGGGAGGGGGATGCCGATTTGGGCGGCGGTACAGTAAGCGTTGCCCGGGAAAACACCCAGGTCTGCGCCTTGCCGTCATAGGCCATGGTTGCCGCATCAAGCGTTGTGCCGTTGTGGTAGCGAATGCTGGCCGGACCCTCCGACACCATGGATTCAGCAGCCAGGTCGGCATGCACGCCCACGATGGTGCCGCTGGTGCCGCGGGAGTCAGCGATCTCCATCGCCTCGGGAATGAACACTCGCTGCGAGGAAAGGCGCATGTCGGCCTCCATCGCCTTGGCAGTCATCCAGCTGCCTGATGGCCTGGTGACGGTAAGGTTCGTGCG
>JACDQI010000184.1 GCA_015657675.1 Devosia sp.
CCCCGGCATCGCGCACGAGCGAGTGGCGCCCCCCCTCCACCGCCTTCGGCGGTCCCCCTCCCCCCCATGAACGGGGGAGGACCCGACTGAGAGACTTGCGCCGACCTCACCTTATCCTCCCCCGCGTGCGGGGAAGGGGGACCGGCGGAGCCGGTGGAGGGGCGCATTTGGGCAGGCAGCTTACGCCGCCTTGATCTCGACCAGACGGCGTTCGATCAGGGTTTCGAGGATCTGCACAGTGTTGAGCGCAGCGCCCTTGCGGAGGTTGTCGGAGACGACCCAGATCGAGAGGCCGTTTTCGACCGTGTTGTCCTCGCGGATGCGGCTCACATAGGTGTCGTACTCGCCGACAGCCTCAATCGGCGTGGCGTAGCCACCGGCTTCGCGCTTGTCGATCACCGAGATGCCCGGCGCTTCGCGCAGGATATCGCGGGCTTCGTCGGGCGAGATCGGGTTCTCGAACTCGATATTGACCGCTTCGGAATGGCCCACGAACACCGGCACGCGCACGCAGGTGGCAGAAAGCCTGATCTTGGGATCGAGGATCTTCTTGGTCTCGACCACCATCTTCCACTCTTCCTTGGTCGACCGTCTTCCATGAAGACGTCGATATGCGGAATGACGTTGAAGGCGATCTGCTTGGAGAACTTGCGCGGCGTTGCGCTGTCGTTGACGAAAATGCCCTTGGTCTGGGTCCAGAGCTCGTCGACGCCTTCCTTGCCGGCGCCCGACACCGACTGGTAGGTGGCAACGACCACGCGCTTGATCTTGGCAAAGTCGTGCAGCGGCTTCAAAGCCACCACCAGCTGCGCCGTCGAGCAGTTCGGGTTGGCGATGATGTTCTTGCGGTCGTTGCGGGCCATGTACTCGTCGAGCACATGCGCATTGACCTCGGGCACCACCAGCGGCACATCGCCGTGGTAACGCCAGAAGCTCGAATTATCGACCACGATGCAGCCGGTGCGGCCGATCTTTTCGCCATATTCCTTGGCGATGGCCGAACCTGCCGACATCAGGGCGAAATCGACGCCGGTGAAGTCGAAGTTTTCGAGGTTCTGTACCTTGAGGCGCTTGTCCCCAAAGCTGATTTCCTGGCCCTGCGAGCGCGACGAGGCCAGCGCGATGACTTCGCTGGCCGGAAACTTGCGTTCGCTGAGGATGTTGAGCATTTCGCGGCCCACATTGCCCGTGGCTCCGACGACGGCGACCCGATAACCCATTTGTGTCAGTCCCTTTTACCCGTTCCCCCGCGCGGGGCATGGCGCCCGCGGCACGTAGCATCCGGCCTCTCCCCGGCGGGAGATGCCCGGGGATCGGCTCAACGGGTTTTTTTGGTGGTTTTGGCTGCAAGCGCAATCGCCCGGATCATCCGGGGCGCAATCGTTCGGCTATTTTCAGCGGTATTGAACACGCCAGACAGCCCGTCGCTCGAAGCAGTGCGGCGTTTCTACGCGAGATTGGCAAAGAGTCAATGAATTCGCTAAGGGTGCGCCATGAGAACATATGATGTCGTAGTCCTGGGAGCCGGGGCCGCCGGGATGATGGCGGCCATCGAGGCGGGCAAGCGTGGCCGCTCGGTGCTGGTGGTCGACCACGCCAAGGCGCCGGGCGAGAAGATCCGCATTTCCGGCGGCGGGCGCTGCAACTTCACCAATATCAACGCCACCATCAAGGCCGGGCGCGACCGCTTCATCAGCGAGAACCCGCGTTTCGCGCTCTCGGCGCTGGCCCGCTACACGCCGGAAAACTTCATCGCGCTGGTGCGCAAGTACGGCATCGCCTTCCACGAAAAGACCCTCGGCCAGTTGTTCTGTGACGGCTCCAGCAACCAGATCATCAACCTCCTGACCGCCGAGATGGGCCAGGCCGGGGTGACACTGGAACTGGGGACGAGCTTCGAGACGGTCGAAAAGACCGACGACGGATTTGTCGTTGCGCTCTCTACCGGAAATGTAACTGTCGCGTCGGTTATTGTGGCGACAGGCGGCAAATCCATCCCCAAGATGGGGGCGACGCCCAAGGGCTATCATCTCGCCACCCAGTTCGGCCTGCGCGTCACCGATACAAGGCCGGCGCTGGTGCCGCTGACCTATGAGCCCGGCATCATGGAACGGCTGGAGCCGCTGGCTGGCGTTTCGGCCGACGTGATCGCTACGGCGCGCGGCAAGAGCTTCCTCGAGGCGCTGCTCTTTACCCATCGCGGCCTGTCGGGTCCGGCGATTTTGCAGATTTCCAGCTACTGGCGCGAGGGCGACGCAATCAGCATCGACCTGCTGCCCGGCATGGATGTGGCTGCGGTGCTGGCCAAGGCGCGTGTCGAGACGCCGAAACTGCGGCTGCAGACGGTACTGGCGACCATGATGTCCAAGCGCCTGGCGCAGATGCTGGCCGAAGACATCGGCATTCCCAACATGTTGGGCGATTTCTCCGATAAGAAGATCGCCGTCGTGGTCGACGCGCTCAACAACTGGACCACCAAGCCCACCGGCTCGGAAGGCTACCGCACCGCCGAAGTGACGCTGGGCGGCGTCGATACGCGCGACCTCGACTCCACCACGATGGAGGCCCGCCAGGTGCCGGGGCTCTTCTTTGTCGGCGAAGTGGTCGATGTCACTGGCTGGCTGGGCGGCTACAACTTCCAGTGGGCCTGGGCCTCGGGCTGGGCCGCCGGTCAGGTAGCGTAGAGCGCGTTACGCCCTCGTTGTTCACCGCGCCAGCAACTCGACCAACGAGCTCGGCTTGGCCGGCCGGAAGAAGGCCGAGAACGGCAACAGGTTGGTCATCTCGACCATGGTCATGCCCGCCGCAAAGCCGCGCACCAGCGCCGGACGGCTGAGCGCGATCAACAGCTTGCCGCGATCGAGATCAGGGTAGAACGCCGCCGCCATCTGTCGGCAGCGCGTCAGGTCGTCCATCAGCGTTGCGACGCGGCGGCGATAGGCTTCCTGCAGGCGTCCGCCGCCGGAACGGGTGGTAAAGATCGCTTGCGCGGCGGCGATGCCGCTTTTGACCGCATTATGCAGCCCTTCGCCGAGCAGCGGCTCGGCATAGCCGGCCGCATCGCCCACCAGCACCACCCGATCGCGCACCGGCAGGCGCTTGTCGCCGCCAAAGCCGAGCGGAAAGCCGACCACATCGTCAATCTGGTCGGTACCGAGCCGCTCCTGCGCATAGGCGCGCAGCGCCTCCTTGCTGAGCGAGGGGTCGTCGTCGATGGTGTAGAGCCCAACATTGACATGGTCACCCTTCGGAAAAAGCCAGCCATAGCCATTGCGGGTGACGCCGAAGAAGAATTCCGGCTTCGGCACGTTGTCGAGGCGTGTGTAGGGGACGATGCCTTCGAGCGCGAAGCCACGGCGGATCTGCGCATCGAGCCCGAGCAGACGCCGTACCCGGCTGTTGGCGCCATCGGCGCCGACAAGATAACGGCCGCGATACGTCGCGCCGGCGGTGACGACGCTCACCACGTCAGCCTCTTCGGTAATCGCCTCGATCTTGCCGATGGTCTCGAACGTGGCGCCCGACGCCAGCATCTGCTCGAAGTTGAAGCTGTCGAACTTTTCCCGCACCGCGAAGGTGCAGATCGGGTTCTTGCCGGCGACCGTACGGAACGTATCTCCGCTTGGGGTGCGGAAGCCGAACTCCAGCCCGCGCGTGAACCTCTCGAGCACCGGCGCCACTGAATAAGGCATCAGCGCCAGCGTCTTGATGGTGAGCCCGCCGCCGCAGGGCTTGGGGCGCGGAAAACTGGCCTTGTCGAGCACCAGCACCGACATGCCGAGCCGACGCAGCGTATAGGCGCAGAGTGCTCCGGCGGGGCCTGCGCCGACGACGATTACATCATGAATGACATCGGTCACGCCGGCTGCCTAGAACTTCCAGCCGGCGCGGATGCCCAGGTTGGTGATGCCGGCATTGGTCGGGCCGCAGAGGCCGGCATGGCTCGAATGCTCGACAGTGAGCATGATGTTGGCCTGCTCGGTAATGTCGTAGCCGATGCTGGCGCTCTCGCGGAACAGCGGCGAACAGCCGAGGCTGCGCGCCGGATAGACCGCGCCGGATGCCGCGCCATTGTGCAGCGCGGCGCCGAACGAGCCTTCCACGAACACCGGGCCGCCGGCAATGTGATAGGTCCAGCTGAGGCCGGCATAGATCTGGCTTTCCAGCCCACCGAAGTTCAGCGTCGCGCCGACATGCGGGCGGATCTCGCCCAGCCAGTTCCATTCGCCCAGGTCGAGCGGCCGGAACAACAGTTCGACATTGGCATCCTGCAGGCGTGAGGTGTCGATCAGCCCGAACAGCGCGCTCGGCGGCGCATGGTCGACGCTATGAAAGAAGAGGCCGCCGCGGACTTCGTCGAGGCCGAAATCATAACTGTCCTGCGCCACGGCGCGCCCGGCACAAGCGGCCAGTACAAGCGCCACAACCAGTTTGAGAACCGTCTTGACCATGAAATCCGAACCCCGAAACAGAAGTCGATCAAGGCCATGAGCCCCCCGCCAAGTCAATCGCACCGGCAAGATTTTGCGCGATTGATGTAGCCAAGCCGCATGCTGGACAGGCGCCGGCAAGTCGCCTAGAACCGACTTAAGCGCCAACGCCAACCGAGGGAGGGCGACATGACCATGTGTACGTTTGCCCCCCGAGGTCGAAAGCACCGACCGCACCGCTAGGTCTTTCCGGTCTTCGGACCCTCGTTTTCCGCGCCGCCGCCCTCCAGATATTTGCCTCCGGGCGGCACCATTGCTCACCCTCTTTTGTTTGGGACCGGACCTGCCCTGTGGCACCCGGATCGTTTCATGGCCCGTTTCAAGCTCGATCTCCGTGGCGACGCTTTTCAGCGCGTGCTCGGTTTCACCTTTTCGCACTGGAAGAAGCAACCGATCCGCGTGACCGTGGTCGGCGCCTGCTTCCTGCTGGCGACTGTCGCTGACGTCCTGACCCCGCTCTATGCCGGCCAGCTGGTCGATGCGGTGACGCAAGGGGCCGCCAGCGATGTCGTTGCCTGGAATGCGGCGCTGACCGCCTTTGGCCTCCTGATGGCGCTCGGCTTCGGCGCGGCTTTGCTGCGCCACACCGGCTACATGCAGATCATCGCGATGACGCTCAACATGATGCAGGCCATCGTCGGTGACGCCTTCCGCCGGGTGCAGCGCTTTTCCACCGACTGGCACGCCAACGCCTTTGCCGGCTCGACCGTGCGCAAGATCACCCGCGGCATGTGGGGCATCGATTCGCTCAACGACCAGCTGATCATGATGCTGATGCCGTCGGCGGTCATGCTGATCGGCACCACCATCATGCTGTCACTGCTCTGGCCGGTAATGGGGCTGATCGTCGGGCTGGGCTCGCTGATCTATGTGGCGGTGACCGTCGCGCTCTCGATCGGCTTTGTGGCGCCGGCCGCCAGCCTCGCCAACAGCTGGGACACCCGCATGGGCGGCGCGCTGGCCGATGCGGTGAGCTGCAATGCCGTGGTCAAGGGCTTCGGCGCCGAAGAGCGCGAGGAGTTCCGCCTCGCCTATGTCACCGACAAGTGGCGCCGCCGCACCAGCCGCACCTGGACCCGCGGCACCTATGCCGGCTCGCTGCAGCTCATCATGCTGCTGATCCTCCGTGCCGCCATCATCGGCGCCGCACTGCTGCTCTGGCAGCAGGGGCTTGCCACGCCCGGCGACATCACGCTGCTACTGACGACGTTCTTCATCCTGCAGGGCTACCTGCGCGATGTCGGCCAGCACATCCGCAACCTGCAGCGGGCCGTCAACGACATGGAAGAGCTGGTGGCGATCCACGACGAGCCGCTCGGCATCAAGGACGCGCCTGGTGCTGCACCGATCCAGATCGGCGAAGGCCGCATCCGCTTCGAGAACGTCACCTTCCACTACGGCAAGCACGCCACCGCGCTCTACAAGGACTTCTCCGTCGAGATCGCGCCGGGCGAGCGCGTTGGCCTCGTGGGACATTCGGGCTCGGGCAAGACCACGTTCGTCAAGCTGATCCAGCGTCTCTATGACGTGAACGCGGGGCGCATCACCATCGATGGGCAAGACATTTCGGAAGCTACCCAAGCCTCACTGCGTCAGCAGATCGCCATCGTGCAGCAGGAGCCGATCCTCTTTCACCGCTCGCTGGCCGAGAACATCGCCTATGCCCGGCCCGGCGCGACGCTCGACGAGGTCAAGGCGGCCGCCAGACTGGCCAGCGCGCACGACTTCATCTCGGCCTTGCCCAAGGGCTACGAGACATTGGTCGGGGAACGCGGGGTCAAGCTCTCAGGCGGTGAGCGGCAGCGCGTGGCGATTGCCCGGGCCTTCCTGGCCGATGCGCCGGTGCTGATCCTCGATGAAGCGACCTCGAGCCTCGACAGCGAGTCCGAGCTCCTGATCCAGCAGGCCATGGAACGCCTGATGATCGGCCGCACCACCATCGTCATCGCCCACCGGCTTTCGACGGTACGGGCGCTCGACCGGCTGCTGGTCTTCGAAACCGGCCGCATTGTCGAGGAAGGCACGCATGCCGAACTGGTGCGCCGCGACCGCGGGCTCTACCGGCGGCTGTTCGAACAGCAGGCGCTGGAACTGACCAAGGGGCTGGTGCTGGCGGAGTAAGTTCTCCGACCAATGTCTCAGTCGGGTCACCCTCCCCCTTGCGGGGTGGGTGACGGTCCGCTTGGACCAATCCCCAATGTCTCGGCCCTCTCTCCCCTTGAGGGAGAGAGGCGAGACTTGTGAGCGAAGCGAACTAGTCGCAGCAGAGAGGGGTAGGGATGGCGCAGCGCAGTACCCCTCTCTGCTGCGACTAAGGCCCTTACGGGCCAAGTCTCGTGTCTCTCCCTCAAGGGGAGAGAGGGAGCGTCGGGAGGGATCTCGCAGAGCATGGGCCCCAAAACAAAGACCCCGGCACAAGGCCGGGGTCAGTTACAGCGTCGTCTGGTCTTTTGAGCAGCCGGGGGGCGGGCGCCTTGGGGGTCGATAGGCACAACGGCCAGACCGCCGAAGAGTTTCATCGCCGGCCTTTCAATTCATCGGTAAGTGACGATATAAGCCCTCATGGCACTCCCCCTCTCCATTCTCGACCTGGCGCCGGTCGCCGAAGGCACCTCGACCGCCGAAGCGCTGCGCCACACCACCGACCTCGCCCGTCTCGGCGACGCACTCGGCTACACCCGGCTCTGGTATGCCGAGCATCACGGCATGCCCTCGATCGCCTCGTCCTCGCCCGAAGTGCTGATCGCCACCTCGGCGGCGGCCACGCAGCGCCTCCGGATCGGCTCAGGCGGCGTCATGCTGCCCAACCACGTGCCGTTGCGGGTGGTCGAGACTTACCGCACGCTCAATGGCCTGAGCTCGGGCCGCATCGACCTCGGCATCGGCCGTGCCGGCGGCAGTGACGGACGAACCCTCTCGGCCCTGCGCAGCGTCGGCGGCGAATACTTCTCGCAGGAACTGGCCGAACTTCTGGCCTTCGAGGAAGGTACCTTCCCGCCGGACCACCCGTTCGCGCATGTGCGCGTCGTCCCCGAAGGCGTCGACCTGCCGCCGATCTATCTACTCGGCTCGAGCGGGGCCAGCGCCAAGGCCGCGGGCGAGCTGGGCGTCGGCTACTCCTTTGCCGCCCACTTCAGCCAGACCCCGGCCGCCCCGGCTTTCGCCGCCTATCGCGCAGCATTCACTCCGACGGCTGCGTTCCCCGCGCCGCGCGCTATTATTGCGCTCTCCGCGCTGGTGGCGCCGACCGACGAGGAAGCGCAGTACCTGTCGCGGTCCCAGGAACTGAGCTGGGCCCTCTTCCACTCGGGCGACATCCGCAAGCTTGTCTCGCCCGAACAGGCGGCGACGCATGCCTACACGCCACACCAGAACCAGATCATCGCATCGCACCGCCCGCTCTGGATCGTCGGCTCGCCCGAGACGGTGAAAGCGGACATCGAGCGCAAGGTCGCCGAGTCGGGCGCCGACGAAGTGATGGTCACCACCACGGTGTGGGACTACGCTCTCCGGCTGCGAAGTTTCCGGCTGCTGGCGGAGGCGTTTGGGATTTAGAGAGGCTGAGAGCCCCAATCCCCCTCTCTTGCTGCGACAAAGGCCCTCGGGGGCCTAAGTCTCGCTTTCTCTCCCTCAAGGGGAGAGTTGTCCCGACTTAAGGATCTCGGTTCTTGCCCCTCTCCCCCCTTGAGGGGAGACTGCGAGACTAGCTTTGCGATGAGCAAAGCGTAGTCGCAGCAGAG
>JACDQI010000185.1 GCA_015657675.1 Devosia sp.
CATTCTGGCCCATGTCGCGCCGACAACGTCAAGGGTGGCGAAGCCGAGGCCCAGGCCCTGGTCGACGCCTTCCCGAACGGCGCCAAGATTTTCCACCTGCAGGGTCAGCCCGGCGCCGGTCCGGCCATCGATCGCAACAAGGGCGTGCATAACGTCCTCGACCCGGTCAAGGACAAGTACCAGATCATCTTCGAGCAGACCGCCAACTTCGCTCGCGATCAGGGCCTGTCGGTGACGGAAGCCGGCCTTGCCGCCAACGGCAAGCCCGACGCCATCATCTGCGCCAATGACGACATGGCGCTCGGCGCCATGGAAGCCTGCGCCGCCCGTGGCTTTACCGATGTGAAGATCTACGGCTTCGACGCCCTGCCCGAAGCCCTCGTCGCCGTGCGCGACGGCAAGCTGGCCGGTACCGTCGAGCAGTTCCCGGGCGAGCAGTCGCGCACCGCGGTTCGTATCGCGGTCGCCTATGCCAAGGACAAGACCGAGCCGGCTGAAAAGCTGGTGCTGCTCACGCCCATCGTGATCGGCAAGGATAATCTGGACAAGGCCGAACGCCTCGGCGAAGCCCAGTAAGCTTCCTCCTGCCGCCGGCGCGTCACCGTTGCTATGGTGACGTGCCGGTCGGAAGCTATCGTCTCAAATCGGGAGGGACCGATGGCTGCGCTTGCCGCCACCGCTGACCAATCTGCGCCGCTGCTCGAAGTCGTCGGCGTCTCCAAACATTTTTCCGGTGTGACAGCGCTCAATGACGTCTCGCTCGACGTACGGGCCGGGGAAATCCTTGGGCTGCTGGGCGAAAACGGCGCGGGCAAATCCACCCTGCTCAAGATTTTGTCCGGAGCGCAGCCGCCCTCAAGCGGCCGCATCAATTTTGCCGGCGCCGATTATCGGCCTGCGAGCCCGGACGCTGCCAAGCGCGCCGGCATTGTGACGATCTACCAGGAACTGAGCCTGATCCCGACGCTCTCGATTGCCGAGAACATCTTCATTGGTCGCGCCCCGACCGGCGCCTTCGGCCTGATCGACTGGCGCCGCATGCGCGCCGAAACGCGCGGCATCATCGCTCGCGTCGGCTTGACCATCGATCCCGACACGCCGGTCTCGGCGCTCTCGGTCGCCGAACAGCAGCTGGTCGAGATCGCCCGCGCGCTCTCGCTCGAAAGCCGTCTCATCATCATGGACGAGCCGACCTCGGCGCTCACCGAAACCGAGGTGAGCCAGTTGCTCGGCATCATGAACCGGCTGCGCAGCGAAGGCGTCGCCATCATGTTCGTCACCCACCGGCTGGAGGAGGCCTCCACCATCTGCGACCGCATGACCGTGCTGCGCGATGGCCGGCTGGCCGGCCACCTGCACCGCGAAGGCGGTCCGGTGGCGATCCCGCTGATCATCGAAAAGATGGTCGGCCGCGCCGCCTCCGAACTCTACGCGCGCCCGACCCAGCGCAACGCCGCGGGCGCCGTGCGCCTCTCGGTCCGCGGCCTCCGCACCATGCGCGACCCCGATGCGCCGCACGCCATCGTGCTCGATGGTGTCGATGTCGACCTCAAGGCCGGCGAAATACTGGGCGTGGCCGGTCTGGTCGGCTCGGGCCGTACCGAACTGGCCCGCGCCATCTTTGGCGCCGACCGCATCGCATCAGGCACCATTACCCTCGATGGTTCACCGATCAGTCCGGCTTCGCCGGCCGACGCGATCGAGCTGGGCATCGGCCTCGTGCCCGAGGACCGCAAGCATCAGGCGATCTTTGCCATGCTGGCGATCCAGCACAACTTTTCCGTCGCCGCGCTCGACCGCTATTCCAATGCGCTCGGCATCATGGAGGAGGGACGCGAACGCACGGCGCTCGCCGACTACAAGAAGGCGCTGTCGATCCGCATGGCCTCACCCGAACAGGCCATCGAGGGCCTCTCGGGCGGCAACCAGCAGAAGGTGATCCTCGCCCGCTGGCTGGCCCGCGACCCGAAAGTGCTGATCGTCGACGAACCGACGCGCGGCGTCGATGTCGGCGCCAAGGCCGAAGTGCATCAGATCCTGGTGCAGCTCGCGGCCCGCGGCATTGCCGTCATGGTGATCTCATCTGAATTGCCGGAAATCCTGGCCGTCAGCGACCGCATCGTCACCATGCGGCAGGGCCGCATGACCGGCGAGATGTCAGGCGCCGACGCCACCGAAGAAAAACTCATGGCGCTTATGGCGCTCGATCAGCGGCGGGGAGACGCCTGATGTCCACAACCGAAACCACCCAGAAACGCGGCCCCAACATCTTCCGCATCCTCAAGCAGTTCGGCCCGTTGCTGTTCCTGATCGTGCTGATGGCGGTGTTCACGGCGCTCAAGCCGAGCTTTATCGACCCCATCAACGTCTTCAACATCATGCGGCAGATCTCGATCACCGGGCTGATCGCACTGGGCATGACTTTTGTCATTCTGACTGCTGGCATTGATCTGAGCGTCGGTTCGCTGCTGGCGCTCTGCGGCATGGTCGCCGCCATTGTGGCCAAGGGTGGCGCTGCCAATACGCTGTCGCTGTCGGCCACCGCAGGCGCCGGCTTCGGCTGGTTTGCGGCGCTGCTGGCCGCGGTCGCGGTTGGCTCGATCGCGGGCGGCGTGCAGGGCGTTGCCATCACCCGCCTCAAGGTGCCGCCCTTCGTGGTAACGCTGGGTGGATTGACCATCTTCCGCGGATTGACGCTGACGCTCTCCAATGGCGGCCCGATCTCCGGCTTTACCCCGGACATGCGCTGGTTCGGCACAGGCCTGGTTGGCCCTGTGCCGGTGCCGGTGATCATCTTTGCGGTCGCCGCCATCCTCTGCCACATCGTGCTGCGCTATACGCGCTACGGCCGTGCCGTTTACGCGGTGGGCGGTAATGCCGAGGCAGCGCGCCTCTCCGGCCTGCGGGTCGATCGCATCCTGATTTCGGTCTACGTGATCGTCGGCTTTTTCGCCGGACTTGCCGCCTTCGTGCTGGCCGCCCGCCTCAATTCAGCCGAGGCCGTCGCGGGCGTTGGCTATGAGCTGACGGTGATTTCCGCTGTGGTGATCGGCGGCACGTCGCTCTTTGGCGGCATCGGCAGTGTCGGCGGCACCGTGGTGGGTGCGGCGCTGATCGGCGTGCTGCAAAACGGACTCCAGTTCAACAACGTCTCGTCCTATACGCAGTCCATCGTTATCGGTTTGATCCTGATCGTTGCTGTGGCCTTCGATCGCTGGCTGAAGTCGCGAGCGAGGTCCTAGCGGCGGTCGTAGCGGAGCACAGATGGTCACCATCAAGGACGTGGCAAGGCGGGCAAACGTCTCCTTCACCACGGTCTCGCATGTCATCAACAATACCCGGCCGGTGAGTGCCGAAGCCGCCAGCCGGGTCAATGCCGCCATCGCCGACCTGGCCTACTACCCCTCCGACGTGGCGCGGGCGCTGCAGTCCAAGCGCACCCGCACCATAGGGATGATCGTCACCACCACCTCGAACCCGTTCTTCGGCGAGGTGATCCGCGGCGTCGAGAAGGCCTCGTTCGACCAGGGCTATACGCTGGTGATCTGCAATACCGACGACGTCGCCCAGCACTTGGTCGCCTATATGCGCATGCTGTTTGCCAAGCGCGTCGATGCAGTGGTGGTGATGACCACCAATGCCAGCCCGGAATTCTTCCGCCGCCTCGGCCAGATCAAGCGCGTCCCGGTGGTTGCGATCGATGCACCGGCCAACACCGTGCCGTCAGTGTTTTCCGACGACTCGCTGCGCGGTGGCGAGCAGGTTGGACACTATCTGCTCGACCGGGGCTTTGAGCGCATCGCCATCGTTTCCGGTCCGGAAAGCCACCCACGCATGCGCGAACGGCAGAAGGGCCTTGAGATGGCGCTGCGCGCGCGTGGTCATGACCTTCCGCCGCAGAGCGTGGTGCGGACCGCACTGACCATGGATGGCGGGCTTGCCGCCGGCCGCGAACTCGCGGCCCGTCCCAAAGGCGAGCGACCCGACGCCGTGTTTGCGCTCAGCGACGTGCTCGCCATCGGGCTGATGCATGGCCTGCACGAAGCCGGCATCGCCATACCTGGCGACGTCTCGGTGATCGGCTACGACGACATCGAGATGGCCGCGCACACCTTTCCGCCGCTGACCACCGTGCGCCAGCCCGCTGCCGAGATTGGCGCAGCGGCGGCGCGCGCCGTCATCGAGTTTCTCGACACCGGCGCGCCCCTGCCGCGCAGCGTCATGCTGGAATCGCACCTGGTGCTGCGCGGATCAGTCCGCGGCTAGGGCTTTAGCGCGCTTCCCGTCGGCAATACCCGCTGCACGGCATCGCGCCAGCCATGCAGCTTGCGCTGCCGCATCGTGGCATCGAGCTGTGGCCCAAACTGCCGGTCGGTGACGCGGCGCGTCGCAAAGCCGGCCTTGTCGGGCCAGAGCCCGGCCTTCCAGCCGGCGAGCCAGGCCGCGCCCAGCGAAGTGACGTCGACCATCGGCGAACGCTCCACCAGGGCCTGGGTGATGTCGGCGAGGAACTGCATGGTCCAGTTCGACGACACCATGCTGCCATCGACCCGGATGCTGATCTCGGTGTCGCGGCCCCAGTCCTTGCGCATGGTCTCGATCAGGTCGTTGGACTGATAGCCGATGGCCTCGAGCGCCGCCCGCACCAGGTCGGGCCGCCGCGTACCGCGATTGACCCCGAAGAGACCGCCGCGCGCCTGCTGCTCCCACCAGTCGGACCCGGCGCCGACAAAAGCCGGCACCAGAAACAGCGGCTGCGGACCGTTGGCCGCCTTCGCGAGCTTGTCCATCTCGTCCCACTCGAACAGCTCGAGGTCGTCATGCAGCCAGTTGAGCGAGCCACCGACCGACACCACCGCGCCTTCTATGGCGTAGGTCGCTTGCCCATCGATGCGATAGGCAATGGTCGAGAGCAGCCGGTGGCGCGAGCGGACGATGTCGCTGCCGGTGTTGAGCAGGATGAAGCAGTGGTCGTCATAGGTGGCCTTGAGCATGCCGGGCGTAAAGCAGGCGTGCCCGATCAGCGCCGCCTGCTGGTTGCCGACGACGCCGAGGATCGGCACTGCGCTACCGAGGATGCCTGGATCGCTGAGCCCATAGTCATCGGCGCTGTCCTTGACCTCGGGCAGCAGCGCCGCCGGCACATCGAACAACGCCAGCAGGTCGTCGTCCCACCGGCTGCGGGCGATATCGAAGAGCGTCGTCTGGCTGGCATTGGTGGCGTCAGTGGCATGCACCCGCCCGCCCGTCAGCTTGGCGATGAGGAAGCTGTCGACCGTGCCGAAGGCCAGTTCGCCGGCTGCGGCGCGCTGCCGCAGCCCAGGGGTGGTATCTAGCAGCCAGGCGATCTTGCTGGCCGAAAAAAACGGATGGATGAGCAGACCCGTCCGCTCGCTCACCAGCGTTCCATGGCCGGCCGCATTGAGCTGGTCGCAAGCTGCCTCGGTGCGCTGATCGCGCCAGACGATGGCATTGGCCACGGCACGGCCCGTCGCCCGTTCCCAGATGATGGTCGTCGCGCGCTGGTTGGCGATGCCGATGCCGCCGAGCTCCGCGGCGGTGATCCCGGCCTTGCGCAACGCCGCCTTGCAGGCCCAGAGGCAGGTCGCCCAGATTTCCTCGGCCACCTGTTCGACCCATGCCACCTGCGGATAATGCTGCGTGACGTCCATCCGCGCCGTGCCGACAATGCGCTGGTTGGTATCGAACACATAGGCCCGGCTCGACGTCGTGCTCTGGTCGATGACCAGGATATAGGGCCCCATGACGCGCTCCACGCCTTGCTCCGCCGCATCGCACTACCGGCTCGCGTAGCGCGAGGCAACGGCCTCGACCGGAAGACACCTACACTCAGGTAGTGCTTTTACCTGCCCCGCCAACGCGCTAGGAAGTCTCATCCGCTTCAGGGAGACTTTCGATGTCGTCGGCCGTAACCCCATATGATCTCGTCCTCAAGGGCGGCCGCGTCATCGACGAACGCAATGGCGTGGATGGCATCTTCGATGTCGCCATCAAGGCCGGCAAGATCGCGGCGGTCGCGCCCTCGATCGATGCGGCTGGTGCCAAGGTGCGGGATGTTTCGGGGGCTATCGTCGCGCCGGGGCTGATCGATATCCATACCCACGTCTACCACAAGGCGACTTCGCTCAGCGTCGACCCGGGCTTCATCGCCCGCCGCTCGGCCTGCACCACGCTGGTCGATGCCGGCAGCGCCGGCGCCGGCAACTACGATGGGTTCCGCGACTACGTGATGATCCAGTCGCCCTACCGCATCTTTGCCTATCTCAACATTTCCTTCCCGGGCATTTTCGGCTTCGACAAGGACGTCTCGATCGGCGAAGCGACAGCCCGCGCCATGCTGCCGGTGCATCGCTGCGTCGAAAAGATCGAGGCCAACCGCGACCGCATCATCGGGGTGAAGGTGCGCATCGGCGGCATCGTCACCGGCGACTTCGGGCTCGGCGCCCTCGAACTGGCGCTGGAGGCGGCCAACGCCGTCGACCTGCCGCTGATGACCCATATCGGCCATCCGCCCCCGAGCTATTCGGACGTTGTCGACATGCTGCGGCCGGGCGACATCCTCACCCATTGCTACCGCCCCGAGCCCAACTCGGCCATCGGCCCGGATGGACGGGTGCTCGATGCGGTGTGGCAGGCGCGTGAGCGCGGCGTCCTCTTCGACATTGCCCACGGCATGGGCGCCTTCGGCTACGACACCGCCGAAGCAGCGCTCCGCGACGGCTTCAAGCCCGATCTGATCTCCTCGGACGTCCACGTCATCGCGGTCGAAGGCCCGGGCTACGACATGCTCCACACGATGAGCAAGTTGCTCAACTGCGGGCTCACTGTCGCCGAGGTCATCGGCATGTCGACCAGCCGCCCGGCCCTCGCCATCCAGCGCCCCGAACTCGGCCAGCTCGGCGTCGGGTCTCCGGCCGACGTCACCATCCTCCGCCAGTATGCCAGCGATTATGTCTTTACCGACGTGGTCGGCACGCAGCGTGCCGGCTCCACCCTGCTGCAGCCGGTCGCGGTCTATCTCGACGGCAAGGAAATGGAAGTCAGCCGCCGCCCCTTCGAGGAAAGCTTCCTCAAGGGACATCACCACGGTCATTGAGGCCAGTTTGTTGGAGAGCGCCGCATGAGCGGATCGTTTGCAGGCAAGACCATCGCCATCACCGGCGCCGCGGGCGGCATCGGCCAGTGGCTCTGCCGCTTCTTCGGTGAGGAAGGCGCGACCATTGCCGCCCTCGACCGCTCCGAGGCAGTGCTCGATCTCAAGGACAAGCTCGGCAAGGACGGCATCACCGTCAAGCCGGCGGTGGTCGAGGTTTCCGACGCCGCGGCGGTCAAGGAGGCCTTTGCCGGCTTTGGCGATGTGCATGTGCTGATCAACAATGCCGGCGGCGCGATCCGTGCAACGCTCGCGACCACCGACCCGACCGACTGGTCGGCCGACATGGATTCGAACCTCAACGGCGCCTATGCCTGCGCCCATGCGGTGCTGCCCGGCATGGTGGCGCGCCGGGCCGGCAACATCGTCAATGTCGGATCGGTGAACGGTCTGGCCGCCTTGGGACATCCGGCCTACAGCGCCGCCAAGGCGGGGCTGATTTCGATGACCCGCTCGCTGGCGCAGGAATATGGCCGTTATGGCATCCGCGCCAACATCGTGCTCCCCGGCACCGTGCGCAC
This sequence comes from Devosia sp., assembly GCA_015657675.1. GTDB lineage: Bacteria > Pseudomonadota > Alphaproteobacteria > Rhizobiales > Devosiaceae > Devosia_A. The sequence continues at coordinate 7,696 of JACDQI010000185.1, forward strand.
GCCGGTCTGGGATGACCGCAAGGCCAAGGATCCCAATGTGCTCAAGGTCCTGGAACGCTGGTATCCGATGGGGCGCATCGTCGAGCCCGAGGAGGTGGCCCGCGTCATTGCCTTCCTCGCCTCCGACCATGCCAGCGCCGTCACCGGCGCCGCCATCCCGGTCGACTGCGGGCTGATGTCGGGCAATATCGTCATGGCCCGCGAACTGACGCTCGAGGATTTCTGACCTCGCCGCATGTGGACCGCTGGCAGCGCATCACCTCCCCCCTTGCGGGACCTGACTGAGAGTCCGTTCCCGAATGTGAAGTGACTTGACCGTTCGGCGGTCGGGCGCAACATGGCGCGGTAGGAAACACCACAGGCGCCAATGCATTCTCCTGGAAATACGCTGCTCCTTGTTGGCGCTGGCCTCGCCTCGGCCATCATCGCGCAACGGCTGGTAACGGCCGATCCGGGCATTGCCATCACCATGGTCGAAGGCGCCGCAGTGCCCTTCGGCGAACATACCTGGTCGTTCCACCACGCGGATGTGACGCCGGCCGACCACGCCTGGCTCGACCCCCTGGTCGCGCATAAGTGGTCCGGACAGTCGGTACGGTTCCAGAAATACACCCGCCACCTGAGCTCGGGCTATGCCAGCCTCACCAGCGACTCGGTAGCCGCAAAGATCGCCGCGATCCCCAATGTGACGATGCTGACTGGCGCCCGCGTCAAGTCCATCGACCCGGCCGGCGCCACCCTGGAAGATGGCCGCCGGCTGGAGGCAAACTGCGTCATCGATGCGCGCGGATTTATCCCGACGCCCAGCATGGTGCTGGGTTTCCAGAAGTTCGTTGGACTCGAAATCGAGACCGAGACCCCGCACGGCATCACCGACCCGGTGATCATGGATGCGTCGGTGGACCAGCTCGACGGCTATCGCTTCGTCTACCTGCTCCCGTTTTCGCCTACCCGGATCCTGATCGAAGACACCCGCTATTCCGATGGCGAAGCGCTCGACCTGCAGGCGCTGGCGGCCGACATCAGCGCCTATGCACAGGCGCAGGGCTGGTCAATCAAGAGCGTTGTGCGAGAGGAGCATGGCGTGCTGCCGATCTGCCTTGCCTATGACGCCGAGCGCTTCTGGTCCAGGCAACCCGCCGACGTGCCGGTTGCAGGCATGCGAGCGGGCCTCTTTCACCCCACCACCGGCTACAGCGTGCCAGAGGCGGTGCGGCTCGCCAACCTCGTGGCCGAGCACTGGCCGATCCGGAGCGCCGCGCTGGCGCCGCTGGTCAAGGCGCACGCCCTCGGACGCGCCCGCAATCAGGGCTTTTACCGCCTGCTCAACCGTATGCTGTTCCGCGCCGCCGAACCAACCCGGCGGCATCTTGTCCTGCAGCGCTTCTACCGGTTGCCACAGCCGCTCATAGAGCGCTTTTATGCCGGCCGAACCACCCTGTGGGATATCGCCCGCATCCTTGTCGGCAAACCGCCCGTACCGGTCAGCCGAGCCCTTCCCTGCCTCATGGAGCAATCCCTGTTGAACCCGAAAGTCGCGCAATGAGCCAGAAAACCGCAGCAGTGATCGGCGCCGGTTTCGGCGGATTGGCGCTGGCCATCCGGCTGCAGAGCGCCGGCATTTCCACCACCGTCTACGAAAAGCGCGACAAGCCGGGTGGGCGCGCCTACGTCTACGAGCAGGACGGCTTCAAATTCGACGGCGGCCCGACGGTGATCACCGACCCCGATTGCCTCGACCAGCTCTGGGCGCTGAGCGGCCGGCGCCGCGAGGACTATGTCGAGTTTCTGCCGGTGGCGCCCTTTTACCAGCTCTGCTGGGAGGACGGGCATCGCTTCGACTATGCCAACAATCAGGACGAGATCGACGCCCAGATCCGGGCGCGCTCGCCCGAGGATGTCGAAGGCTATCGGAAGTTCCTCGAATACTCCGAAGACCTCTTCCATGAGGGCTACGAAAAGCTCGGCACTGTTCCGTTCCTCAACTTCTGGTCGATGATCAAGGCGGCGCCGCAGCTGATGCGGCTCGAAAGCCACCGCTCGGTCTATTCAAAGGTCTCGCAGTTCATCAAGGACGACCACCTGCGCCAGGCCTTCAGCTTCCACTCGCTGCTGGTGGGCGGCAATCCGTTCGAGACCTCATCGATCTATGCGCTGATCCACGCGCTGGAGCGCCGCGGCGGCGTCTGGTTCGCCAAGGGCGGCACCGGCGCGCTGATCCGCGCCATGGTCAAACTGCTCGAAGATCTCGGCGGCAAGGTTCACCTGAGCGCCGAGATCGATCGTATCGAGACCGAAGGCGACCGCGCCAAGGCCATCGTGCTACGCGATGGCACCCGGCAGGCTTTTGACCAGATCGCCTCGAACGCGGACGTGGTGCACACCTACAAGAAGCTGCTGCGCGGCACCCAGCGCGGCGACCAGAACGGCAAGTCGCTGGAAAAGCGGCGCTTTTCCATGTCGCTGTTCGTGATCTACTTCGGCCTCAAGAAGCTCAACCCGGAACTGCGGCACCATATGGTGCTGTTCGGACCGCGCTATCGCGAGCTGATCCACGACATCTTCCATGCCGACGGACTGGCCGACGATTTCTCGCTTTACCTGCATACGCCGTCGGTCACTGACGACAGCCTCGCCCCGCCGGGCCAGAGCGCGCACTACGTGCTCTCGCCAGTGCCGCATCTGGGCACGGCCGATATCGACTGGGCGGTTGAAGGGCCGAAATACCGCGACCGCATCCTCAAATATCTCAACGATCACTACATCCCGGGACTGCTCGAAGATCTGGTGAGCGTCCACCACATCACCCCGTTCGAGTTCCGCGACGACCTCAACTCGCATCTGGGCTCGGCCTTCTCGATCGAACCGATCCTGACCCAGAGCGCCTGGTTCCGGCCGCATAATCGTGACGATGTCATCCCGAACCTCTATATTGTCGGGGCGGGCACCCATCCGGGCGCCGGCATCCCGGGCGTAGTAGGCTCGGCCAAGGCCACCGCCGGCCTGATGATCGAGGACGCCCGCCTGTGACCGATACCGTCGTCGCTCTCTCCGAACAGTCGATCCGCCAGGGCTCCAAGAGCTTTGCCGCGGCGGCCCGGCTGTTCGACCGCGAGACGCGCGACGACTGCGTCATGCTCTATGCCTGGTGCCGCCACTGCGATGACGTCATCGACGGCCAGACGCTCGGCCACGACCAGCAGCGCGACTTCCGCGTCGGCCAGTTGGAGCGGCTCGACCTGTTGCGCCGCCAGACCGCCGAAGCGCTGGAAACCGGCGGCGCCACCGATCCGATCTTCGTTGCCCTGAGCCGCGTTGCCGAACGGCGCACCATTCCGGCCCTATACCCGCAGCAATTGCTGCGCGGCTTCGAGATGGATGTCGAGGAGCGGACTTACGAGACGGTCGAGGACACGCTCGACTACGGCTATCATGTCGCCGGAGTCGTGGGCGTGATGATGGCCATGATCATGGGGGCGCGTGATGCGGCGGTGCTCGATCGTGCGTCCGACCTCGGCATTGCCTTTCAGCTCACCAATATCGCCCGCGACGTCATCGACGATGCCGGTGCCGGCCGGGTCTACCTGCCGGCCGAACTGCTGCACGAGCAAGGGATCGACAAGATCGACGCCGAAGACAAGGCGCAATGGCCGCTGCTGCACGCCGCGGCGCTGCGGCTGCTCGACATTGCCGAGCCCTATTACGACTCGGCCCGCATCGGCATGTCGGCCCTGCCGACCCGCTCGGCCTGGGCAATTGGCGCCGCGCGCCGGGTCTACCGCGCCATCGGCGAAAAACTGCGGCGCGGTGGTCCCTCAGCGTGGGAGCAGCGCGTCTCCACCCGCCGCCGCGAAAAGCTGGCGCTGCTGGTGGCGGGCCTCGGAGATGCAGCGGTCACCCGCCTGCCGGTCGATGCACCGCCGCGTCAGGGGCTCTACCAGCGGCCCGTCGCGTAAGGCCCTATGGGACCTCATGGTGAGCCTGTCGAACCACGAGGTCGGGGGAGCGCGGTGCCACGCCCTCGCCCTTCGACAAGCTCAGGATGAGTGCTACTGAGGCCAGGGCTTGTGAGGCAGGCTTTTAGTTCGGCGCGCCCAGCCCCGTATCCCGGCGGTTGGGGTCGTAGGCCTTCTTGCCGCGGTCGAGTTCCTTGACCAGCGTGTCCACCGGCGGCGCGTAGATGAAGCCGAAGCTGACGCAGCCATCCTTGCCTTCCACCGCGTGGTGCAGGCGGTGCGCCTGGTAAAGGCGCTTCAGGTAGCCCTTGCGCGGGATGTACTTGAACGGCCAGCGCTGATGCACCAGCCCGTCATGGGCGACGAAATAGAGCAGGCCATAGACGGTGATGCCGAGCGCCACCCACCAGAGCGGCTGCCAGAAATTGCCGCCGATCCAGAACAGGCCAATCGCGAACAGCGCGAAGACCACGGCGTAGAGATCGTTCTTTTCAAAGCCCGGCGGATGCGCCTCGTGATGCGACTGGTGCCAGCCCCAGCCCAGTTCGCCATGCATGATGTACTTGTGGGCCCACCAGGCGAAGAACTCCATAAAGGCCACTGTGCCGACCACGATGAGCAGCGGCACGACGAATGCGAGAAAGTCCATTCAGATGTTTCCTCAGACGGCAGCAGGTCGTTTCGACGTCAGGCTATCCCTGAACGCCGGCAGTTTCCACCACGGCACCCAGGGGCGTTCGTGATGTTCGTGATGATAGCCAAAGTGAAAGCAGGTCAGCAGCGACAGGAGCCACGGAAAGTCGTTGCTGCGCGAGCGATGCTGGTCGGTGAAAGGCGGTTCGCCCTGCCGGTGCGGCAGGAAGGTGCCGAAGTAAAAGAGCTGGAAGGATGAAAGGATCGCCGGCAGCGCCCAGAACAGCAGGATGTTGGGCCAGCGCTGCCAGAGCAGCAGCATGTAAACCAGAACGACGACCGTAAGCACGCCGAATTCGCGCCAGCCGAAATAGGTACGGAAGAATTTCATGTACCAAGGCCAGAAGGCAGTGGGATGGTTGGCATCGAAGTCCGGGTCGCGATCCGTCCCGGCGTAACGGTGATGCTCATGATGGCTGCCGTAGAGCCGGTTGTAGGAAAAGCCGGCATAGAGCGCCACGCAGATGCGGCCGATCCAGGCGTTGATCCGCTCGTCGGCGGGATAGAGCGAGCCATGCATGCTGTCATGGGCGACGATGAACAAACCCACCGAAAGCCAGGTCTGCAGCGCGATAACCAGCGGCGCCACGATCCAGAGGCCGGGCTGGCTCCAGTCGACGAAAAAGATCGCCCCGATATGCACCACCAGCCAGGCGGCGACCACGAGACCGGCCAGAACGAGGCCAGTCACAATCTCGCCCCGGGTCAGGTTGACGGCTGCCTTGGGATTAGCCACTGCCATGTTCGCCTCCGATAGATCCTCTAGCGCTTCGGTGGAAACGCCCAAATGATCTAGGTCATTGTCTCTAGAGGCGCAGCCGCCACCGGGAGACCAGAACCGCTACCAGCACACCCACCAGGGCAAGCCCGGCGAGCGGCAGGAACGAAGCGGTGAGGTCGGTCAGGGTTTCGTCGCGCCAGAGCACTCCGTGGTAGGCCTCGATAGCCCACGCATTGGGAGTATACCACCCGATATCCTGCAACCAAGGCGGCATCATGAAGCGGGGCACCATCGAGCCCCCGATGGCGGAAAACACCAGGACCACGAAGGTCGAGACCGTCTGCGCCTGTTGCTTGGTGGTGCAGGCCGAGGCGACGGCGAGCCCGAGGCCCGCCGCAGCGGCCGACGAGAGCACGGTGATCAGCAGCCACACCGGCAGCCGCCCAAGCACATCGACCTTGTAGGCCAGCGCCGCGACGACAAAGATCAGCGCCACCTGCAGCGTGCCCTGCAGGGTGAGGAACAGGAACTTGCCGATCACCACCACATCGGTGCCGGACGGCCCGACGGCGAGGCGGTCGACAATGCCCGAATTGCGCTCCTCGATCAGCGTCGCGGCGCCCTGCATGGCTGAAAACAGCAGAAAGAGGATTGCGACGGCGCCGGCATAGTAGGTGACGGTCGCGCCAGAGCCGCTGCGGCCCTGCAGCGTTTCCTGCGCAACCACGCCACTGCTTTCATCTGTGCTGGCCGGATCTTCAGCCATTTGCGTCAGCGCTGCATCGAGCTGGGCGTTCTGCTGTGGCGTGAATCCGCCCACCAGCGCCTCGATCGAGGGCGCCATGCGCTTGACCCCGACATCGGCCAGTGTGCCGGCAAGGATGCGCTGCACCTGGCCGGCAACGATCGCGCCGCCCATCAGCTTGCCCGGATCGACCAGTACCAGCACCGGCGAGTCGCCCGTCCCCGCCAGATCGTCGCGCAGCACCAGCCCGACATCGGCCTCGCCTTGCTGCACGCGTTCCCGCACGGCCTCTACAGAATTGGAGGTTTCCGGCAGCACCCGCAGCGATGGTTCGGCCCGGATGGCGGTCTCGAACCGCGTGGCGACATCGGAGGCGACGGCGCTGCCATAGGCGAGTTTCAGCCGCAGTTCGTCGCCACTGGTGCCCGAAAAAATGGCCGCAAAGATCACGAAGATCGTCGGCGGCAAGAGGAACGCCATGGCCAATGCGCCGCGGTCGCGGATGAGGCTGAGCGCCATCACCTTGAGCATGGCCAGGATCACGACACGCCCTCGCCCGGCTTGCGCGTCAGATGCAGGAAGAGCGTATCGAGTCCGGGCTTGCGGTGCCGGATTTCGCGCGTCGCGATGCCCAGCCTGTCGAGCCGCACCGATAGCGCCGAGGACGTCGAATCGTTGGTTTCGCCCAGGATCGACCAGGTCATGTCGCCATTGCTGGCGATGAACCCGGCCTTCTGCAGCGCGCTGCGCTGCTGGGCATTGAGCGGCTTTCGCAACTCGATGATCACCACGGTGCGGCCGCCGAACTCCTGGTCGATCAGCGCCTGCGGTGCACCAGCGGTGACAATTGTGCCGCCCAGAAGGAACCCCACGCTCGAGCAGATGGTCTCGGCCTGGTCGAGGTCGTGCGTCGCAATCAGCACCGCCATGCCCGCATGGGTGAGATCGCGGATCACTTCATGCAGTTCGTTGCGCGCATCGACATCAACGCCCACGGTCGGTTCGTCGAGGATGAGCAGGGCCGGGTGATGGAGGATCGCCGCAGCGATGTTCACCCGCCGCTTCCAGCCGCCCGAAAGAATGTCGAGCCGTTCGTTGTGCCGCTGCGACAGGCGCGTCACATCGGCCGCCCAGGCCACCGCATCGCGCGTTTCGGAACCCGAAAGCCCGGATAACCGGCCGAAGGCCTCGAGATTTTCCTGCACCGTCAGATGCGAATAAAGCCCGATTTCCTGCGGCACGAGGCCGATGCGCCTGAGCGTCGACTTCTTGCGGTTCGACCGCCCCTCGATCGACACCGTCCCCGATTGCGGCACGATGCGCCCGCAGATGGTGCGGATCAGCGTGGTCTTGCCAGCGCCATTCGGCCCGAGCAGGCCATAGATGCTGCCCGGCTCGATCTGCAGGTTGAGGTGGTTGAGCACCTGACGGCGCCCGTAGCTGACGGTCAGCTGGTTGATGTCGAGCGCATGCGGCTCGGCGGCCGCGCGCAAGGGCACAGGCATGGCGGCCGAAGCGATCAAGCGGTGCCGCTCAGCTTGAACAGCCGAGCCATCAGCGAGCGGATCGGCCCCGGATCGATGCCGCTCTGCACCAGCGCCGCATCGGCCCGCGCCAGATGCTCGATGCATGCCTGGCGAGACGCTTCAATGCCGAGGAGGTTCACCACATTGGTCTTGTTGCGGTCCTTGCCGACATCCTTGCCGGCATCTTGTGCGGTTGCCGTCCGGTCGATCAGGTCGTCCGCCATCTGGAACGCCAGCCCCAGTTCGCGGGCAAATTCGCGGATATGGCCGAGCTTGTCGGCTTCCATGCCGCGCAGAATGCCGCCCATCTCGGCGGCCGCGCAGAAGAGGACGCCGGTTTTCAGCCAGTTGAGATGCTCGGCCGAGGCCCGGTCACCATCGACATTGCCGAGGATATCGAGTTCCTGCCCGGCCACGAGGCCGTTCCACCCAACCGCATTCTCCAGCGTCTCGATAAGCCGTAGCTTGGTCGCCGCGTCTTCGATCTCCAGCGCCGCAAGGATGCCGAAGGCGCGGTTGAGCAGCGCGATGGACGCCAGGATCGCCGTGGCTTCGCCGTAGACCTTGTGGGTCGCCGGGCGCTGCCGGCGCGTCGCCGCATCGTCCATGCAGGGCAGATCATCGAGCACCAGCGAGGCGGTATGCACCATTTCAACCGCTGCGCCGACCTGCAGCGCCACCGGGTCGATGCGCGAAAGGTTGGACGCGATCAGGTGCACGATCACCGGCCGCACGCGCTTGCTCGGCCCGAGCAGCGCGTGGCTTACGGCATTGCGCAGCGAGGCCGGCACGGGCGCGCCGAGATTGACGGCGGCCGTGAGGCAATCCTCGACCGCGCCACGAAGCGCTACGAGCGCATCGTCGCTGTTGAGGTTTGGCGATGTCATTCCCTGAGCTGACATGTGCCTAGATTGACCAAAGGTTGATGCGTATGTCTATTCATTCTCGCTCGGAACGGCCATTGTTATCGGCACTGTTGCCTAAGAGGGAGTGCCGGCTGTTGCTGACAGACCGCAAAAACCAGCATCTGGACGTCATTCTGAGCGGCAAAGGTGGCAGTCGGACCACAACCACCGGCTTTGAGCGCCTTGCATTCGAGCACCAGGCGCTGCCGGAGCTGCATCTCGACGAAGTCGACATTTCGACTCGATTCCTCGGCAAATCCCTGCGCGCGCCACTTCTGGTCAGCTCCATGACCGGCGGCCCGGCCCGCGCTGCCGACATCAACCGCCACCTCGCCATCGCCTGTGCGGAACTGGGGATTGCGCTTGCCGTCGGCTCGCAGCGCGTCGCCATCGAAGGCAACGATGCCGGCGGCCTCGGCAAGGAATTGCGCCGCCTGGCGCCCAACATCCCGCTGCTCGGCAATTTCGGCGCCGCCCAGCTCAACAAGGGTTTTGGGCTCACGGAAGCGCAGCGCGCCGTAGAAATGATCGAGGCCGATGCGCTCATCATCCATCTCAACCCGCTGCAGGAAGCCGTGCAGCCCGAAGGCGACCGCGACTGGCGCGGCCTGCTCGGCAAGATCGGTGAGCTGGCGCGCAGCCTCAAAACCCCGATCGTGGTCAAGGAAGTCGGCGCCGGCATTTCCGGAGCACTGGCCAAGCAGCTGATCGAGGCGGGCGTTGCCGCTATCGACGTCGCCGGTGCCGGGGGCACCAGCTGGGCCGCCGTGGAAGCCGCCCGCATCACCGATCCGGTGCGCGCCGCCATTGCGTCCGGCTTTGCCGACTGGGGTCGGCCAACCTCTGAGGCCATTGCCGACGTCCGCGCCGCCTGCCCGACAGCCGTGGTGATTGGCTCGGGTGGCATTCGCGACGGCATCGACTGCGCCAAGGCCATCGCCTTAGGCGCCGATATTGTCGGCCAGGCCGCCGGCGCGCTGACCGCCGCCGTGCAGTCGCCCGAAGCCGTCATCGCCCACTTTACCGTGCTCATCGAGCAGTTGCGCATCAGTTGCTTCTGCACTGGCTCAGCCAACCTCGCCGCGCTGCGGCAGGCCCGCCTGCTCGAACGGCGCTAAGTCTTGAGCTGGGATGCCCTCGCAAACTGGGGGCCGGACGCCACACGGCTCGAACGCCTCACCGGTGGGACCGTCAACGACATCTGGAGCGTCCGGATCGGCGGTCGGCTGGCCGTGGGCCGACTTGGGACGCGCAGCGATGCGGATCTGAGCTGGGAAGCCGAGCTGCTACAGCACCTCGATCAGTCCGGAGTCGCCGTGCCGGTGCCGATCCCCACCACCGATGGCCGGCTGTTCGTCGGCGGTCTCACGGTGATGGCGTATATGGAAGGCGGGCCTCCACGGACTGCGGCCGACTGGCGCCGCGTGGCGGAAACGCTGCGTGACGTGCATCGCCACACGGCCGGCTGGCCACAGCGCCCGGGCTGGAGATCGTCTACCGACCTGCTGCAGACCGACACCGGCACGCGCATCAACCTCAATGTCATGCCGGTCGAAGCCGTCGCCCGTTGCCGCGCCGCCTGGGCACGCCTCGCCGGTCGCCCCACCAGCGTCGTTCATGGCAACCCCGCCAATGGCGGCAATATCCGCATGACCGGCGACCGGGTGGCCCTGATCGACTGGGACGAGGCGCATGTCGATGTGCCCGAACTCGACCTCGTGCTGCCGCACAATGCCGGCGATCTCGATCCCGCCACCCTCGATATTGTCGGGCAGGCCTCGTCCGCCTGGGAGGCCGCCATCTGCTGGAAGGACGACTACGCCGTCCGTCGGCTGGCCGAAGTCCGGCCCATCTGAGCCGCACCTACGACCATTGGCGCAGCATCTGACGCGCCACACCCCCTTCCCAACGCCGCGCCGCTGTGCCCTGATTGGGTCGTTCCGGGGAACGGCCGCCACAAGGTCGATCCGGCGCACAGGGAGAGGCTATGAGCTTGGATCGCACCAGCTTTCGCGGCATTTTCGTCATCGTGACGACGCCGTTTACCGACGATTTCGCACTCGATGAGACGGGCCTTAGCCGCACCATGGAGTTTTGCCTGGCGGCAGGGGTGCACGGCGTCGTTGCCAATGCCCTGGCCAGTGAAGGCGGCTACCTCAGCGAAGCCGAACGCCGCCGCGCTGCCGAGATCATTGTCGGCGCCGCCAGGGGCAAGGTACCGGCCATCGTCGCGGTGTCGGCCCCGCATTACCGCATTGCCAGCGACTATGCCCGGCACGCCGAAAGCATCGGCGCCGACGCCGTCATGGCGCTGCCGCCGACGCTCCACCCCTCCACCGTCGCCGACCTCAAGACCTATTACCGCGCCGTTGCCGCCGCGACATCGCTGCCGCTGGTGGTGCAGAACGTCATCGGCCAAGGCGCGACCACCATGGGCGCGCCGCTGATTGCCGAACTGATCGCCGAGATCCCCACCGCCCGCTTCGTCAAGGAAGAGTCGGGCTACCCCGCCCAGACCGCCGGCGAAATCATCCGGCTCTGCGGCGACAAGCTCGAAGGCGTCATGGGCGGGCGCGCCGGCAAGACCCTGCTCGAGGAACTGCGCCATGGCGTTGTCGGCACCATGCCGGCCTGCGAGATCGCCGACGTGCACGTTGCGCTGTGGAACGCCGTTGAAGCCAAAGACGATAAGCGCGTCCGCGCCATCTTCCAGCGCCTGCTGCCGCTGCTCGACATGGAGAGCAATTACGGCATGCCGCTGATGAAGGAGGTACTGAAGATGCGCGGCGTTATCGGCAGCAGCGCCGTCCGCCAATCTGGCTTCCGATCACTCGACGCTGCCGCACGCGCAGAAGCCGCGGCGATACTCGATGATCTCTCCGACCTGATGCTCCCCGCCTACGCGCCCCGCCGAACTTAGTGCCCGGACCTCGTGGTTCGACAGGCTCACCATGAGGTCCTCATCAGATGTTTCCAAAGCCCTCATGGTGAGCGTGTCGAACCACGAGGGCGTCACACCACCGCTTGAGGGACCCCGACTATGACGACCAGCACGATAGAGAACGCCATCAACCGCAACTCGCAACCCTCGCAGCTGCGCATTACCGACATGCGGCTGGCTGTGGTGGCGGCCAATTACGACTACCCGATCCTCAAGATCGACACCAACCAGGGCGTCTATGGCCTTGGCGAAGTGCGCGACGCCGGCCACGCCGAGAACGCGCTGCAGTTCAAATCGATCATCGTCGGGCAGAACCCCTGCAACGTCGACATGATCTTCCGGGCACTCCGGCGCTTTGGTAACTGGGGCCGCGAAGGCGGCGGCGTCTCGGGCATCGAGATTGCCCTGATGGACCTGATCGGCAAGGTCTATGGCGTGCCCTGCTACCAGCTGCTGGGCGGCAAGTATCGCGACAAGGTCCGCCTCTATGGCGACACCCCGACCCCCGACGATCCGACGCCGGAGGACTTCGTCGCGGCCATAAAGGGCCGCCACGCCCGCGGCCTCACCTGGATCAAGTTCGACCTGCGTCCGAGCCTGTTCGAGACTGGCGACAGCCCGTTGGTGGGCCATGACGCACCGCACGAAACCCCCTTCGACATGGGCAAGTGGTTCAAGACCCCGATGGCCGGTCGCGGCGTCAAGCTGACCGATGCCACCATCGAGCGCGCCGCCCATGTGGTGGGTGAAGTGCGCGCTGCCGTCGGCCCGGACGTGCAGCTCTGCGTCGACCACTCGGCGAAGGCTATCTGACTGCCGACGAGGTGATCCGGCTCGGCAAGGCGCTGGAAAGGTACGATCTCGCCTGGATGGAAGATCCGGTGTCGCGCTTCGACATTCCGGGTCACAAGCACGTCTCCGACGCGCTGCTGACGCCAATTGCGGCCGGCGAAGACTGGTACCTGCGCGACGGCTTCCGCGAAGCCATTCGGACTCGCGCCGTCGACATCGTCCACCCGGACCTCCTGACCTCCGGCGGCCTGATGGAAACCAAGCGCATCTCCGATGACGCCGAAGAAGAGGGTATCCCGACGGCGCTGCACTGCGCCGGCTCGCCCATTGGGTTCATGGCCAATATCCACACTGCCGCGGCGATCTCGAGCTTCCTCGCCTGCGAGCATCATGGCCTCGACCTGCCGTTCTGGGAGAGCCTCGTCACCGGCCTGCCCAAGAACTACATGGCGGATGGCTATGTCACCGTGCCGGAAACGCCGGGCCTCGGCGTCGACATCAACCTCGATGCCATCGAAGCCAACCTGCGCACCCCCGGCACCATGTTCCTGCCCACCGATCAATGGAACACGCCGAAGCTGGGCTTCTGGCGCCCCGACAACCGCTGGCCGGAATAGCTCGAAGGTTTAGGCGCTGGCCTGCACGCGGCGGCGGGAGGCAGCTTCCGTCGCCGACTTCTCCACATGCGCGGCGCGGTTGATCACCTGCAGGTTCGGCAATCCCCAGAAACCGAGCAAGGTGGGCCAGTCGGTATCGCGATGCTCGCGCCAGACGCGGAACAGTGGCGTGCGATGATCGACCTCCGAGGTCTTCCAGAGGCGCGCGCCGCTCGTGGCGCAGCGCCGCCCCTGCAGGCGGCGCAACAGCTGCGCGTGGTCGCTGGGCGCGTTCCACAACTGCCAGGCGGTGACGCAGGCCGTGTGCCAGACGGCATTCTTGTTCGGCCCGCGATCCCAGAGATCGATATGCCAGCCGAGCCGGTAGACCGGCTGGCCGCAGACCACGCAATGGCCCGGCCCGAGGGAGAACGCCGCTTCCTTGTAGGGCGCCGGCGGCGCCCGAAAGCTGACCGGCAACTCGCTCTCCGCCCCTGATTTGAGCCGCCAGGTCCAGCCGGCCGGCGCGCCGCTTTTGGCCGCCAGCGCCCGCGCCAGCCGATCGGCCCGCAGCGGATGTGCCCGCCAATAGCTGTCGATCGCCAGCCGCGGCGTCGGCGGCGTCCACCGCCGCGCCAGTGCATGCGTCAACACCGCGGCCGGAAACACCTCCGGCCGCGCCTTGTTCAATCGCACCAGCGCCTGCGCATTCCGCCGCGCCAAAGTCTCGGCCATCTTCATGGCCGCCATTCTGCGACGCCAACAGTAAACAATCGAAAACCACCGAGCGGCCCGTCGTCGGTGAGCAGCTCCTGCAGCAAGCGGGCACGTGGAACCACGACGTCAGGCGCCATGGATGCTTAGGTCTTCAGGGATATCGAGAAGAATATGGCGGAGAGGGAGTCCGCCTAACCTTTGTTCGCCTTCATTCGCCAGAGGCCAGTTCAAGGCCAACAATCTCAGCCTTCATGGTCAATCTGTCTATCCGCATTCGCCGTTGTTCGCTACAATCCAGAAAATTGGTTAGGGCGGAATTTAGGGCGGGCGTGAATGGCAAGACTTTCGAAACGGCTCACAGCGAAGACGGTGGAGAGCATAGCCACGCCCGGCCTTCACGCCGATGGCGACGGCCTCTATCTGCGGGTTGATGCCGCTGGCGCCAAACGGTGGGTCTTCCTGTTCCGAGGCCCTGATCCGAAGAACCCCGGAAAGCTCAAACGCACTGAGATGGGATTGGGCAGGCTCAAAGATGTCGGCCTAGTCGATGCCAGAGCGAAGGTCGTAGAGGCCCGCCTAAAGACGAAAGACGGACTCAATCCCATTGAGCATCGAGCCGCACTAATCGCCGCCGCGCGCGCCGAACCCAAGGCTGTCGATACATTTGGCAAGGTCGCTACAGACTACATCGATGCACAGAAGAGCGGCTTTCGAAATGAGAAACATATCGCACAGTGGCGAATGACCCTGGGTAGCGCCTATTGCGGCGACCTCATCGACATGCCGGTAGATGAAGTCGATACCGCTGACGTGCTGGCCGTCCTGCAACCCATTTGGCAAGCGAAGAACGAAACGGCTTCACGCCTTCGTGGCCGGATCGAGCGTGTCCTGGACGCGGCGCGCGCCAAGGGTCTTCGCTCGGGGGAGAACCCTGCTCGGTGGAAAGGCCACCTCGATAAGCTGCTGGCCAAGCGTCAGAAGCTCGCTCGCGGCCACCACTCAGCGATGCCCTACGCCGCCGTTCCCGCCTTCGTTGCTAAATTGCGCGTGTCCGGGGGGGTTGGAGCGCGGGCGCTTGAGTTCCTGATCCTAACCGCAGGCCGAACAGGGGAAGTGATCGGGGCGAGGGTTGAGGAGTTCGACCTCGCCAAGTCCCTATGGACCGTACCCGGTAGTCGAATGAAGTCTGGTAGGGAGCACCGCGTGGCACTCTCCGCACGCGCCGCAGACATTGTTCGAGAGCTGCGGGACACTAGTATCTCTCCCTTCGTCTTCGGCGCCACAGCGCACCGGCCAATCTCTAACATGACTATGACGAAGGCGCTGGCGACGGCGGGTGGTTCGGAATTCACCGTTCACGGCTTCAGGTCGAGCTTCCGCGATTGGGTTTCGGAGGAGACCAGCTTTCCCGACCGACTGGCGGAGGGGGCCCTAGCCCACATTGTCGGGGACCAGACCGAGCTGGCATATAAGCGCGGCGACGTGTTGGCCAAGCGCCGCGTGCTGATGGATGCGTGGGCGAACTATTGTGGGGGGCGATCAAACGCGAAGGCCCCCAGAACAAGGACCAAGAAAACCGTGCCTGCTTAAGTTACTTGCGCTGGCTGAGCGGGCGCCGCAACAGTACCCCGACCGACCCGCCACCCTCATCAATGAAACTAACTCCAGCCTTCAGCATGCCGTCAATAATGGCATCGCGTGTTGACGGCCTCCCTCCGATTAGACCGTCTTCGGCGGCCTCAAGCCGAGCAATCGTAGGTTCAGATATGCCAGAGGCGATGGCCAGGTCGCCTTGCGACCAACCCAACAGCGAACGGGCCGCCTTCAGTTGCCGGATCGATACCATCGCATCACCTATTGATAGAATTTCTATTGAATGTCGCGTGACACTCGTTTAATAGATTTTCTATCAGAAGCGAACCTTCGGAGCAATCGACATGGCAAGGCACTTTTCCCTGGATGGCACTCACATTGACGACGAGCTGATAGTTTTGGGCGCTAGGCTCAAGGCCGCCATCGGGCGTGAGCAGCGGAAGATTGCCGCCATACCCGTTCACTACAGCGTGTGGGATGAAATGGCGGCGATAGAGCGCGCATTGCGCCGTAGCACTCGGATCGTGTCAATGATCGCAGCGTCGGTTGCTCGGTCGGAAGCCGGCAGACGTGTCAAGGAATTCGCCCTTGCCTACATGGCAACCTGAGCAGATATGCCAACGAGAAGGGGGCACGTTCCAATCAGCCCTCTTCATGATTTCCGTCAGTCGCCACTCTTGGGCCGTCGCTTGCGGCAGGTAGATTTCGAGGCCGCGTGACCGACCTTGCCGCGCTCACTCTGCAATTCTGGAACGCTGCGCAATTCCATCGCCGCGCGCCCGAGAGAGACCAGACCAACGTCCGCCCGGTGCTCGGCAACGTGGCAATCCACGCAGCCGGCAAACTGCATGATCGCGCCGTTGAACTGCTCAATGAGATCGACAGGCTCAAGTAGCGCCCTGTCCACCTCAACGGCTGTGGCGCTTCGGCTACGCTTCGCATCAATGGCAACAAATAACACAACACATTCAATTACTTAGGTATTAATCTAGGCGACGACTCAACCTCTCCTGAGTGTCACCCAAAGACATGAGGCACGCAGATGAAAACCGCATTCCTCCTGATGGCCCAGTATGACGGGATGGCTGTCATCCCCGCCGAGCTGGTCTGCCGTGACTCTTCCGGCACCTGGACCCTCTTAAGTTCGTGGCCAAGCTTCCAAGGGCGAAATCCGCCTGCCCGTGGTTCGCATGGAGGGCAGCAACAAGGCCGCCCGTGGCGTCCACCTGAACGACTTGGCGGCCTACATCGACAACGCTGCTGACACCGCTCGCAAGGAGCTGGCGCAGATCACCAAAGGCGTCCCACTGCGTGGGGGTCAGGATGCGGGGATACTGATGGGACCGTTTGTCATGGACGAAGACGGCACCATCCGGCAGAAGTGAACCGGCTGGCCGCGCGGGGATGGGTTATCGATACCCCGTCTGCTGGAGCTTGCTGTTCTGGTACGAGGTCGGCATGAAATTGTTGTTCTCACCCGACGCACTGTAGGTCGGTTGTGTAGACGCACGGTTTGCGTCACCAATGGCTTTTCCCTGAGCCGCATAAGTCGCCGCAGCCTGAGCCGCAGCCGCCGCAGTAGCAGCCGCCTTGGCCGTAGCCGGAGCCGCTGAGGTCAGTACCGTCTTGCCGGCTACCGTGGTGGTCTTCGCCGGGGTGATCTGCTTGGCGGGCGTCACGAGGACGCGCTTCTGGATGAACCGGGCAGCGGCGGCGCCAGCGTTCGGCGCGCCGGATGCCAGCTTGGTAATCGATGCCTCATCGCGCTCATCGGGAGACTTGTCGCCAGTGAGCGGGTCGGCTCCGCCTCCTCCGCCAGGCCACATCACGGAGATGAACCTCTGCTACGCCGATGATGAAACTACGGGGTCCGGTCGATAGTGCGCTTCCCAGAAGAGCCGGCCGGACTCGGCCACCGCGCTGCCGTCGATGCTGCCGTTTGCCAAATCGACGATTGTCGACGCGAATTCCTCAGCGCTGTTGGCCGCCAGATAGTGCTGCAACGGTTCGACCGAAAGCCCGCGCACCCCCTCGTTCGTGGCGATGACGATGCGGGTGTGCGCGAAAGACTCGAGGACTTTGATCTTGGTGCCTCCGCCTGACCACAGGGGAACGAGGACGATGTCGGATTGCTCGTAAGACGGAGCAAGCTCCAGCGCATCCGTGCAGCAGTGGATCTCCGGGTATCGCGCCAGCAAATCGAGGAGCGACGGAGGAGCTCCTCGTCCGACGATGGTGATCCGAAAGGGAAGGGTGAGCCGTTCCCTCAGTATCGGCACCAGGCGCCGGGCAATGAACCTCGCCGCGGCTTCATTGGGGAAATAATCGAGCGATCCGACAAACAGCAGGGAGAGGCGGTTTCCGATCGCCCGCGCTTTGGCTGCTCCAGGGTCTGGAACCCAGTTCAACCTGCAGGCAGTCGGGCGCCGCGTGCGCCTGCCGAGCCTTTCTGCATCTTCGGGACTGGCGAGGAACGTCGTCGAATAGGCTCGGCAAAGGCGTGCCTCGATGAGACGATATTGCAGGGACGATGCAAGCAATCGCAGCGCGACCGCAGGTCGACCGGCCCAAAGCAGGGCGGAGGCGACACTGGCTCGCGTCTGCGATTCCAGATCATCCATATCGAGGATGCGCTCCGCATCGGGATGCCGCGCAAACAGCCGACTGGCAAAATCGTGCAGATAGATTCGGAAGACGACAATTTTCCGAGTGTTCCCAGGGGTCGCGATGCCCGCCAGCAGATCGTCGACTGGCTCCCTCCAATCAGCAATGACACGCGGCAACCCGAGGACCAGCGGTGGAAACACGATTCCCGCCAGCTTCTCGTGCCGGCTCGGCGTCTTCACGGCCCGCGCAAAGGAGCGGATCGAAGCTGCCGGGTGACCTTGAGGACGTTCAAAACCCGCGGGCAGTGGATCGGCGACCAGCACGTGGACACTATGCTCCTTCGCCAATTCAGTGAGCCATCCCCAGGCGCGCATGGCGCGGCCCGAGTGGCTTGGCTGGGGCAACACCGGTGTCACGAGCAACGCAACTGGTCGCTCACTGTCAGACATCCTCAGCCTTCGCACTCTCAGAGTTCTTCCGGCTCAGGGTGCGAAACGCGGCCCAGCCGCGCCACAAGCCGCCGAACCGCGAAAGATAAGCGGCGCGGCGCCAGCCGGGCAGGAACCAGATCGCCCGTGCTCCTGAGAGAAGCGTGCGAAGCCCCCAGTGCAGCATGTGCGGGTGTGGGCACTTCGCAATGGCGGCACCGGCGCCAACTGCATAGTCGTGGAACCGCGCCGCCGCCCAACGGTTCGACGGCGGGATCTTGGTGGGGTGTTGCAGCATCACGCGCGGCTCGTAAACCGCAGCCCCTGCGCCGGTCCTGGGGAGCAACCGGTTCATCAGGTCTATCCCCTCCGCTGCCGGGAAGGTTGAGCCTGGGCCGAACCGTTGGTCGAAGCCTCCGCTGGACAAAAAGAGGTCCCGGTCGACAAATAGTGTCGCCTCGGTGAAGCGGCCGAACATGCTCCACAGGTCGATCGGCTGGCTTGCCTTCGGCCACCGCGCGAGGTTTGGCCTACCATCGGAATCCACGGTCCGACCGGTGACTAGAGAGATCTTTGGGTCCCGAGCCAGTCTCGCGACCTGCTCAAGGGTGTCAGGCAAGAACTGGCAGTCGTCGTCGGGAAACCCGAGCCAGGCGCCCCGGGCCTCGCGCGCTCCCAGATTGCGGGCCCTCGATGCACCGCGAAACGACACCCGCATGTGCAGGATCTGCACCGCGTCGACGAACTCCGCCACGACCGCTCGCAGCTGCTCGCCACCGCCCTGGTCTACCAGTATCACCTCGAATTCGGGCGCGGTTCGCTGCCCAGCAAGACTGGCAAGCAGTGCCCTTACCAACTCGGGGTCACCCAACGTGGCGACGACCAGAGAAAGCACAACCTGGCGCTCCTCTGAAAGCGACGCAATCATTCCGTTGACAACCCCCAACCTCTCCCGACTGATACTTGGATTGCTCCGCATCCGATAGTACCGTAGCTTGCGACCTGTGCAAACACCGAGGACGACGCGCATTGACGAAGGTGGCCGTGCGGGAACTCCTTTGCTGAGCGATCCCAACCCTTTGCCCAAACCAATTGGTCAACGGCGATTTCCGCGCGCTTTCCACCTGCTGAAGCGCACGCTTCTGGCGCTTCGGCGTGAGGGTCTGGAGGCAACGGCGGGGCGCATCTGGCGGTTCTTGCAGCGCCGCCCGCCGGCAGCGGTCGTTGCCGCGCTGCTTGCCCACCCCAGCTATCCTGGAAAGGCCCTCGGGGGTTCGGCGCTGAAGCCCCGCGTACTCATCATCGGTGAGATGGGCGTGCCCCAGTGCCGCAAGTACAGGGTGGAGCAGAAGCAGGAGTTGTTGGCGAGCCTCGGTATCGCGAGCCTGGCAGTGAGCTGGCATGACGTGGCAGCGGCGCGCGACGCCCTGCAATTGGTGACGCATGTCGTCTTCTACCGTGTCAAAGCAGAGCCCGAAATCATCGCCCTGATCGAGGAGGCGCGCCGGCTCGGCCTTACTACGAGCTGGGAGGCCGATGACCTGGTCTTCGATGGCGAAGCCACGGCGGCAAATCCCAACCTGCTGACGCTGCCGCCCCGGCATCGGGCCGCCATGATCGCCGACGCAGAAAAGTTTCGCTCTGCGCTGCTTCGCTGCGACCAGGCGATTGCCTCGACCGATACCCTTGCGGCCGCCATGCGCCGGGTGACAGGCGGTGAGGCGGTGGTTATCGAGAATGCACTCGACGCCGAGACGGTCGCTCTGGCCAGAAAGCTGCGTCAGCGGGCAAGGCCTGGGGACGGCCTCATCCGCATCGTCTACGGGTCGGGCTGCGACACGCACGATGCTGACCTCGAACTGGCGAGCGACGCGCTCTGCGGCCTGCTGAGCCGATCGCCTGACCTGAGGCTGCGCCTCATCGGCCCGCTGCAACTGCCCGCCCGGCTGGCCGAGATGACTTTGCAGATCGAGCGCTTCCCCCTCGTCCCCTATTCCGATTATCTGGCGCTCGTCGCCGCCTGCGACATAGCCATCGCGCCCCTCCAAGATACCGTCTTCAACGCCGCCAAGAGCAACATAAAGTACATCGAGGCTGCCATGCTAGACCTGCCGGTGATCGCATCGCCCTCGCCAAGTTTCGCGGCGGTGATCGCGCACGGCGTCGATGGCCTTCTAGCCGCCGATGGCGAATGGTCGACGCAACTGACGGCCTTGGTCACCGACCCGGTCTATCGCCGCCGCATCGGCCTCCTCGGTCGGCGCAACGTCATGCGCCGCTATCGCCCCGCGCTGATTGCGAGGCACCAATACGCCGGCCGTTTCGCCCCGGAGGTCGAACCGCCGCCCAACAGGCATGCGCTCATTGTCGACCTTGATCCGCGCCGTGTCGCTGGACCGAGCCTGCTGCCGGCTGGCGAACACAGACAGGATTGGCGGATCGCACGGCTGACGCGCCTCATCGGCATCGACGCTCCGATCGGGACCATGGTCAGGTCTTCGATCGGCGACGTCGACTGCTTCGCCGTCCGGCTGCCTCGCGGCGGGCCGGCCCTGCAGCAATATCTGCGTGACACCTTCCGCGCCGTGTTCAACACCTATCGGCCAGAACTGGTGGTGCTGGTCGGGCCAAGCGTCGTCGGCGACTGGCTGCGGCAGCTTTGCGCCGAGGCCGAGGCGGTGCTTCACTCCGTTCCTGCGAGCGATGCCGACGATGCGGAGTCCGGCCTTAAACTGACGTTGGCGGCGGGCTGACGGGGTAGTGAGAACAGCATGACAGCCGTCGCCATTCTGGCAATGGGAAAGATCGGATATCTGCTGGCCGCGCGACAGGCGATCCAGTCGCTCCTCGCGCATAGCGACTTCCATATCCACGTCACCACCGATGCCGCAGGTCGCCAAATGCTGCCGAACTCGCCACGGGTGCATCTGCACGTCGCCGACATCAGCACAGACTACAGGGCCGATCTGTTCATCGGCAAGTTCGTCGCTCTCGAGAACTGTCTGGCACATAGCAACGACGACATCGCGATGCTGCTCGACGCCGATGCCGTGCTCGTCGACACGATCCATGAGGCCGATCTTGTCGGCGCCCTCTCCGATGGCGGCCTCGGCATGGCGGAGCAA
This sequence comes from Devosia sp., assembly GCA_015657675.1. GTDB lineage: Bacteria > Pseudomonadota > Alphaproteobacteria > Rhizobiales > Devosiaceae > Devosia_A. Next base: position 29,041 of record JACDQI010000185.1, read on the forward strand.
CCGACCATTCTCGGTTCGCCCATGGACCGAAAGGAGTTCCTCGCGCATTACACGGCCTACTCGCTGGCCTTCCTGATGCCTGGTGCAGCTCCGCCAACAGAGGCGGAGTTCCGCTTCTTCAACAGTGGCGTGGTCATCGGCCGTCGTGAGGCCTTCCGAGACTTTCTGGACTGGGCGGCGGCAATCCGGAAAGCCCGCCCGCGCGACCATAGCGTCGGCAAGCACATGATCGCCGACCAGGACTATTTCCAGGTCTGGGCGAACAATGTGCGGCCTGGAGGCACGCTGCAGTTGCCCTGGAACTGGAACCATTGCGACAAGTGGGATCAGGGGTTTCCGCGTGCGGGTGCGCGCATCGCCCATTTCAGCAATTTCAGCAAAGGGCCAGAGATTGCGACGATCAACGACATGCGACGCCTCGCGGGCGTTGCGGCGAGCCGCGGCGCGACCCCGTCTGATGGTGGCGAGCTCAGCATCGTCATGGTCACGCACAACTCCGCCGAGCCGCTCGCCATCTGCCTCGAGTTTGCCACCGCGCTCGGCTGCCGCGTGCTGGTCGTGGACAACGGCTCGAGCGACGATAGCATTGCCATCTGCCGGGAGGCCGGCGTCGACCTGGTGGTCAATACCGCCAATCTCGGCTTCGGTGCCGCCGCCAACCAGGGGCTCGCACTGACGGACAGCGAGTCGGTCTGTATCCTCAATCCGGACTGCCTCCTCACCTCCCCTGTTGTTGCCGCCGCCCTCGCCGTATTGCGCCACAAACCCGACAGCCTGATCGTTCCGGAATTCATCGACTGGGATGGCAACCAGCAACCGGGACGGCAGCCGGCCTATACCGCAACGCGGCTCATCGCCGACATCTTTGACGGCCATGGTCTTGCGCTATTTGCAGAGCCGCTGCATCGCTGGGCCGAGCAAGGCAGCGTGGCGTGGCACTGGCCGATCGGTGCCTGCATCTTCGTTCGCCGCAAGGCCTTCCTCGGGCTCGGCGGCTTCGATCCAAAATACTTCTGCTACATGGAAGACGTCCAGTTGGGTCGCGACGCCCAGCGCAATGGACAAGAGATACTGCTGCTGCCGCTGCTGGTTCCGCATTTTGGCGCCCGCGGTTCCAAGATCGCGACCGACCGGCGCCAGAAACTGCTGAACGAGGCGCGGCTTACCTATGCCAAGGCGAACTACCCGGCCCCTTTCGCTCTCGGCTTGTGGCTGCTCGATCGAAGCCTCGCGGCTGCTCATGCCCTGCGGCGCCGGCTGCGCGCGCCGATCGAAGCGGCGGGCAAGCCATGAATTACTATTTCCTTCCAGGCACCGGCATCCATGGCGGTATCAAGGTAGGATTTCAGTTCGCCCAGATGCTGGCCGAGCATGGCGCCCCGATGGTGGTGGTCACACCCGATGGCCGGGCCCCCCACTGGTTCGATGCAGCGGTCGCCGTGATCTCGCGACCGGCCGCCCTGGCGGCCATCCGGCCCAGCGACGTCATCCTCTTCTCCCTGCCGCACGACTATGCCGAAATCCGTTCGACCGGGGCGCGGATGATCTTTCACTGCCAGGGGACCGATCCGCTGATCGACCCGATTCTTGCCGACCGGGACGTCGCGCTACTGTCCTGCTGGGAACAGGCCGACAGCTACATGCGCGAGCGGTCAGGCCGTCCGCCCATCGCGGTCGGTATCGCGATTTCGGACTGCTTCATTTACGATGGCCGGCCCAAAATCGCGGATCAGCTTGCCTACATGCCGCGACGCGGGGTCGAGATCGCCGACGCCGCCCGTCTTGCCTGCCCGGGTTTGCGGTTTGTGGCCATCGCCGGCGCGAGCGAAGTCGAAACGGCAGCCGCCATGCAACAGAGCGCCTATTTTCTCGCGACGTCGGTCGGCGAGTGGCTGGGGCTGCCGGCTCTCGAGGCAATGGCGGCGGGTTGTGTCGTCGTCAGCGTCCCGGTGCTTGGCGGCATGGAGTTCTTGCGTGACGGGGAAACCGCGCTGGTTGTTCCGGCGGATCGGATTGGCGGGGCGCTCGCAGACCTGGCGCAGCCAAACGCAGCGTCCTTGCGGAGCCGCATCCGCGACAATGCGGCGGCGATCACCCATCAATACCGCCTCAACAAACAGTTCCGCCGCCTCAAGACCCTGCTCGGCGACACTCTGGGTGAGGCGCTGTCATGGACCTGACCGTCGTCATTCCTTCAGTTGGCCTTGCCGCCTTGCTGCGCACCTGCATTGCCCATGCTCAGTCCGCATTGGCGAGCGTCAACGAGATGACCTCGGCCGTCGTGGTGGTCGACAACGGGTCCGACCCACCGTATCGGGCCGCGGCGCTGGGATCCGGCATCGCACTTGTGCGCTTCGACCTGCCGCGTTCCTTTGCGAAGGCCTGCAACGAGGCGGCGCGGCATCGCCCCGCGGCGCGCTATCTGTTCCTCAACAACGACGTGTTGCTCGAGCCGGGGACCCTGATCGATATGCTGTCGCTCCTCGACAACTATGGGCCCGGAATTTGTGGGGCCCGCCTCGTGCTCGCCGATGACACCGTGCAGCATTGCGGGGTTCGGTTCGACGGTGGTCCTCGGGGCCCGTTTCATATTCACCACGGCCGACCCTCCAGCATCGTGCCGAGATCTCCCGTGCGCTTCCAGGCCGTCACCGGCGCCGCGATGCTGATCGATGGCGCAGCCTTCGACCGGCTCGGCGGGTTTGATGAAGCCTATCCCTTCGGCTACGAGGACATCGATCTCTGCCTCCGGGCGGGCCAGCTGGGCATGCCGGTCCTCTGCGCGCAGGCTCACGATACGCTGCACTTCGAGTCGACGTCGAACCGCAAGCCGAACCGGCACGCCGCGTCACGCCGTCTCTTCTTCGAGCGTTGGCAGGGACGCTTCACCATTGACGGGGACACCAGCCAATGACGGCCGCCCCAGCCCTCTCGCTGATCGTCCACACCAGGGATTCCGCCGCAACGCTGCCGGCTTTGCTCGACTCCACCAGCTGGATTCCGGAACGCATCGTCGTCGACATGCAGAGCACCGACGCGACGATCGCTCTCTGCCGCGCAGCCGGCTTCCGCGTGATCGAGGCACCCGTCACAGCGATGGTCGATGCGATCCGCAACGACTATCTCGATGCGGCGACCAACCCTTGGATACTGGTGCTCGACTCCGACGAGCATCTCAGCGCCGACGCCCCGGAGGCGATTGCGCAACTTCTCGACACACAGGGCAGCGCGTATGACGCCTTCGGCATCCCACGCTTCAACACGATCGCCGGCCAGGTGATGCAGGGCTCGCTGTTTTACCCCGACCATCAGATACGCCTCTTTCGCCGGGGCCATGTCGAGTGGCAGGACGGTCACCACCATCCGCCGAAGGTTCACGGTGGGCGATTGCTGTTGCTAGCGCCGCCCTGCCTGCACATTCACCACCAGAACTACCCTAGCCTCGAAAGCTTCATCGCCCGGCAGTTGCGCTACACCCTCAGCGACAGCTATTCGACCGACCCTGCGAGCTTCGACTTCGCCGACTATATCGGGGACGCCTACGCCGCCTTCGCCAAGCGCCATGACACGGCCAGCGATGGTGACCTGTCGACCGCGCTGGCAACAGTCCTCGCCTGGGACCGTGTGATGCGTGGCCTGATCCATTGGGAACGTACCGGCCGCAGCAAACCGCTCGGCGAGGCCTTCTCGCTGCCGGTGGTGGTGCAGCCCGGGGCGACTGCTGCCGGCCAAAGCGGTCGCGCCGGACAGCTCCGCAGATGGTTCGCGAGGCTCCCCGCGCCGGTCAAGGCCCGGGCGCGCCGGCTGCGCAGCAGGCTCAGCGACCTCGCCGGCCGGCTCCGCCGATGGTAACCGTCGCGCTGCAGACCAATTGCTGGCATCGCGACTGGCGCAGGGCGCTGAGCGGACCGCGTCTCGCCCAGCTTACCGAGCGCAGCGTGTTCCCCTTCGCCGAGAGAACGCTGCTGATCAACGCTCTGAGCAACTACGACGGCGCGCTGCAGCTTGCCGGCAACGCCATCGACCGCGGCCTGCTCACGCAGGCGGTGGTTGTCGAACAGCATGCGGACGCTGCCCTCGCCGCGGTCGGCCTGTCACGCGCCGACCTCGCGGGCTCCTACGGCTACTCGATCGCCGAGCTGGTCGGCCTGAACCTCACCCGCTGCGACTACATCCTATATTTCATGAGCGACTGCCTGCCTGAGACGATAACCGACTGGATCCCCGGGGCGCTGGCGCTCATGCAGACAGAGCCGCGCATCAAGGTGTCGAACCTGCTCTGGAATGGCAACACAGACGAGGCCCGGGCCGAGTCGGATTGGGAAACGGAGGACTTCTTCATCGGCTCCGGTTTCTCCGACCAGTGCTACCTCGTACGGGCCGAGGAATTTCGCGCCCCCATTTATGGCTTCAGCCACCCTGGCTCCGAGCGCTATCCAGACTATGGGCAGCAGGGGTTCGAGCGCCGGATCGATTCCTGGATGCGACAGCACGGCTATCTGCGCGCCACCTTCAAGCACGCTTCCTATCGCCACTCCAATCTACCGCGACCGTTGCGCAGCCGTGTAGCGGGACGCCTCAGGGCACTGGCGGGAGGTTGGTCGCTGCATCCGAAAGGGCAGCCGTGAGGCGCTGCTCCTTATCGGCGTCGGTTCTGCGCAATTGCGCAATGCGAAAATCGTTGGGTTCGCCGTTGGGCTGGAATTCGGAATGGGCGTAGCGCTTGATCACTGCGCCATAGCCGGGCGAGTGCGCCGCCTCGCCGATCGCCACCGCGAAGTCTAGCGCGGCATGATGTTGCTTGAGCCAACGCCCGAGCCGCTCTTCGGTGTTGGCCGATATGATCTCGATTCCGGCGGCACCCCATTGATCGACAAGCCTCGTCGCCGCAGTGCGATCGTCGATCCACAGTTTGACCACGAATGCACCGGCGAGCCGCTCGAGCATCGCATAGTCGGGGCGGGCAGCTGACAAGACTAGTACCGCGCCCCGTTTGGCGGCCCGGTCGCGCGGCGCAAAACTCTCGTCTCCCGCGATGCCGTGGCCGGCAAGTTCGGTCCGCCATTTGGCGAGAAACCTGCTGCGATTGGCCCGCAGCAACTGTCGCGAAGCGATTGAGCCGTAGGAGCCGCCGCCAACATGCACCACCTCGGAGGCCGGTTGCAGGACGACGCGACCGCCCTGCGCCCGGAGCGTGAACGCCAGGTCGGTGTCTTCGTAATAGGCCGGTGAAAACGCTTCGTCGTAGCCGCCTGCGGCGGAGAAATCGGTAGTACGCAACATCAGCGACGCGGCCGAGCAATAGTCCACGTCGTGCATGTACCGCGTCGTCGCATCGGACCGGTCACTGCCTGCGCCGACATTGGCAGCTCGACCGTCACGCCAGACGATACCTCCTGCCTCCTGCACCGTCCCGTCCGTGTTCAGCAGTCGCGACCCGGCCGCGACGCAGCCCGGCACCCGGCGCAGGGCGTCGAGCAGGGCATTCGCCGCACCGGCGGTAACGAGCGTGTCATCGTTGAGCAGCCAGAGGAATTCGCCACGCGCCGACCTGCTGGCCCGGTTGACCGTCCTAAGGTAGCCAAGGTTCGTGTCATTGGGGAGGAATCGCAGCCCCACCACGCTGGCGAGTTGAGCCATTGCCGGCACACCGGAGGCATCGTCTGCCACAATGACTTCGAATTCCGTGTCCGGAGGGTGGTCGGCAATCGAGCGCAAACACCCGGCAACATGGGCGAAATTGCCGTAGCTTGTGATGAGAATGCTGAGTTGCGGCGCGTCAGACGTCCCCAACCTCAGCGCGCTCAGCTGGGCGGCCGGGTCGCCGGCAACTGGGCGCCGGCGACAGGGCTGGGCGGCGACACCCTTCTCCGTCGCTGCCACTGCCGGTGGCGCTCCGAGCCTTCAAGCATCGGGCCGGCGAGCCCGAACAGCAAGTCGACCAGCCATCGCTTTGCCCGGCGCACTGCCTCCGACCGCGGCCAAGACGTCCCACCAAGCATTCTGTCTCCCGAGCGATAAGCGCAGTCGGCGATCAATGACATTGAACAGCCGCATATCGCTTTGGCCTGTATACCATCATCGCCAGGAGTGTGTGGCGGTGCAATCATGGCGTGAATCCACGCAGCCGGCAAACTGCATGATCGCGCCGTTGAACTGCTCAATGAGATCGACAGGCTCAAGTAGCGCCCTGTCCACCTCAACGGCTGTGGCGCTTCGCGGAGAAACGTCCCGAACCATTCGCGCAGCAGCGGCGGCGATACCCCGTTCCTTGGCACGCTGGACGCGATCAGCGAGGCCATCCGTCACCGAGACATCGACCACATCCTTGAACGCCTGAACGCCCACATGGCGGCCGATCAGTTCGAGCCGCTTGATCCGATCCGATTGCTTGACCTTGCGGACGATACCGACCTTGACGCCATCGACTGAGATTTCTTCGGTCTCAATGCCGACCATCAGGCCGGTGCGCCAGATCAGAGGCCATTCGGCCACGGGCAGGAGGGCGCTGCTTTCGTCGTACAGATCGGCCATGTCCGCTTCAACCTCATCCCGAAGCCGCGACAGCACCCAGGCCGCGTCGATCCCGATGCGCGTTGCGCGATCAGTCTTGGCAAGGTCCACCGCTTCTTGCACGTCAGCATTCGTCAGCAATCGAGCAGCCTCCGTGCGCGCGCCAGACGGAGCATAGCCAGCCCTGATAGCAGCCTGAGTTCCATTCAGGTCGATCAGGTATTCTTCGACAAATCGATGCTGTTTCGGTGTGAGCGCCATCGCAAGTGATCCGGTTGCCAGTTGTGAGCTGGAACGTAGGGGCTGATGGTTTGTTTTCAGACACGATGGCCGAACGATGTACCCGTGTCGCAGCGCCGTCACTATTTTATTCAACGGGATCAGAGACTTATCATCAGGTGACGCAGTGTAGGCTAAACTTCCCATATGTGTGTATGTGTGCACATATACGGAACTTTTGGGGTAAAGTGCTACACCTGATGATAACCCACTGAAATTGTTGACTAAAATAGTGAAAACTGTGCGTCATTGGTGCTACACTATGCGTCATTTGCGGATCACGAGCGCCGACATCGTGGCATTCGCCACCGAGCTATCGGACGGGCGACAGCCGCAGACGGTCGGGAACTACATCAGCCACCTAGCGGCCATCTTCGCCATTGCCGGCCCCGCATGGGGCATCCGGCTTGATCCAGCGGCTATGGCAAGCGCTCAGAAGGTCATGCGCAGGCTTGGCACCACGTCGAAGAGTGCCAGCAGGGACCGGAGACCCACCCTAGACGAGCTGGAGCGGATCATGGGGCACTACGCCCAGCGCCAGACCCAGCGGCCGGCTATGGCCCCTATGACGCGCCTCATCGCGTTCGCGATCTACTCCACCAGGCGCCAGGCGGAGATCACCCGGCTTCAGTGGTCGGACCTGGACGAGGCAGAGCTAAGCGCCATCCACCCGGCCGCAAGATATCCCCTTCGCCACCGTACCGCTTGATCGCCGGAACATTACAACGCCCGGCATCGACTTGAGCCGCTGAGAGAAGTTGTTGACCAAGGGCAAGTTGCGTTCGGCATGCCCTTGATCCACCGCCCACGCCTTGAAGTCGCGATACAGCTCACGAATAGCCGGCCACCCAGTGTCGGGTTCTTCATCGCAGGGCCAAGTTCGCGCCTCGAACCACTCATGCACCGGATCGAGGATAAGCCAAGAACGCAGGGAAACTTCAGAAGACGAGGGGATGGTGTAACTCTGCCTGCGCATCAGACGGATCGCGCCGGCAATCGCGAAGCTGAGCAAGAGGTCAAGCTCATCTCGGCAAATTCGATCGGCAATATCAACGATCACCTCTGACAGCGGAATGGGCCGGTTGAATGTCAGCACCACAAGGCGACGCTGAAGCCCTCGATCCAATCCGCCGTGGAAAGTTGGCAGGCTATTCGTCGTGAAGACGTGAAGTGCGCGAGGCACGAACGTTACGGCTGAGCGGTAGAGATCGCGGGCTTCCATCGGGTTTCCGGTGACCGCCGCCTTGAATGCCTCGCCAGCCACGGCGCCCGAGATTTCATCGGCCACGTTCGCAGCCTTGCCGGCCAGGTTCACGATGCGGGCGGGATCGGCGAAGTCGGCGGGCTTGATCGAGGACACAGAGCCGGCAGGCAGCAGACAAGACAGCAGGCTGGCGATTGTTGACTTGCCGTTGTTCGCCGACTCGCCAAGGAAAATGAACGCCTTGGGCGAGGGCATGCGGGTCGCCATACCGAAGGCAGCGGCGCCAAGGATTTCGGCAATCAGCCACATCTTGTCCGCCGCATCGGGATCGTCTCGGAAAGCCCCTTCGAGCAGAGTGTGGAGCATCGAATTGGGAGGCGGGATCGCATCAGTGTTGATCGTGAAATCGGCCGGAATGGTAAAGCGAAACCGGTCGTCAGGATCATGGGGACGGGTATTGACGACGCCGGCAGGATCGATGGTGATAACGGCGTTGCCAGCGTTGAGCGCAACGGTAGGATGATCGAAGAACCCTGGTGCGCGCAGGATGGTGGCGGTTTCGTGAATGATGCCGTCGATCTTGAGTGATGAAATGGCGAGTAACCCCTTTCGCTCGATCATTTCCGCACTGGAAAACCCATGGCACGCCATCCGCATGTCGCGATCCTCCACCCGCCGCCAGTCGGTCGGTCCCCACGCCCAGAAGCCGCCACTGTCGTAAACAACCTGCCCCTCGCATGCGTGTTCCAGGCGGATCGCCAATATCTTTGCCAGCTCCACATCATCGCCGCGTTGGACAGTAGCGCATCGCCCAATTGTACTCACGCCGTCGGCGCCGACGCGCCGGCCCCCTTGGGCGTTCAAAGCCGTTTCCGAAATGGCGGGCATTGGATTGCCAAGATTGGGGGGCGGGGTGCGGTTCATCGGATCACCGGGAGGTTGCGAAGAAACGCCTGGACATCCTCATGAAGAACAAGTGTGCGGCGGCCAACCTTGCGCGCCGGCAGAGCCCCTGAGTTGATCTGGCAGTAAAGGTGCGTACGACCGACGCCGAGAATTTTGAGCAGGTCGGGGATGGTGTATGCGAGGGCAAAGGCCTCTTTCGCAGTATCTAAATCAGCCATTGTGGGTGGTCTCCGGTTTCTGAGACACCTGACCTACGCTGGCAAAAGTTTGGCCGACGAACAGAGAAACCGAATGGTGGCGACTCAGACCGAACCGGAGCGACGACTCCAACTCGCCTAGGCTGTTCAAACGGATTGGGTGGCGAGAGTGTCAGGGGGCCGAAAACCCATCAACCGCTTTCAGTCTGCTCACACGCCGCAGATTGGACGCGGGGATTGTTCGCGACAGTTCATAGCTGTTCGAGATCGACTTGTTAGGGCGAAAGTTAGGGCGCCAACAAGTGCCAGATAAAAATACTGTTCGAAAGCAAATACATAGGAGGAGAGAATGGCGGAGAGGGAGGGATTCCATCGCCACCCGCCAAAAGTCCAGTATTGCCGGGCTTTTTCACGCCTCGGATCAAGTTTCACTGTACCAGTTCTCTGGACCGAAGAACATTGAAATGTTTGGCATCGTCGGCCGATGGCGCGCGACGTGGCGGCCATGGAGATCCTCAGGCCTAACCCGAACGGCACGATCGAGTGGATCCGGCAGATGGTGCTCAAGGACGGCGCCGATCGCCTGTTGAAAATCCGACCGGCAAGGCAACAGAGAAGGCGCACGAGCGGGCCGAGCGGATCTCGGAAGTATGGGGCACCATTTTGGCGTGCCGGTCAACGCCTTGGGCGCCCGGGCCTCACGCTGCTGCGCCCGCGCGAGATCGCCGAGATCGACCCCCCAGCTCGCCAGCCGCTACCTGGGCATGGTGCATCCCCGTTACATAGGACCGGCTTCTTGAGCTGGCCAAAGCCGCGCGCGATCTCGCACTGCAGCGTGCCCGGCCTGGTGGTTGAACCGTCACCTCCCAGGCGCCGGCAGCGTTCTTGGCCATGCGCGTTACCTCGCCCCGGAGGATGACGTTGTCGCCAACCTCGAGAGCGTCAGCGGGAATGCTGATGGTTGGTTTTCGTGCGATGACTGAACTCTGCCTCGGGGTAAACATTCCCCAGAGGTGCAAGCGGGACCGGCCAAATCACCACTGGAAGCGGGTATAATCGCGCTTGATTGTTGACCTATCCCCGCGAATCGCAGCCCAGATAATCTTAGTCGGCAGCCATTGAAGATTTTTTCAATGGAAAGGACCGACCAGATGACCAGCTCTAGCAAGAAAACGCACCGTTCATTCCTCACAAAGTGGAATAGGTTGCTGAAGCGTCTGGAACCCAGCTTTAGTGTCGCCACGCGAATAGCCGCCGTTGTCGTGCTTTGGCTTAGATGATGCCAATTTCGTCAGCGATGCGCAGATCTGTCCCCTCCTGGCTACTTTTCACGATCGTCACCTGCGGTGCCTCACTAGTTCTTGCTGGTGGAGTCTGTTGGGCAGAGTTCAATCGCTATCGGAGCGATCAACTGGACGGCCTGTCTGCAGTCGCCGAACAAGCCTTTGCGTCCCGCCAAGATACATTCTCTAGGTGTATTGCTGCTGCAGCGGACATACCTGCCACACAAAGGTGCGAGGCGGAGGCATCAGCGACTGCGGCGCAAGACTTCACCTCGCAGTCCGATCTTAGGTCTCAGCTCGATATGTCGGCCTGGTCCTATGCGCTTTTGCTGCTAACCATCGTCAGCACCACGGTCAGCGTCTTCGGATTAGCAGCACTTCTCGTTTCACTCCGGCAGACCTGGACCGCAATCAGAAACAGTCGCGAGATTGGTGAGGCGCAGATCAGGGCGTACCTACATTGCTCGTCAGCGAGATATGAACTCGGAGAGTCCTGGATCCAGGTCACTGTAGAGCTAGCGAACACCGGTCAATCGCCTGCGTCCGATATTCAAGTGTCTGGAAAGGCCACGATTTCAGCGGTCGGTGGCAGCCCGGATCACACGCGGGTGTTATTCTGGCGACAGTCGGACAAGTCGGAAGCGTATGGGGAGCCTGTTGTCACTGGCGCGACGAAATCAATTTCTCTTACGTTCTTCGCCTCAGACTTCCGCCACGCCGACAACGCTGATCCGTTGGAGTTGGACTGGGATACCTTTAACCGGGTGTGGTGTGAGCTACTTGTGGGCTGGCAGGACGTATTCGGAAACGTGCAGCAATTCCCCCTCTCGCTGGAGGCCGATTGGCTCAGTTTCGTTGGCCCGCGCACACGAAAGAAACGCACCAAAGGTGACCTGGCCATTCGTGTTGGTGACTAGAATTGGATCGTCGCTGTTAGTTGACGTGACCGACTGGGGACCATCCTGCTCACCATGAGCACAGCATTCCCCGCCAATGACACCGCACGTTTCTCGATCGCGACCGCTACGGCCGGGGCAGTCAGCTTTCTGTATCCCCTTCGCCTTTCTCGCCTACGAGGACATAGGAGCTGCACGCCATGCTGTGTGCTATCCGCGACGCGGCATTGCTTGATAGTGCAAACAAAGACGTAGACAGCGTTCAGTAGGACGCCCTACGCCAAGCCCGCGCAGTCCGAAGGTTCCTCATTATCGTGTCAGTGCGTGATAATATAAGGGTTATCGCGCCATCACCCGCGACAGCGCGAGCTGGGCGACCGGGATGCTCCAGCTGGAGTCAGTCGCACGCATCCGCTTGCAGATATCGTTCCTGCTCGGCGGATAATCGTCAAACCTCCCCGCACGCAGCACTGCCTCCAACTCGCGATCGCTCGGAGCGACCGCCTTCGCTGTTGGTTTGATGCCGGCAGCCAACGATCCAAACGCTTCGACCAAATCCTCATAGGTCCGTGTCATGCTCGCGAGCTGCTGTTCAGCCGCGATCGCTTGTTGCTCAGCTATGGTTGCCCGCTCGCGATCGACCAGCATCGTCTCGGATTGCCGGGCAAAAGCCTCGTTGAGTTCTTCATGGCTGGCAGCCAGGCGAGCATGCTGCTCTTCGGCCTTGCTGGCCCGCTCTTCGGCACCGAAAGCCTGGGCGACATCAGCGTTGAGCGTTTGAATCTGGGCCCTGAGCAAAGCGATCTCGCCGGCATATTCCTTTTCGATCCGCAGTGTTGCGAGCTCCAGCACTTTGCGGAGCATCGGCTCGGCGGCCGATTGAAGCCCAGCCATTGGGTCCGTCGGCTTGCCCTCAGCGCGGAGTCGCGCGTAGGCCTCGTCTCGAAGAGCCAGGACACGGGTCTTGCTACCGCCTAGCCGTGCCACGATCGCGTCGGCCGAGGGCAAGCGCCCATCGCCGATAAAGCTGGCAACAAGGTCATACACTTCGTCTGCTGTTGGCACCTGCGCCTCCGAGTACCGATACCGAGTCCCGCATCCACGGTATCGGTATCCGGTATTGTGAATTGGTTGAGTTGGTCGGTCGCATTTGAGCGACGCTAGTCGAGCTCGTAGCGGGGGATCTTCATGACCTCCCGAAAGAGAGCCGTCGCCGGGTAGTCGCCATACTTGGATGCCTCGTCTTCTGGGGTATGTCCCTGCAGGTACCTGCGGATCTCAGGATCCATGCCGACGGCGCGCGCAACCGTCGTGAAGCGATGCCGCCAGCCATGATCGGGCTGGTCGACGAGCAACTGCAGCCCAA
>JACDQI010000018.1 GCA_015657675.1 Devosia sp.
CATGTGCATACGTTTTCAGGTCATGCGAGCGCGCCGCGGCGGCGGGCGCAGCATCGGCATCAAGCGTCGCGAGGGGCTTGTCGACGCCGCGCGCGACAATGGCGCCTATTTTGGCAGCGAGCTGTCGGCGGCCTTGGCCCACCATCCGATTGTCGGTCAAGTGCGCGGCATCGGTATGTGGCACTGCGTAGACTTTACCTCCGATCGCGCGACGAAGGCAAAGTTCGAAGACGATACGGTTTCGGCCATCGTCAACCGGATGCGTCGGCATGGGGTATTGGCCTGCCGCATCGGCACGGCGCTGGAGATGGCGCCGCCGCTCACTGCCACGCGCGCGCAGCTCGACATTGCTGTGGAAGTCTGCGCCCGCTCAGTGGATGAGATCGTCCGCGAACGTCAGATTTCATAGCAAGCCCGACCGCATGCGTTCACTTCGGATGTTTCCTTCTCAGGATGCTGTCGAGTGATGGGCAACGAGATCGTGATCTCGAGCAGGGCGCCGATAAAGATCCAAAGGACCTGAAAGAATGGCCCCGAACGCGTGCCTGATCAAAGCCGCATGACCACCGATTGACAGCAACGTACGTCGGACGTCAGGACGTGAAGGCAACCGACTTGACCAAGGACGGCCTCTTCTTGGACAAGCCCTGCAGGCTGTATGTCATCGCAGAGCTAATCCACACACTGATCGATCACAAGGCAGCTTAAGCGGCTATTTCAAATGACCCTTTGTGGCGCGAAGGGGACTTGGGGCAGGGGCCGATCTTGGCTTAAGCGGCCACGCGCCGCGAGCCTGCGGCCAGCCATTGTTCGGTAGCGGTACCACTTAGCGTAAGGCCAGCTCCCAAAAGTGTGAGGGTCAACGCGAAGCGCATAGTGTGATCCCCGTTGTGGAAGGGTCAAGCACACCGTGCCGCACTGTGAGGCTGGAAGCAGGCAGCGCTCTTAGCTTGGAGGTCTGTCACGAAAAGTCTGGCGGAAGCGGGTCGACCTGCTCGCCATGGGCGGCAGTGCCAGCAATGCCAGCGTTCCTCAGTCAGTAGGCCCTTGATTGGTGGGCGGGTCATTCCTGTTCGACCTTAAGCTTGTCTTCAGTCATCCCTCCGGTGCGACGAACCCCCAGCGTCAGAGGGTCATCTTGTCGATCGCGGCGAGCGACAGGCCGTGGCCGAAGCCGGGTTCGCTGCTCACCTCAACGTAGCCGTTCACCGGCACAGCCATGCCCGGGTAGTTGTTGGTCTCCTTGAGCGGCTGGCCCGGCGACCCGCCGACGAAGAACTCGCCCCATCGGCTGTTCGGGGCAGAGACATTAAAGTGCTGGCCATAGGGTGTGTTCATGCCGGCGTGACAGATGACTTCGAGCCCTGCGGCATCGGCGATCGCAGTGATCTTCTGCACGGCCGTGAAGCCCCCGACCCAGTGGATGTCGGGCTGGAAGATGTCGACGACGCGATCTTTGGCCGCCTCGAAAAAAGTATAGGGCGTGTACCAGTGCTCGCCCGTCGATAGCGTCTGCCAGGGCAGGCGTTCCCGCAGCGCCTTGTGCGAGGTGTGGTCCTCGGGCAGGAGGCAATCCTCCATCCACTTGAGGTTGAACGGTTTCAGTCGATGCGCGAGGCGCACCGCAAACTCGACATCAAAGGCCATCCAGCAATCGAGCATCAGCTCGACATGCGGCCCGATGAGCTCACGCGCCTTGCCGACGAATGCCTCGTTCTTGTCCAGCGCCTCGAGCCCGTCGGCCGTGCCATAGGGGCAGGCGAGCTTGGTGGCCTTAAAGCCCAGCTCCATGTGCCAGTCGGTGTCGTTCCCGGTCGCGTAGCAGAATTGCTTGTCGCGGGCGAGGCCGCCGGCCAGTTCGTAGACCGGCAGCTTGAGCGTCTTGCCCTTGAGATCCCAGAGCGCCAGGTCGATGCCGCTGATGGCGTAGGAGGCAAGCCCTGACGGCGAATAGGGGGAGGTGATGCGCATCATCATATCCCAGAGCTTTTCGGTCGCGAGGGCATTCTCGCCATCAAGCAAGGGGCCGATATGATCGTTGATCAGGCTGATCGTCGGCTGGCCATAGCCGGTGGTGCCGAAGCCCCACGAGTCGTCTTCGGTCGTGACCAGCACGCCCACCGCCGGAAAGGCGGCATTCCAGCTCGAGCGCAGCGCCTTGTAGCGCGGATAGCGCGACATCGGGTTGGCGACTTCGGCATCCTTGGTCCATGGGGGTCGGCGCGCCGTACCCCGCTGCTTTGCCTCCTCATAGGTCCCGCCGGCAATCGGGTTGGTGATGGGGAACGCCCTGATGCTCTTGATCTTCAATTGTAAGTCCTCCCTTGGCGCCTGGCCTCCCAGCTGCCAACTCGACGGCAACCGCCGGCTTCCCGCTCAAATCCCAGCGCTGCCAGCGGCCGATCTACCAGTTTGTCACCGACCCGTCCTTGCGCTTCAGATGCGGGGCTTCCCAGAATTTGAAGCTTTGGGCGGCGATGAGGGCCTCGTTGACTTCGATACCGAGTCCTGGGGCGTCGCTCACGGGGTAGACGGCGCCTTCGAGGCGAGGCTGGACGGGGAAGAATTCAGAATTGTCAAAGCCCAGGGATTCGGCCGGGCTTGCCCGGGTTTCGAGCCACGAGAAGTTGGCAACGGAAGCGGCGAAGTGGACAGTCGCCGCGGTGCAGATCGGACCCAGCGGATTGTGGGGCATCAGGTCGACATAGTGGGCCTCGCTCCAGCCGGCGATCTTCATCGACTCTGTCAGACCGCCCACATTGCAGACGTCAAGGCGGTTGAACTGATGAATGCCGCGTTCGATGTAGGGCAGGAATTGCCACTTCGAGGCAAACTCCTCACCGATGGCGAAAGGCACATCGACCATGGTGCGGAGCGATTCATAGGCCTCTGGCGTTTCGTCGCGGATCGGCTCTTCAAGGAAGTCGAGCGTCCCGGACGGCATCTTCTGACAGAAGCTGACCGCCTCGGCGATTGATAGCCGATGATGGTAGTCGATGCCGAGGACCACTTCGCTACCCAGTTCCTCGCGGGCCTTGACCATCCATGTTGCGGTTTTGGCGATCGACTCGCGTGGCTCGTAAATCTCGCCGTTGCCATGATCGGCGGGCGACAGGCGCATGGCGGTCCAGCCCTTCTCGATCAGCATTTTTGCCTGCTCTATCATCTCCGGACCGGGCGGCGCGGAGGTAGTGGCGAAGGTGGGGATGACGTTGCGCTGCTTGCCCCCAAGGAGTTCATGGACGGGCACGCCCAAGGTCTTGCCCTTAATGTCGTAAAGCGCGATGTCGATGGCCGATATCGCTGCCTGGAGCACGCGACCGCCCTCAAAATACTGACTGCGATACATCTCCTGCCAGATCGCGCCGATGGCGAAGGGATCGCGGCCGATGAGGAACTCACGGTAATGCTCGATAGCGCCGACCACCGCCTTCTCGCGGCCCGAGAGTCCGCTCTCGCCCCAGCCAAAGACGCCCTGGTCGGTCTCGACCTTGACGACGAGTTGGTTGCGGATGCCCACCCATACGGCATACGGCTTGATTGCGGTGATCTTTAGCTTCGGAGACACGTGCAACTCCCCTTTAACGGCGCCTTCGATGAGCCAGGATTAAACTGCCTGGTGATCAGCAGACCATACTCGCGAAATCCAGTCCCCAGTAGGGCGAGTAAATGCCAATTGACACGACATCCGACAGCCGGTTTCGGATCTGACCGCCGCGTGGTGCCGCTGCAACTGGCGGTACGAACAACGAGAGAATGGCGTCGTTGCCGGGGGAGCGCTTCTGGCGGTGGGCTCAACCGGTGAGCGCAACACACTAGTCTTCGATTGGAGATGGAGTGTGAGCCATGAAGCAGCGACGTCGCATCTACTATTCCGCAGCTCAGCGAGCGGAGATCTGGGATCGATCGCAGGCTGGGGAGTCGATGAAGTCGATTGGGCGCCGGTTCGATCGAGCGTCGTCCTCGGTCTT
Source organism: Devosia sp. (assembly GCA_015657675.1). Lineage (GTDB taxonomy): Bacteria > Pseudomonadota > Alphaproteobacteria > Rhizobiales > Devosiaceae > Devosia_A. Next base: position 3,972 of record JACDQI010000018.1, read on the forward strand.
CTCGGTGATCTCGCCGACTGGTGGCATTCGCCCTGCCGACCGAGGGCGATCTCATCGGCGGGTCCAAGAACAGCTATGGGGCGACGCTGGTCGAACGCCAGTCGCGCTTCGTGATCAAGGTTGCGCCGCGAACGTCTGTTTGCAAAGCTGGTGCAGCTCGCGCTCCCAAAACTATCGATTGCAGAGCCGGCAGGCGTGAATCGACCGCACACCTTCAGTATCGTGCGCGAGGACGAGTTCCGATCCTCAGTGCTGGAGAATGTGCTCGGCCGCCTTTTCGGCGATCATGATCACCGGTGAATTGGTATTGCCTGATGTGATGGCCGGCATGATCGAGGCGTCGACGACGCGCAAGCCGGCAAGGCCGTGGACGCGCAGTTGCGGGTCCACCACCGCCATGGCGTCCAGCCCCATCTTGCATGTTCCGACGGGGTGGAAGATCGTCGTCGCAATGTCCCCTGCCTTGCGCGCCAACTCGGCATCGTCCTCAAATTCGGGGCCGGGCAGGAACTCGATCGGGGCGAAGCGCTCTACCGCCTTGGTGCGCATCAGCGACCGCGCATGACGGATCGAGTTTGCGGCCACCTGCCGGTCGGCCTCGGTGCTGAGATAATTCGGCCGGATCCTGGGTGCCTGCGATGCGTCGGCGCTGCCGATGTGGATCGTGCCGCGACTTTCAGGTCGGAGGTTGCACACCGACACCGTCACCGCATCGAACCGGTGCAGCGGTTCCCCCAGCCGGTCGGTTGAGAGCGGCTGGACGTGATACTCCAGGTCCGGCGTGGCCAGACGAGGATCGGACTTGGCAAAGATGCCGAGCTGACTCGGCGCCATCGACAGCGGTCCGCTGCGCCGCAAGCCATATTCCAGCCCCATGCCGGCACGGCTCCACAGGTTATGGTAGCGCGTGTTGAGCGTCCTGGCGTTGCTGACCTTGAACACCGTGCGGATCTGCAGATGGTCCTGCAGATTTTCGCCGACGCCATCGAGCGCGTGCGCGACCACGATGCCCAAGGCCTGCAGTACATCGGGACGACCAATGCCGGAGAGCTCGAGCAGTTTTGGGGAGTTCACCGCCCCTGCCGACAGGATGACTTCCCGCCCGGCCCGGGCAGCGACCCGGTGTCCCGCATGTCGGAACGCAATGCCGGTCACCCGCTTGCCGTCCACGGTCAGGGTCTCGACCTCGGCGCCGGTCAGTACCCTAAGGTTCGGTCGCCGCATCGCCGGCCGCAGGAAGGCCTTCGATGTGTTCCAGCGAACACCATTGCGCTGATTGACCTCGAAATAGCCCGAGCCGAAATTATCGCCTGCGTTGAAGTCGGCAACGCGCGGAATGCCGAGCTCTTCTGCCGCTGCCTGAAAGGCGTCGAGAATTGGCCACGACAGGCGCTGCTTTCCACGCGCCACTCGCCGCGCGCCATGGTCCGCGTTGGCCCCGCCATGATGGTCTTCCGACTTGAGGAAATAGGGTAGGACATCGTCCCAGCCCCAGCCGGCATTGCCCATCTGGCGCCAGCCATCGTAATCGGCAGCCTGGCCGCGCATGTAGATCATGCCGTTGATCGAGGAGCATCCCCCCAACACCTTGCCGCGCGGGTAGTTCAACGCCCTGCCGTTCAAGCCGCCTTCCGGCTCGGTCTTCATCAGCCAGTCGGTCCGCGGGTTGCCCATGGTGAAGAGGTAACCGATCGGGATATCGACCCAATGATAGCGGTCGCTGCCACCTGCTTCGACAAGCAGCACGGAATGCCGTGGGTTGGCACTCAGCCGGTTGGCGAGCACGCAGCCTGCTGAGCCGGCCCCTACGATGATGAAGTCGAACTGGCCGAAATCAGTAGTCAATTCTGGCTCATCTTGGCC
>JACDQI010000186.1 GCA_015657675.1 Devosia sp.
ATCCCTCCCCACAAGGGGGAGGGTGTCGTCCGGTGAATTTCCCGCGATCTGACCCCATCCACCTGCCGGCACCTCCCCCCTTGTGGGGGAGGTTGGGAGGGGGGTCATGCGGCAGCTTCGCGTTCTCGCAACGCCCGTTCGAGGTTGGGCGTGGCGGCGAGCAGTTCCTGCGTGTAGGCGTGCTGCGGGTTGGCAAAGACCTGTTCGGTGGGCCCGTCCTCGACGATCTTGCCTGAGCGCATCACCAGCACGCGGTCGGTGATGGCGCGCACCACCGAGAGGTCGTGGCTGATAAAGAGATAACTGAGCTGCAGCCGGTCCGAGAGATTGGCGAGAAGATCGAGGATCTGCGCGCGGATCGAGACGTCGAGCGCCGACACGGCTTCGTCGAGGATGATCAGCGAGGGCTCGATGATCAGCGCTCGGGCGATGGCGACGCGCTGCCGCTGCCCGCCGGAGAACTCGTGGATGTACTTGTGCGCGTCGGCTGACGAGAGCCCCACCTCTTCGAGCGCCCGGGCGATGCGCTTGTCGCGCTCGGCGCCCTGCGGGGCGGCGGATTTGAGCAGGTGGAACGGCTCGCTGACCAGCGTGTCGACACGCTGCCGCGGATTGAACGAACCGTAGGGATCCTGGAACACCACCTGCAGCTTGCGACGGGTATCAAAGCTCGCGCCGTGCCTGGGGTCGAGCCAGGAGCCATCGATGGCGATGGCGCCGCCCTGGATCGGTTCGAGCGCCATGATGGCGCGGGCGAGGGTCGACTTGCCGCAACCGCTCTCGCCGACCAGCCCGACATTCTCGCCGCGCTCGATCTTGAGGGACACATGATCGACGGCGCGGAAATGCTTGGGCGGCGCAAAGAGACGTGTGCGATGCAGCGGATAGTCGCGCACCACTTCGTCGACGGCGAGCACCGGCGTGCCGCCGGTGACGGCAGGCGGATTGCGCGGCGGCTGGTGCGAGGAGGCCTCGAACAGCGCCTTCGAATAGGGGTGCGTGAGGTTGCGGAAGAGTTCGACGGTGGGCCCGGCCTCGACCACTTCGCCGGCCTTCATGATGGCGACGGTATCGGCAATGCCAGCGACCACGGCGAGATCGTGGGTGATGAGGATAAGCCCCAGCCCATCCTCATCGACCAGCCGCTTGAGCAGCGTCAGCACCTGCGCCTGGGTGGTGACGTCGAGCGCCGTGGTCGGCTCGTCGGCAATGATCAGCTTGGGACCGGCCGCAATGGCCATGGCGATGACGACTCGCTGGCGTTGCCCGCCCGAGAGTTCGTGCGGGTAGCGATCGCGCGGGAAGGCGGCGGCGGGGAGGCCAACGCGGTCGAGCGTCTCTGACGCGATGCGTTCGGCCTCGGCGCGGGCGATGCGGCGATGGACGAGTACGGTTTCGGCCACCTGATCGCCGATGGTCATCAGCGGGTTGAGCGCCGTCATCGGCTCCTGGAACACCATGCCGACATCGCGACCTCGAATGGCGCACATGTCGCGTTCGGGCCGGCCGATCAGCTCCTGCCCGTCGAGCACGATGGAGCCGCCAAACTGCGTGCCGGCGGGCGCCAGCTGCATGATCGAGAGGGCCGTCATCGACTTGCCCGAACCGCTCTCGCCGATGATGCCGAGCACCTGACCGGCGTCAACCGAGAGATCGATATCGCGGAGGATCGGCGTCTCGCCGATGCGCAGCGACAGGTTGGAAACGGTGAGGAGACTCATGACCGGCTCCGCCGCAGGCGCGGATCAAAGACGTCGCGGAGGCCGTCACCGAGGAGGTTCACCCCCAGCACCATCAGGACGATGGTGAGGCCGGGGATCAGCGCCACATGCGGGGCGATGGAGATCATGGTCTGGCTGTCCGAGAGCATCTTGCCCCAGCTGGGATCGGCGGCTGTGCCCCGAGCCCGACATAGGCCAGCGCCGCTTCGGCCAGGATACCGAGCGCGAACTGGATGGTGATCTGCACGAGCAGTGTGTTGAAGATATTGGGGAGGATATGCTCGGCCGAAATCCGCGCCGGGCCCTTGCCGGCGACGCGCGCCGCCATGATGAACTCGCGCTGCCAGAGGGTGAGCGCCCCGGCCCGCGCCAGCCGCGCAAACACCGGCACGTTGAAGATGCCGATGGCGATGATGGCATTGAGTGCGCTGGGGCCGAACACGGCGGTGATGAGGATGGCGATCAGCAGCGCCGGGAAGGCAAAGACCAGATCGTTGAGCCGCATGATGGTCTCATCGAGCAGCGTGCCACGACGTGCGGCAGCCCACAGCCCGAGTGGCGTGCCGATGGCGGCGCCGACACTGACGGCGACCAGCGCCACGGTGATCGAAGTCTGCGCGCCGCGCATGATCATCGAGAGGATATCGCGGCCGAAATGATCGGTACCGAACCAGTGCTCGGCCGAGGGCGGTTTGAACTTGTTGGGAATGTTCTGCGCCGCAAAATCATAGGGCGTCCAGACGATCGAGACGACCGCGGCGAGCACAAAGACGGCGGTGATCACCGCGCCGATGAGGAAGTTGCGCGAGCGGAGCGCGGCGCGCCACAGCGAGTCCTGCCGCAGGGGTTGGGCAAAGCTGCTCATCGAGTCGACCGCCGCAGCCGCGGATCGACCAGCGCATAGGCGATGTCGACGAGGAAGGTGACGAGGATCACCGCGAAGACGAGGATCATCACCACCGATTTGACCACAATCAGATCGCGCTGGGTGATGCCCTGGAAGACGAGGCGCCCCAGGCCGGGGAGGAAGAAGACATTCTCGATGATGACGGCCCCGGCAAGGAGGAAGGAAAACTGCAGCCCGATGATGGTGAGCACCGGGATCAGCGCATTGCGCAGTGCATGTTTCCAGAGCGTCTGACCACGCGTGAGGCCCTTGGCGCGGGCCGAGCGCACATAGTCCTCGCCCAGCGTATCGAGCAGCGACGAGCGCATGACGCGCGCCAGGATCGAGGCCTGCGGCAGGGCGAGCGCGATGGCTGGGAGAGTCAGCGATCTGATCGCCGCCACCGGATCCTGCCAGCCGGCAAAGCCACCGGCCGAGAACCAGCGCAGCGTGATGGCAAAGAGCAGCACCAGCAGCATGGCGAACCAGAAGTTCGGGACCGCGACGCCGAGCTGGGTGAGGCCCATGATGGACACGTCGGTGGGTGAATTGCGCCGGCTGGCGGCGAGGATACCGACCGGGAAGGCGATCAGCGTCGAGAGCAGCAGCGCATAGATGGCGAGCGGCAGCGAGATCCAGATGCGGTCGGCGACGAGATCGGCGACGGGCACCTTGTAGCCGTAGGAAATGCCGAGATCGCCATGCAGCAGGCCGAAGAGCCAGGTGAAATAGCGCTCGTGCAACGCGCCGTTGAGGCCGAGCTGCTCGCGCAAGGCGTCAGCGAGTTCGGGCGTAGCGTTGAGCCCGAGCATGAACTGCGCCGGATCGCCCGGCACCACTTCAAGCACGAGGAAGATCACCACGCTGGCGGCGAGAAGGCTGAGCGTCAAAGACACCAGCCTGCCGAGAAGAAAAGCCGGCATCAGGTGGTGCCTGCGAGGGGGATGGGCGCGAAGCGGGTCAAGAGATGCATCGGCGCATTAAGGCGATTTGGGAGCGTCGGTGCAAGGTCAAGTCTCAACAGTAGGTCTCGCGAGGACCCAGGGTTCCGCGACCGGAATGATGGTGTGGGGCACGGGGAGAGATGGGTCCTCGGGTCGAGCCCGAGGATGACGGTGGGTGGGGTTGGTGCAGGGCCAGGTTGCACCCAAAGCCCCTCCTCATCCGCCCTTCGGGCACCTTCTCCCACAAGGGGAGAAGGCGACCAAGGAGAGGTATGCCTTACTCTTCCCAATACACCGCGGTCAGGTCAGTGGCCTGGGCGGGGGCATTTTCCCACATGCCTTTGAGCTTGGCGTTTTCGACGCCGAGCTTGGCCAGTCCAAAGAGGAAGCCGACAGCATAGTCGTCAGCCAGCTGCTTCTGGGCGGCCTTCAGCAGTTCGGCGCGCTTGGCCGGATCAGCGGTGACCGAGATGTCGGCGATGATCTTGTTGAACGCATCCGACTTGTAGTCGAAGTAGTATTCTGGCCGCGAGAAGATCGAGATGTCGTTCGGCTCGGTGTGCGAGATGATGGTGAGGTCGTAGTTCTTCTGCTTGAAGACCTCGTCCAGCCACTGCGCCCATTCCAGATTGGTCGTCTCGGTCTTGATGCCGACGGCGGCCAGCTGCTGAGCGATGATCTCGCCACCGCGACGGGCATAGCCTTCGACCGGCGGGAGCTTGAGCGACAGCGTCAGGTCGGTGATGCCGGCCTCGGCGAGCAGCGCCTTGGACTTTTCAGGATCGTAGGCCGACTGCGCGGTCAGATCGACATAGTTGGCATCGCCCGGCGGGAAGAACGAGCCGATCGGCAGGCCGAAGCCTGACATGGCGCCGTTGATGACGTCCTCGCGGTTGATGGCGTGAGCGATCGCAGCGCGCACCTTGACGTTGTCGAGCGGCGCCTTGCCGTTGTTCATCGCCAGGATGGTTTCGCCCTGGGTCGAACCGACGACGACGCGGAAGCGCGGATCATTCTGGAACTGCGCGATGGTCTCGGCCGCCGGGAAGTTCGGGAAGGTGTCGACGTCGCCCGCCTGCATGGCACCGAACGCGGCGGTCGGGTCAGCGATGAACTTGAAGGTGGCGCCTTCGAGCTTGATCGGGTTGCCCCAGTAGTTAGGGTTCTTGGCGAGCGTGATGCTGTCACCTTCGACGCGGTTGGCGAAGGTGAAGGGACCGGTGCCAACCGGCTTGGTCTTGTTGCCGTCAGCCGTTTCCGGCGCCACGATTACCGCATCGCCCCAGGCAAGGTTGTAGATCAGGTCGCCATTGGGCTTGGAGAGCGTCACCTTGACGGTGGCGGGGTCGACGACTTCGACCGACGCGATATCGGCATAGAGCGCCTTCTGGGCGTTGAGCGAGCCTTCCGCATTGATGCGGTCGAGCGAGAACTTCACATCGTCGGCGTTGAAATCGGTGCCGTCGTGGAACTTGGCGCCTTCCACCAGTTTGAAGGTGTAGGTGAGCCCGTCCTCGGAGATTTCCCAGGACTTGGCCAGCGCCGGAATCACACTGCCATCGGGCGCAAAGCGGGTGAGGCCTTCAAACACGTTGGCATAGACGACTTCGTCGACGGCCGCGGCCGCTTCAGCGGTCGGGTCGAGGCTGGGGGGCTCGAGCACGAGGCCGACCTTCACGTCGGTTCGCGCCTGGGCGAACACCGCCGGCGTCATCGCCGTGGAGACGGCGAGAGCAGCAATGGCAACAACGAGGAGTGATTTGCGCATGGTAGTCCTTTCCCTGCAGCGAAGGCCGATCTGTGCCAGCCCTCTTGGAGGTGATCCTAGACTCGTTGCCGCTCGCTCGACAATCGGCCTTCTGGCTTGATTGTTCTGCAAGACCGGGGGAGCGGAGGAAGTCTCTACTAAGTGAGTGGGATAAGGGGTGGTTCAGTCAGGTCACCCTCCCCCTTGCGGGGAGG
>JACDQI010000187.1 GCA_015657675.1 Devosia sp.
CCGCCGGCAGACTATCCACCGCAAAACCTGGTCACCCATCAGAGCGGAAGCGGCCAAATCGCCGACTAAACCAACGATAAACGCATTTTCAACACAATCCGCCAGAAGCGCCTGGCAGCGCTCCGTACCGACGAGGCGCTCTTCTATCTTTCTGATGCCGCTCTCGGCTACATCTGAAGTCAGCGGATCGTAGGACCTTACGGAAATGCGGGAAAACTTTCATTTTGGCGATCGGCGTTTGGGGAGGATTGACCGATGAAGGCGATGCGGCTGGACGGCGTCGGACGCCTGTTCACCCGGGAGGTAGATAGGCCGTCCCCGGGACCCGATGAACTTCTTATCCGAGTGGAAGCATGTGGAGTGTGTGGTACCGACCGCCACCTGTTCCATGGCGAGTTCCCATGCACGCCGCCGGTGACCTTGGGGCACGAGTTCAGCGGCTTGGTCGAGGAGATGGGATCGTCGGTGACGGGGTTTAAGGTCGGCGACCGTATCACGGGCGACCCGAACATTGCTTGCGGCCGGTGTTCCCATTGCATTGAAGGCCGCGTCAATCTCTGTAGAAATCTTTGCGCGATCGGAATTCATCGGGATGGTGGTTTTGCAGACTATGTCCTCGTGCCGCAACGTCAGGCCTTTCTCCTCCCCCAGGGCCTCAACCCGATGCACGGTGCGTTCTGCGAACCCCTGGCTTGCTGCCTGCATGGCATCGATATTGCCGATATCAGATCAGGCGCCTCTGTCGTAGTTCTGGGCGGTGGCGTGATTGGACTGCTGACAGTGCAGTTGGCCAGGTTGGCAGGGGCGACCAACGTGATCCTGTCGACACGTCAGGCCTCCCGTCGGAAGCTTGCAGAGGACGTCGGAGCGACGGCAAGCGTTGATCCCACAAAAGGAGACGTTGGAGAGCAAATTTGCGGACCGCAAGGTCTTGTGCCGGGAGGTGTCGACGTCGTCCTTGAGTGCGCCGGTGTGGGCGAAACTGTTCAGCAGGCTACAAGGCTGGTTCGCCCCGGTGGTACCGTTGTGATTGTCGGCGTCATGCCCCAGGGAGAAACGATCGCGATCGAGCCCTTCGATCTGCTCTTTCGGGAGATCAATCTACGCACTTCGTTCCTCAACCCGTTCACCCATGGTCGGGCAGCTGCCCTCATCGCCAACGGCAGCATTGAGATCGAGAAACTGATTTCTCGCACGGTGTCGCTTGATGAGGCATCAAATGTGGTCAGCAATCCACCAGCCCCCGGCGACGTCAAGATTCTGGTGGTCCCGGCTCGCTAACTGGCTGAAGATTTTGATCCGAAGGGATTCAACGCGCACATTTGTGCTTCACTGGTCCCAACACTTTCAATCTGAACGGCATGTTTTCCGTCAACGATATTCATCATGGGAAGCGGGCCTGCCTTTTCGAGTGCATCGCGCGAATGCGTCGCGAAGCCGATCATCTCATGCCACAGATCAGTATTTCTCGCGCTACCGGTAGTAGGTTGCTTCCGGAACCCCCTATCGCCCGAACTGCCTCGGCAACCGTCTTGCCCTGCGTGTTCAGCTCATCGACCCTGACGTAAGCGCGCCACGATTTCTTATCGACGACGCCCAGTCGCACAGCACAAGAGCTCCGAAGAGCCCTCAACCGAACACGTTATTCCCAGGAATCGATCATCGTTCTTGCGACAAAGTCTAGGTGCTCAATCATCGCCGCGCGTGCACCAACTGAGTCCGCGTTGACGATGCGGATGGAGATGAGCTCATGATCTGACAGGATGTGTTCCCGCACCTCCCTGATGTTAGCAAGATGCTGGTGGAAGCGGCTGTCGACAGCTTCGGCCCGCATCGACCAAAGCTGATCGAGTAGATCTCTCAGCACCGAGTTGTCGGCATAGTCAGCAATGGTCATGTGCAGAGCGCGATCGCTTTCCGCGGACCATACTCCTTGACTAGCCTCGGATCTCATCTGGGCTGTGAGCGCCTGCAACCGCTCTCTACCGGAGGCATCGATCCGCTGGCAGGCCATCGCCGTTGCCTCTGGTTCCAGAAGGCGCCGCACAGTCATGATTTCGAGCGGCGAGCGGCTCTGCTCCGGCAAGCCTTGCGGAGACTGTTCCAACCGACGGACGAAGGCGCCAACTCCCACTCGGACTTCGACCAGGCCCGCCACCTCAAGTGCAATCAGTGCCTCACGCACCGTAGGTCGCGAGACCCTGAGGCTTGCAGCCAAGTCGCGCTCCGAGGGGAGCTGCTCGCCCGGTTTGACATCTCCATCGAGGATCCGGGCACGTATCTGATCCGCGATCTGGATGTAGAGTTTGCGATTTGAGACAACTTCAAGTCTCATCATAGTGCTCCTGGAGGCGTGGCCTTTCAGCATGCTGCTATCGAACTTGTGACGAGATGCCATTATCCTCGAAGTGTCGTCGACTGGTCTGGCCACTTGACAGCAATCCTACCTTACCATCTGATCTGTAGCATAGGAATCCGTGGCCAGGGAGGGAGGGTTGCGTGATTAATGAGCAGTCGCCCCGACGCGTCCCGTCCGACAAGGGCAACTCGGTTCCGCTCGTCGAAATGAATGGTATCTACAAATCCTTCCCAGGTGTTCGGGCGCTGACGAATGCCCGGTTCTCGCTCATTGCGGGCGAGGTGCACGCCCTGATGGGCGAGAACGGCGCCGGCAAATCGACGCTTATGAAGATCCTCTCGGGCGTCTATTCACGTGATGCCGGAGACGTCCATATCGATGGCCAGCTGATGGAAATCACTACACCGCGCGATGCCCAAAAGCTGGGCATCGGCATCATCCATCAGGAACTGGCTCTGATGCGCGACCTGACGGCAGCGCAGAATATCTTCATCGGCCGGGAGCCGCGCAAGGGCCTCCTGCTTGATGAGCAAAAGCTCAATGCCGATGCCGCGGCCATCTTTAAATCGATGAACCTGATGCTCGATCCGCGTGTGCCGGTCGAAAGCCTCACAATTGCCAAGCAACAGATGGTCGAGATCGCCAAAGCGCTCTCCTACCGCTCGCGTATCCTGATCATGGATGAGCCGACGGCAGCGCTGACCGAGAGCGAGATCGCTGAACTTTTCACTATCATCGCGCATCTGAAGGCAGACGGTGTCGGTGTGATCTACATTTCGCACAAGATGGACGAGATCAAACGCATCTCCGACCGCGTGACAGTGATGCGCGATGGCGAGTATGTCGGCACCGTCCTCGCTGCCGACACGCCGATCGAGACCATCATCTCCATGATGGTGGGCCGGAAGCTCACCGATGAGGCGCTGGTCATTCCAGATACCAGCAATGCAGAGGTCGCCCTTGAGGTCCGTGGCCTCCGCCGCGGCAAGGAAATCCGCGATGTCGGTTTCTCAGTACGCAAGGGCGAAATCCTTGGTCTCGCCGGCCTGATGGGCGCCGGCCGCACGGAAGTCGCGCGCGCCATTTTTGGTGCCGATCCGATCGAGGCCGGCGAGATATTGGTTCGCGGCAAAAAGCTCGAGATCAGGCGCCCACAGGACGCGGTGCGCGCCGGCATCGGCTATCTCTCCGAGGACAGGAAGCAGTTTGGTCTCGCCACCGGGCTCGACGTCCGCAACAATATCGCATTGGCCTCGCTGTCGCGCTTTACCGGCGCCGGTGGTATCTTGCGGGATGGCGAGATGCGTGAGGCGGCCGAGCGCTTCATCAGACAGCTCGCCATAAAGACCCCTTCGGACACACAGGAAGCGCGCTTGCTCTCGGGCGGCAACCAGCAGAAGGTGGTGATCGCCAAATGGCTGCTGCGCGATTGCGACATCCTGATCTTTGACGAGCCGACCCGCGGCATTGATGTCGGCGCCAAGTCCGAGATCTACAAGCTCTTGAACGCGCTTGCGGCGCAAGGCCGAGCGATCATCGTCATCTCGTCCGAGCTCCCCGAGATCCTGCGCCTCAGCCACCGCATCGCGGTGATGTGCGAGGGCCGGCTCACCGGCATCCTGCCCGGTGGCGCAGGACAGGAAGAGATCATGCGGCTCGCTACGCAGCGCGAAAGCGCTATGGCGCCCGAACCGAACAGCAAGGTGGCATAATGGCGACGACCGACACAGCGGCCAAACCAGGCCTTCTCGCTGGCATTCGCGGCTCAGGCGCCTATCACAAGCTGTTGGCATTCTCGGGCCTCATCGCGCTCTTGGTCGTCTTCTCGCTGGCCTCGCCCAATTTCCTGCAAACCGCAAACATCCTCGCTATCCTGCAGGCGACCTCGGTCAATGGCGTGCTCGCCATCGCTGCGACGTTGGTGATCATCACCGGCGGCATCGATCTCTCGGTCGGCACGCTGATGACCTTCTGTGCCGTCGTGGCAGGCGTGATCCTGACCTATTGGGGCCTGCCGCTGCCATTTGGTATCCTCGGCGCTATCCTCGCCGGTGCGGCGAGTGGCTTGGTCTCGGGTGCCGTGATCGCCAAGCTCAAGGTGCCGCCCTTCATCACCACGCTGGGCATGATGCTCATCCTCAAGGGCCTGTCACTGGTGATCTCGGGCACTAAGCCGATCTATTTCAACGGCACACCCGACTTCAACCAGATCTCGCTGGGTTCGATTGTCGGCTCGGTCATCCCGGTGATGCCCATTCCCAACGGCGTGCTGATCCTCTTTGCCGTTGCAGTCATTGCGAGTTTCGTTCTCACCCGCACCGCGCTCGGCCGCTATACCTTTGCGCTGGGGTCGAACGAAGAGGCCGTGCGCCTATCGGGCGTCAATGTCGATCGCTGGAAGATCGCCGTCTACGCCTCAGCCGGGGCCGTCTGCGGGATTGCCGGACTCCTCATCGCCTCGCGGCTGAACTCCGCGCAACCGGCTCTGGGGCAAGGCTACGAGCTCGACGCCATCGCCGCCGTAGTGATCGGCGGCACCTCGCTCTCAGGCGGCCGCGGTACGGTGCTTGGCACGCTGATCGGAGCGCTCATTATTTCGGTTCTCGCCAATGGCCTTCGCATTCTGTCAGTGGCGCAGGAATGGCAGACCGTGGTCACCGGCTTGATCATAATTGTGGCCGTCTATGCCGACATTCTGCGGCGCCGCAAACTTTAGGCGCCGCTTTCCCTGCACCGCTTCCCAGCGGTGCCAATAACCAGAGACGGCGCGCAATGCCGCGACAACCACAACAAAGCTAAACCCAACCGGGAGGATACCATGCTTAGACGTACTCTGCTCGGCGCCGTCGGCGCCCTTGCACTCCTCGCTACCGCCGCTCCGGCCCAAGCACAGGAATATGATATTGCCCTCATCTCCAAGGGCTTCCAGCACCAGTTCTGGCAGGCCGTGAAGGCCGGTGCCGACAAGGCCGGCGCCGAATTCAACGCCAAGGTGACCTTTGAAGGTCCTGATACCGAAGCTCAGGTCGACCGCCAGATGGACATGCTGTCGTCGGCTATCGCCCGCAAGCCTTCGGCCATTGGCTTTGCAGCGCTGGACAGTCAGGCCGCGACCCCGCTGCTGCAGCAGGCCAAGGATGCCGGCATCCCGGTCATCGCCTTCGACTCTGGCGTCGATAGCGACATCCCGCTGACCACCGCCACCACCGACAACGTCGCAGCCGCCGCGCTGGCCGCCGACAAGATGGCTGAACTGATCGGCGGCGAAGGCAAGGTTGCCGTGGTTGCCCACGACCAGACCAGCCGCACCGGCATCGATCGCGTCGACGGCTTCGTCAACCAGATTAAGTCGAAGTACCCCAAGATCGAAGTCGTCTCGGTGCAGTACGGCGCCGGCGACCAGCTGCAGTCGACCGAAATCACCAAGTCGATCCTACTCGCCAACCCAGACCTCAAGGGCATTTTCGGTGCCAATGAAGGTTCGGCCCTGGGCGTTATCAATGGCAAGAAGGAGCTCAACTCCTCCGTCGTCGTGATCGGCTACGACTCGGGCGCTGCCCAGAAGGCCGCCATCATGGACGGCTCGATGGCCGGCGCCATCACCCAGAACCCGGTCGGCATCGGCTACGAGACCGTCAAGGCCGCGATCGCCGCGCTGAAGGGCGAGACCCTCCCCAAGGTCATCGACACCGGCTTCTTCTGGTATGACAAGACCAATATCGACGCGCCGGAAATCGCTGCAGTTCTCTACGACTGATATCGCCCGCCGGGCCGGCTTCGCGCCGGCCCGGCGACCCTTCTTCTACCAATCTGTTTGCGGCCGATGACCAAGATCACATCGCTCCGGACTCACGACCTTCGCTTTCCCACCTCGGCTTCGCTCGACGGCTCGGACGCGATGAACCCGGACCCGGACTATTCCGCTGCCTATGTCGTTCTCTCGACCGATGGGTCGCATGAAGGCCACGGCCTCACCTTCACCATCGGGCGCGGCAACGACATCGTCTGCAAGGCGATCGAGGCGCTGACCACCCGGGTGGTGGGGCTCGAAACCGACTGGATCCTCGAAAATCCCGGGCGCTTCTGGCGGCACATGACCGGTGACAGCCAGCTGCGCTGGATCGGCCCGGACAAGGGCGCCATGCATCTCGCCACCGGGGCCGTGGTCAATGCAGTCTGGGACCTGCTGGGCAAGGAAGCTGGCAAGCCGGTGTGGCAGCTGGTGGCCGACATGAGCCCCGAGCAACTGGTCTCAATCATTGACTTCCGCTACCTCACCGATGCCATCACGCCCGAGGAGGCGCTGGCGATTTTCCGCAAGGCGGAAGCCGGCAAGGCCGAGCGGGTCGCGACGCTCAAGGCCGAGGGCTACCAGTGCTACACCACGTCGGCCGGCTGGCTGGGCTACTCGAACGAGAAGCTCACGCGGCTCGCGACCGAGGCGGTGGCGCAGGGGTTCAACCACATCAAGATGAAGGTCGGGCGCGACCTCGCCGATGACATCCGGCGGCTCGAGATCGTGCGTTCGATCATGGGGCCGGACCGCTACCTCATGATCGACGCCAACCAGGTCTGGGAAGTCGACCAGGCCATCGACTGTGTGAACGAGCTCAAGCGCTTCAATCCTTACTTCATCGAAGAGCCGACGAGCCCGGACGACGTGATGGGTCACAAGGCGATCCGCGCCGGCATTGCGCCGGTGAAGGTCGCGACCGGCGAGATGTGCCAGAACCGCATCCTCTTCAAGCAGTTCATCAAGGAAGGCGCGATCGACATCGTGCAGATCGACGCCTGCCGCATCGGCGGGCTCAATGAGGTGCTCTCGGTGCTGCTGATGGCCACCAAATACGGCCTGCCGGTCTGGCCGCATGCCGGCGGCGTCGGGCTTTGCGAGTATGTGCAGCACCTGTCGATGATCGACTATCTGGTGGTGTCGGGGACCAAGCAGGGCAGGGTGATCGAATATGTCGACCACCTGCACGAGCACTTTGTTGATCCCTGCGTCATCCGCAATGCCGCCTATATGCCGCCGACCCGGTCGGGGTTCTCGATCGAGATGAAGCCGGCCTCCATCCGCGACAACACCTTCAAGGGCTAGGCTCAGTCGCCTCCGCGGCGGTTGCGGCCATGTGGATGTGACAGCGTTCGCCGATGACTTCGGCGGGCGGCTCGACTAACGTACCTCAACGGAGTGGGCCGGGCGGAGGAGACGGCTTGGCAGCCACGACTCGAGCTTTGCGCGCCAACCGCATCCTATCCCGCGCCGGGTCGGATGCGGGCGGCGTGCGGATGAAATCTAGAGGGTCACGATGAATGCCGATGCTGCCTATATGAACCCGTCCCTGAGCCCGGAGGCGCGCGCCGACGACCTGCTCGGGCGGATGACGCTCGACGAAAAGATCGCGCAGCTGCATGCGTTCTGGCTGCTGCTCTCCGAGGATGGCAACCACCGGACACGGACCGACGGCTTCACCGGCGTCACTGATCCGGAAGAGTTGCGCCGCATGCTGGCATTCGGGCTGGGGCAGATCACCCGGCCGCTGGGCAGTCGGGCGATTGAACCGAAGGCGGGCGTGCGGGCGCTCAACCGGCTGCAGAAGACCATGCTGGAGGAGACGCGCCTCGGCATCCCGGTGATGTCGCACGAGGAGTGCCTTTCGGGCCTCATGGTACGCGGGGCGACGCTCTTTCCATCTTCGCTCGCCTATGGGGCGACCTGGAATCCCGACCTGATCGAGGCGGTGGGCAAGGCGATCGGGCAGGAGGCGCGCTCGGTGGGGTGTCATCAGGGTCTGGCGCCGGTGCTCGACGTGGCGCGCGACGGGCGCTGGGGCCGCACCGAGGAGACGTTTGGCGAGGATCCCTACCTCGTGGGCGTGCTGGCGACGCGCTATGTGCGCGGCCTGCAGGGCGAGAAGCGCGACCTGCTCGCCACACTCAAGCACTATGCCGGCCACTCGGCCTCCGAGGGCGCCCGCAACCACGCGCCGGTCAGCATGGGTTGGCGCGAGCTCAATGACACCTTCCTCTTGCCGTTCGAAATGGCGGTGAAGCTCGCCGATGCCGGCTCGGTGATGCCCGCGTATCACGATATCGATGGCGAACCCTGCCACGCCTCGCCGCACCTTTTGACCGAAGTGCTGCGCGAGCAGTGGGGTTTTGATGGCATCGTGGTTGCCGACTATATCGGCGTCAGCCTGCTCTACAAGCATCACACCACCTCCGAGGATGGCGCTGCGGCGATGGCGGCTACCCTTAACGCTGGCCTTGATATCGAGTTGCCGGGCGAGGAATGCGCCGTGCAGATCAAGCAGGCGCTCGACCGCGGCCTCACCAGCATGGCGGTGGTGGACCAGGCGGTGCGCCGGGTGCTGCTGGAAAAGTTCCGCATCGGGCTATTCGAAAAACCCTATGCCGATGAAGGCGCCATTGCGCTGCAGACGGTAGACTCGGTGGCGCTCGCGCGCCAGGTAGCCGAGCAGTCGATCGTGGTGGTCGCCAATACGGGCGTGTTGCCGCTCAAGCCGACGCAATCGGTGGCGATCATCGGCCCCTGTGCCGACGACCCGCTGGCGCTCCTGGGTGACTACTCGTTCCCTGTGCACCTGATCATGTCCGACCAGCACGAGGACACGGACAATGTCGTGACGCCGCTCAGCGCTTTCCGCGCCGCCTATGGTCCCAACCAGGTGCGCTATGCCAAGGGCGTGCACATTCTCGAACAGCGCCAGTCGGGCGCGCCGGTGTTTCCGGGCGATGTGAGCGACAGCACGAGCCTGGAACTGGCGGCCGATCTCTCCACTGACCTCAGCGGCATTGCCGAGGCGGTCGAGATCGCGAAGGCGTCCGACGTTGCCATCGTCTGCGTCGGCGACCTCTCCGGCATCTTCCAGACCGGCACGGTGGGCGAAGGGTCGGATGTCGATAGTCTCGACTTGCCCGGCGTGCAGCAGCAATTGCTCGAAGCGGTGGTGGCCACCGGTAAACCGGTGGTGGTGGTGGTCAGCAGCGGCCGCCCTTACAATCTGGGCGGGCTCGAGGACAAGGTGGCGGCGCAGGTCTGGTCGTTCTTTTCCGGCCAGCAGGGAGGCCCGGCACTGATGGATGTGCTCACCGGGGCGGTAGAGCCCTCCGGGCGGCTGACGCTGTCGGTGCCGAAGAGCGCCGGCGCGGCGCCCTACTTTTACAACCACAAGTTCAAGAGTTCGGGCACGCCGATCGCCCGGCACTTTGGCAGCCGTTACCCGTTCGGCCACGGCCTCACCTACACGCAGTTCGCCTACGAAGACTTGCAGGTCGCTGCCCCCCAGGTGCCGTCGGCCGGCGGCGAGGTGACGGTGAGCTTTGTGGTGCGCAATGTCGGCGACCGCAAAGGCGTGGCCGTGCCACAGCTTTACGTGCGCGATCGGGTGTCGAGCGTGGTGCGGCCGGTCAAGGAACTCAAGGCCTTCGCCCGGTTCGACCTGGCGCCGGGCGGCGCGGCGCGGGTTACGCTGCAGGTGCCCACCGACATGCTCTCGCTCACCGGACGTGACGGACGGCGGGTGGTCGAACCCGGATGGTTCGACCTGATGGTCGGCGCCGCGAGCGCGGACATCGTGCTCAAGGGCCAAGTCGAGATCACCGGTGACCCTCGGCTGCTCGACGGCATGTGGCGGATGGAGAGCCGCGCGACGGTCGAAAGCCTCTAGCCGGCCGCCGGCGGCAGACGTGTGAGGATGAATGGTGGGCCCACCAGGACTCGAACCTGGAACCAGACCGTTATGAGCGGTCGGCTCTAACCATTGAGCTATGGGCCCCACATGGCCTGCATAGCAGGCGCATTCGGGCTGTCAAATAGGATCAGGGGCTGTTGGCGGCGAGCTGGTCGCGCAGGGCGCCGACCTCGGCTTCGGCCGCCAGCGCGCGGTCGCGCCATTCGGCGATCGTGAGGCCGTCGAGGCGGACATCGCTCTCAATCTCGGCCGGTTCGGCGGGAGGCTGGCCGGTCAAACGGGCGTGCAGGGCCTGGATATAGGTGAGGTCGTCGGCGTCGAGCGTACCAGCAGTGGCTTCCGCCTGCATGCGGCGCAGGTCGGCGACGGTGGCCTCGTCGAGGGACCCGAGGGCGATGAGTTCGTTGACCAGGGTATCGACCGGCACGTGGCATTCTCCTTGTTGAGCGGGCGCCAACCTATAGAAAGCCGACGCCGGAGGAAACCGCCTGCGACATTCCGTCAGGTCGGGAAATTACGGCTGAGAAAAGCCGAACCGGCGACGCCGAAGCGCCAGGGCAACTCGGCGGCCTTGGAAATGCCGATGCGGGGGCCGATGACGACCGGCAAGGGGTCAGTGGAGGGCGTAAACCGGAACGGCGTCGAATCGAGGCGCAGCCCATCGTGGCGGTCTGAAATCCCCAGCGCCTGGGCCAGTTTGCCAGGGCCTGAGCAGAGTTTTCGCGGATCGGCCAGGCCACGGCGCTCGGCCATCTCCGCCAGCCCGGCCGTCGGTTCGATTGCCCGGACGAGGACGGCAGAGGCGTCGGCGCAGACGAAGTTGAAACACCAATGGATGCCGTAGGAGCGGTAGACATAGACGTGGCCGGGCCCGGCAAACATGGCGCGGTTGCGCGGCGTTTGGCCAATGAAAGCATGACTGGCGGCGTCTTCCGGGTGGTAGGCCTCGGTCTCGACGATGATGCCGCCGACGCCATCGACCACGAGCGTGGCGCCCCAGCAGGTCGCGGGCGACTGTCAGTAGAGGACGGGAGAAATAGGCAGCAAGGTCCATGGACCTGCATTAACCTGTCGGCAAGGCGAGACCAAGTCTCGCCGGGGCAGCCGAGGATCAGCCACGCGGCTTGACGTTGATGCCCTTTTGCACCCGGGCGGCGGCCATGCGCAGGGTCAGGTTGACCTCGTTGCCGGTGTTGGCTGTGGTGCTGCCGATCAGGTTGGTTGCTCCACTGGATTCGGCCATGGCGGACTGGGCCGCCTGCTTGCGCTTGGCATTGTTGATCTGCGCCTCCTGGTAAATGGAGGGGCGCGGCAGCCAATTGAGTGTGCGCTTTTGAATCTGCATGGTCACAAGGTGAGGCTCAGGCCTTAACGAATCCTTACCAATGGGCATGCTGCAGGTGCAGCAAACGAGAATCGGGACATGGCAGACAGTTTGAAATTTGGCACCAGCGGCCTGCGGGGGCTCGCCAGCGAGCTCGTTGGTGTGGCGACGCGGCGCTACACCGCGGCCTTCCTGATGCATTTGCAGGCGCGCAGCGCCGCCGGACGCGGCAAGGTGTTCATCGGCCGGGATTTTCGCGCCTCGAGCCCGCAGATTGCCGCTGACTGTGCTGCCGCCATCCGCGCCTCGGGTTTCGTGCCGGTCGATTGCGGCACTGTGCCGACGCCGGCACTGGCGCTCCACGCTATGGCCGAGGGTGGTCCGGCGATCATGATCACCGGCAGCCACATCCCGGCTGACCGCAATGGACTGAAATTCTACACTCCGACCGGGGAGATTTCGAAAGAAGACGAGCTCGGCATTCTGGGCGCGCTGCCGGACGAGGCGCCGGTCGCGATCGGCGGCGAGACGCTGGATGGCTATCCGGCCGCGGTCGACCGCTATCGGCGCCGCTATGCCGGGCTGCTCGGGGCCGAGGCGCTTGCCGGCTGGCGGGTCGGGGTGTTCGAGCATTCCTCGGTGGCCCGCGACATGCTGGTGTCGCTGCTCACCCGCGCCGGGGCGGACGTTGTCCGGCTCAGCCGGGCCGAAGGCTTTGTGGCCGTCGATACCGAGGCGACCTCGGACGCGCTTTATGCGCCGCGGCACGACTGGATTGCCCGGCACCAGCTCGACGCAATCGTTTCCACCGATGGCGATGGCGACCGGCCGCTGATCATCGATGGCGCGGGCAACTTTGTGCGCGGCGACGTGCTGGGCATTCTGGCGGCCCGGTTTGTCGGGGCCAATACGGTGGTGACGCCGGTCACCTCCAATTCCGGTATCGAGGGAGTCGGCTATTTTGCTCGGGTGGAGCGGACCAAGGTGGCTCGCCCTATGTGATCAGCGGCATGGAGACGGCGGCGGGGGCAGGGCGGACGATCGTCGGGTTCGAGGCCAATGGCGGCGTGCTGCTCGGCACCGATGTCCCTGTTGGCAATCGCATGCTCACTCGCCTGCCGACTCGCGATGCGGTGCTGCCGATCCTCGCCGTTCTGGGTAGCGCGGCGGCAGCGGGGCAGAGCCTTGCCGATTTCGTTGCGCCGCTGCCGGTGCGTCCGGCGCTCAGCGACCGGCTGACCGAGGTGCCTGCCGAGCGCAGTGGCACGTTGATCCGGCGGCTGGCCGGCGAGCCCGACTATGCGACGACGTTTTTTGCCGGGGTCGGCGATGTCGAGAGCCTGACGGTGATCGATGGGCCGCGCTTCGTGCTCAAGGGCGGAGATGTGATCCACTATCGCGCCAGCGGCAATGCGCCGGAACTGCGCTGCTATGTCGAAGGCGCCTCGCCCGAGCGGGCCGCGCAGCTGCTGCGCTGGGGGCTGGATGCGGCAAGCCGCGTGGTGCGCTAGCTACTCGCGGATGGCGACGAAGACGGCTGCCGTCGCCATCATCGCCCCGGCGGTGCGGTTGAGCCGGCGGATCGCCTTGCTCGAGGTAAAGAGATCGCGCGCCGCGGCGGCCAGCGCTGCGTAGGCAAGGCCGATGATGAGCAGTACGACGACGACGATCACCACCAGCTCGGCAAAGCCGAGCACGGTGATCGGCTGGTCGAGCGGAACCACGGTGGGGAGCAGGGCGAGGTAGAAGACGATGGTCTTGGGGTTGCCCAGTGTCAGGGCGAAGCCCGAAAGGAAGGTCTTCCAGCTCGAGTCGCGCTTGCCGCGGATCTGCTCGGTGCCCGGCTTGGCGGTCCAGAACTGCCAGGCGATGAACATCAGATAGGCCGCGCCCGCATAGCGGACGATCTCGATGATCGGCCCGAACCAGGTGGCGATGGCGGCGAGGCCGAACAGCGCGAAGACCAGATAGATCAGGTCACCGACCAATATGCCCAGTACCATCGGCACGGCGCTGGCAAAGCCGCCACCCAGCGCCCGTGCCACGACGGCTGCAACGCCGGGGCCGGGCACAAGCACGGCAATGGTATAGGCCAGCGTGAAGGCCGCGAGGGTAACGAGATCCATCGGCTTGGCTCAGGGCAGGCGGGCGAGACGCTCGGTCAGCAGCGCATAGAACGCATCTGCATCGCCTGAGCGCAGAAAGTGCACGTTATGTGGCCGGTCGGTGACGTGCCAGTAGTCGGCGACGGTCATGCCGATGGTCAGCTCGCTCGCCGTCTCGATGACGACGTTGATGTGGCGCCCCTGGAACAACTCGGGCTTCAGCAGATAGGCGATCACGCAGGGGTCGTGCAGCGGGGCGCCGTCCATGCCGTACTTGTAGAGATCGAAGCGCTCGGAAAAGCTCAGCATCTCGTAGACGGCCTGGCCGCTGCGATTGCCGATGGCGCGGATCTTGTCGAGCCGCTCGCGGGTCGAGCGCATCATGTGGGTGACGTCGAGGGGCGCCATCACCACCGGAATACCGGCGCGCAGCACCACATCGGCGGCGTCGGGGTCGACATAGATGTTGAATTCGGACGCCGGGGTGATGTTGCCCACCTCGAAATAGGCGCCGCCCATCATGACGATTTCCTTGATGCGGCCGGCGATGGCGGGCGCCTTGACCAGCGCCATGGCAATGTTGGTCAGCGGCCCCAGGGTGCAAAGGGTGATGGTCCCGGGCTCATGTGCAAGCAGCGTCTCGATGATGAAGTCGACGCCGTGCTGGGATTCGAGCTGCTGTTTCGGCAACGGCAGGACTGGGCCGTCGAGGCCGGTTTCGCCGTGCACATGCTCGGCGGTCACCAGGGTGCGGCGCATCGGGCGCTCGCAGCCGGCATAGACCTTGATGTCGGTTCGACCGGAAAGCTCGACGATTTTCAGGGCGTTACGGGCATTTTGCGCAAGCGTCACGTTACCGGCGACGGCAACGATGCCGAGGATGTCGAAGTCCTCGGGCGAGGCCAAAGCCAGCAGGATGGCCACCGCGTCGTCCTGACCGGGGTCCGTGTCGATAATGATCTTGCGCGTCATGAGG
>JACDQI010000188.1 GCA_015657675.1 Devosia sp.
CACGACGCCGCGGCTCATCACCACGACACGGTCGGCCAGTGTCATGGCTTCGATCTGGTCGTGGGGTTACATAGATGGTGGTGCGCTTCAATGTGTGATGCAGGTTCTTGATCTGGGCGCGGGTGGAGACGCGCAGTTTGGCGTCGAGATTGGAAAGCGGCTCGTCCATCAGGAAGGCGTTGGGCTCGCGGACGATCGCGCGGGCGAGGGCGACGCGCTGGCGCTGGCCACCGGAGAGGGCGGCGGGGCGGCGCTGCAGGAACTCGTCGAGTTCGACCATCTTGCTGGCGGCCATCACCCGCTCGTGGTGCTGCTCCTGCGGCACCTTGCGGACTTTGAGCGGGAACCGGATGTTCTCGTAGACGGTCATGTTGGGATAGAGCCCGTAGCTCTGGAACACCATGGAGATGTCGCGGTCCTTGGGCTCTAGCTTGTTGACCAACCGATCGCCGATCCAGATCTCGCCCTCGGTGATGTCCTCGAGGCCGGCGATCATGCGCATGGTGGTGGTCTTGCCGCAGCCAGAGGGGCCGAGCAGCACCAGGAACTCCTGGTCGGCAATGTCGAGGTTGAAGTTGTCGACGCCGACGAAGTTGGTCCAGCGCTTGGAGACGTTCTTGAGACGGATCTGAGCCATTGCAGGTTCAGCCTTTCACTGCGCCGGCGGTCAGGCCGCTGACGATCTGGCGTTGGAAGAAGAGCACGAGGATAAAGAGCGGCACGGTGGCCGAGACCACGGCAGCAACCGCGTACATGACATTGCCCTGCTCCTGCACCGAGCCGAGGAAGCTCGAGATTTTCGGCACCATGGTCTGGTTGTCGGCGCTCAAGAGCATAGAGGTGGTGGCAAAGTCGTTGTAGGCGAGGAGAAAGCTGAAGAGCCCGGTGGTCACCACGCCCGGCCACATCACCGGAATGATGACACGGCGGAAGGCCTCGAAGCGTGAGCAGCCATCGACCATGGCGCTCTCGTCGAGATCCTTGGGGATCGAGAGGAAAAACGAGTGCAGCATCCAGAGGGTGAAGGGCTGGTTGATGGCGACGAGGACGATGATCGAGGTCGGCAGCACACCCCAGATGTTGAGCTGGAAGAAGGGGAGGAGGTAGCCCGAGACCAGGGTGATGTGCGGCATGGCGCGGAAGACCAGCGCGGCAATCAGGATCCAGAAGGCGTAGCGATGGCCTGAGCGGGCAAGGGCATAGCCGCCGAGCGTCCCCAGCGTCAGCGAGATGACGGTGACCGAGACGGTGACGATGGCGGTGTTGCCGACGGCGCGCCAGAACTCGCGCTTCACCCAGGCGCCTTCATAGCCGTCGCCGGTGAAGGCAGCGCCCGTTTCCTTAATGGTGTTGGTGCCGAAGATGGCGTTCCACCAGCTTTCGCGAGAGAAGAAGTCGACCTCGACCTTGAACGAGCCCCAGACCGTCCAGAAGAACGGGAAGGCAGCAAGGATGACCCAAACGCTGAGGAAGGCGATGATCAGGAGGTTAAGCGGCAGTGGCCGCTTCTGGGCGACGGACTCGGACATCGTCAGACCACCTTGCGGTTGAATTCGCGCCAGGTGCGGACGAGCACCGGCATCAGAAGAATGACTACCCCGACAATCGTGAGCACCGAGGTGGCGCCGGCCGAGCCGAAGAGCTGGGAGTCGCCGGAGAGATCGTTGAAGATCAGCCAGCTCAGCGAGGTGGCGTTGGCTTCGGCGGAGAAGCCGACGATCGGCTCGAAGACGCGGAAATTGTCCATCAGCTGGACCAGCGCCACAAAGGTGGCGAGCGGGGTCAGGTGCGGGATGATGACGTAGCGGATGCGCTCCCAGCGCGAGGCGCCATCGATCATGGCGGACTCGAGCGTATCACCCGGCACGGTCTGCAGGCCGGCGTAGAACACCACGAACGAGAAGGGCGCGTTGGTCCAGACGCCGTAGAACAGCAGCGAGGCCCAGGTGAGCGCCGGCGAGGCGCGCAGCGAGAGGCGCGGGTCGTTGAAGATGTCCTGCAGCGTGGCGCCGATGATGCCCTGCGGGTGGATCATCCAGTAAAGGATCAGCGAGCCGACCAAGGGCGTGATGATCATGGGCAGCAGCGAGAAGAAGATCACCGGGCCCTTGATGAATTTGGGGATGGTGTTGACGGCGAGCGCGATGGCGAAGCCGAGCGCCATGGCCAGCGGCGTCACCACAAAACAGAACACCAGCGTAAAGATCAGCGCCTTGTAGAAGGGCAGGTTGTAGACGCGCGTGAAGACGTCGCCGAGACCCTTGTTATCCGAGAGGATGGCGCCGATCTCTTCGACCGCGAGATGGCCGCGATTGAGGTAGGTGCCAAAGCCGTTGAACTGGCCGAGGGGCTGTTCCTTCTCGAGCCTGGCGGTGGCCTCGGAATCGACGCGGACTTCCTTGGTGCAGCCGCCGAAGGGCTGGCAGTTCTCGACTTCGACGAGGACGCGGCCATGTTCGACGTAGAAGGACTGCACGACGACCGAAACGATCGGCAAGGCGATGAAGAGAACCATCGCGATCAGCGACGGCAGGATGAAGGCGAAGAATGTCTTGTGCGGCATCAGCGCCTCCTTAGTCTGGTCCTGCCCATTGCGCAGGACTATTCACCTTTCCGTTTGGGGGAAAGGACGGGGTGAGGGGGCCCGCTTGCCCTCAGGCTGAAGGCCCCCTCACCCGGCGCTATGCGCCGACCTCTCCCCCGAGGGGAGAGGTGAGCTTAGAGGAAACCGCCTTCCTTGGCGGCAGTGTCGTAGGCTGCCTTGACGTCGGCAAGGGCCTGCGCGGCGTCTTCGCTGCCGGCCATGAATTCGGCCAGTTCGGCAGAGAGCGCGGTGTGCAGCAGGCCCATATAGGGCTGCATCGGGGTAGGCGCGGGCGCCACCCGTGGCATTGGCGATCACGCCGACGGCGGCCGGGCCGGG
>JACDQI010000019.1 GCA_015657675.1 Devosia sp.
AGTCGCGGTTGAGCGCGGCAGTGATGAAGTACTTGCCGATGCCGGGCAGCGCGAACACCTGCTCGACCACCAGCGACCCGGTGAGCAGATAGGAGAGCCCCGGCCCGAGATAGGACACCACCGGGATCAACGCCGGCTTGAGCGCATGGCGCGCCAGGATCAACCGCGTCCCCAGACCCTTGGAACGGGCGGTACGGATATAGTTGGTGCCCAGCACCTCGATCATCGAACCGCGCACCAGGCGCGCCACGCGCCCGCCATGCGGCAGCGCCAGGATCAGCACCGGCAGCACCAGGTGGATCATCGAACCCGGCTGATAGCCGCCCACTGGCAGCCAGCGCAGATAAACCCCGAACACCAGTTGCACGATATTGGCCATCAGGAAGTTCGGGATGATGATGCCGACGAGGACTATGGCGACGAGGGCATAGTCCGGCCAGCGGTTCTGGTTCACCGCCGCCAGCGCCCCGGCGATCATCCCGCCAATGGTGCCGAAAAAGAATGCGGTAAAGCCGAGCATAAGCGTGAACGGCAGGCCGATGCTGATCAGGCGGCTGACGGAGAAGTCCTCCATCACCATCGAGGGGCCAAAATCGCCCCGCAGCACGCCGCCCAGATAGATGAAGTACTGCACCCAGATCGGCTGATCGAGGTTGTAGTGCGCCCGCAGGTTCTTGAGCACGTCGGGAGGCAGCGCGCGCTCGCCGTCAAACGGTCCGCCCGGCGCCAGCCGGAGAATGAAAAAGCACACCGTGATCGTCAGCAGGACGATCGGGATAGCCGTCAGCACGCGCCTGAGCGCATATCCGAACATTTATAAGAGACCTTTCCGCCAGTTGCGGTCGCCCGGTCAGGGCGAAAAGTGGCGGGGCTGCGCGCCAGTGCGGCAGCCCCGCGTCAGTCGGTCATTCCGACTTGCTCATCCAGCGGACGCGATTGATGTCCTTGGCGTTGTCGACAAAGCCCGTGATCTTGGGTGAGACGACGTTCTTGGACACATACCAGTAGATCGGGATGGCAGCGAAGTTGTCCATCGCCAGCGCCTCGGCCTGATGCAGCAGCGCGGCGCGCTTGGTCAGGTCGAGTTCGGTCGAGGCCTGGGCCATCAGGCTGTCGAACTCGGCATTGCTGTAGCGACCGTAGTTGTTGCCCCAGTTCATCTGGCCGTCCTGGGTCACGCCGGTCTTGAGCAGGTCGAGGCTGTTGCTGGCATCGGAATAATCCATCAGCCAGCCGGCACGGCCGACCTCGAAGTCACCGGCGCGCAGCGCGTCGTAGTGCACGGCGGTTTCGGCATTGAAGAGCTCGATCTCGACGCCGATCTGCTTCCACATGTCCGAGATGGCCACGGCGATGCGCTGGTGGTTGTCGTTGGTATTGTAGCGCAGCTGGAGCTTGAGCGGATTCTCCGGGGTGTAGCCCGCTTCTTCCATCAGCTTCTTGGCTTCGGCGACGCGCACGTCGTAGGCCTCGTCGACCAGGCGGGGGCGTAGGCATCGCCCTCGTAATTGGCAGTGCCCGGCGGCACCCAGCCATAGGCCGGCAGTTCGCCCGTACCGAGCACATCCGGCCCGATCACATCGCGCAGCACCGAGATCGACAGGGCCTTGCGGACATTGACGTTGTCGAGCGGCGGCTTGGACTGGTTGAGCACGTAGTAATAGATGCCCAGGAACGGCGCCACGTGCGCCTGACCCGGATAGTTGTCCTGCAGGAACTGGTACTGGTCGGCGGGGAAGTCAGTGAGGATATCGAGTTCACCGGCGCGGTAGCGGTTCAACGCCGCGGTCAAGTCCTCGGTATTGTCCCACTTGATCTCGTCGATCTTGAGATCGGCAGCGCCGTAGAACGTATCGGACTTCTGACCGCGCAGGTACGAGCCGGGAACCCACTCGATCAGCTTGTAGGGGCCGTTGCCGACAAAGTTTGCCGGCTGCGTCCACTGGTCACCGAACTTCTCGATCAGGTCCTTGCGGATCGGATAGGCGGTGTAGTGCGTGAGTGCCTGCAGGAAGAACGGCGTCGATGCCTCGAGGGTGATCTCGAGCGTCTTGTCGTCGATCGCCTTCACACCGAGCTCGGCGGCTTCGCCGGCGGCGATCTTGGACGAATTCTTGATCGGGTACTGCAGATAGGCGTATTCGGCCGCGGTCTTGGGGTCGAACAGGCGCTGGAACGCGTCCACGAAATTCTGCGCCGTGACCGGCGCGCCATCGGACCACTTGGCATCGGCGCGCAGCTTGAACGTGTACACCGTGCCGTCATCGGAAATGGTCCAGGACTCGGCTTGGCCGGGGATTGCATCGGCATGCGCGTCTTCGGCAAGCAGACCCTCGAACAACTCGCCGATGATCCGGTTTTCCCAGTCGCCCGATGCCTTGTGCGGATCAAGCGAACCAGGCTCGCTGCCGTTGCCAAGATTGAGGGTGACCGCCTGCGCGCCGCCGAGCATGGCAAAGCTCAATGCGCCGGCGACGGCAATTGCTCTCAGGACGTTTGAAATTTTCATTGTGCCCAGTCTCCTTGTCTGAATTTCCTGACACGGCCCGGTCTCATGGACAGGGCTCTTTTTGTGGGGTCCGGAAGAGGTCAAAAGCCCACCACACAGCCCGAAATCGAAGCCTAGAACGGGGTGGCGACGATTGACAAGCAAAAGCTTGACGTAAGCGTCAACGTGGCTGTCGCAATTGCACAGACGGTGACCGCAAGTGCGTCAGGGATACTTCTGGCGGGCGTGGACGATCGACACGACATCGAGTGCTGGCTGGGAGAGAGCGGGGCAAGATTCCGCTCCTTCCAGGCTGTCATCCCTGCGAAGGCAGGGATCCACCTCTCCACTGGCGCAAGCCTGGACATGGACCCCAGCCTTCGCTGGCGTGACACCGGTGGGTTGGTGAGAAAGGCGCACTTTTGCACACGACGAAGTACATCGCCCGGCGAACAGGGGTATGGCGTGTCAGCCGCCGACGACGCCTGACTGCTGCAGCAGGAAGAACACCACGCCAGCCGCGCCGATCACTGCCCACGGCAACCAGGACGGCCAGTTCGGCGGTCCGCCGGCCGGCTTTTTCGGATCGGGCTTTTTCGGTTCCGGCCGCTTTTCGATCTTGCGGAACTTGATGACATTGTCCGCCATGCTCAGGCCGCCCGTTCCACGAGGGCGGTAACGCCCATGCCACCGGCGGTGCAGACCGAGATCAGCGCCCGCTGCTTGTTTTCAGTATTCAGCATCTTGGCCGTCATCCCCAGAATCCGCGCGCCTGTCGCCGCGAAGGGATGACCATAAGCGAGACTGGAACCTTTGACATTGATCTTTTCAGGATCGATTTCGCCGAGCGGCGTCTCGCGGTCGAGCACCTTGCGGTTGTACTCGGGATCCTTCCAGGCCTTCAGCGTCGCCAGCACCTGCGCGGCGAACGCCTCGTGGATCTCGAAAAGATCGATATCAGCAAAGGTAAGGTTCGAGCGCCGCAGCATCTCCGACACGGCGATCGTCGGCGCCATCAGCAGGCCCTCGCCGGCAGCAAAATTGTTGGCAGCCACCTGCCCGATGGTGAGATAGGCGAGAATCGGCAGCCCCCGCGC
Source organism: Devosia sp. (assembly GCA_015657675.1). Classification (GTDB taxonomy): domain Bacteria; phylum Pseudomonadota; class Alphaproteobacteria; order Rhizobiales; family Devosiaceae; genus Devosia_A. Next base: position 3,586 of record JACDQI010000019.1, read on the forward strand.
CTTCGCCCACTCTTCGCTCGCCAGCAGCACCGATGAGGCGCCATCGGTCAGCGGGGTCGAGTTGGCGGCGGTCAGCGTGCCCTTGCCCGACGACTTGTCGAAGGCAGGCTTCATCGTCGCCATCTTTTCCAGCGTCGTGTCGGCACGCACGTTGTTGTCCTTGAGCACGCCGGCAAAGGGCACGATCAGGTCGTCGTGGAAGCCGTCGTCATATGCCTTGGCGGCATTGCGATGGCTCTTGAGTGCCAGCGCGTCCTGATCCTCGCGGGTGATGCCCCACTCGCGCGCCATCAGCTCGCAATGCTGCCCCATCGAAAGCCCGGTGCGCGGTTCCTGCGTGGAAGGCGCCACGGGCTTGAGCTCACCGAAGGAGAAGCCCTTGAACACCTTCAGCCGCTCGCCGCCCGTACGAGCGCGGCTGAGATCAATCATCCGGTGCTGGAACTTGTCGCCAAAGACGACGGGGCTGTCGCTGACCGTATCCGAGCCGGTGGCGATGCCGCTGTCGATCTCGCCGGTGGCAATCTTGGCGCCCAGGATCAGCGCCGCCTGCAGGCTCGTGCCGCAGGCGATCTGCAGGTTTGTGCCCGGTGTGCGCGGCGAGAACCCGGCATCGAGCGCTGCCTCGCGCGCCAGGTTGAAATCGCGGCTGTGGGCGATCACCGCCCCACCCATCACTTCGTCGATCTTTTCGCCCTTGAGGTTGAAGCGCTCGGCGAGGCCTCCCAGCGCCGCGCTCATCATCGAGAGGTTGCTCTCGGCCGAGTAACCGGTATGGCCGCGCGTGAAAGGAATGCGCGCGCTACCGACGATCGCGACTTTTCGTGTCTCAGCCATGCTCAGGCCTTTCCGGTCTTGCGTGCATGCATCGGTCCACCCAGGAACGGCGCAAAGCCAGTCCCGAAGATCACCCCGATATCGGCGAGGTCTTCGCTTGCCACGACCCCCTCGTTGACGGCGAGCACCGTGGCATCGACCAAGGGCTTGACCAGCTCACGGCCGAACCCGGCGAGGTCCTTGTGCTCGGGTACCTCACCCTTGATCGCCTTACCCTTCTCCCATTTGTAGAAGCCCTCGCCGGTCTTGCGGCCGAGCTTTTTCTCGCTGACGAGCGTGGCAAACTTCGAGTTCTCGGGAACCGCGTGGCCGAGCTCCAGCGCCACGCTGCGGCCGACGTCGAGCCCAACCGTATCCATCAGTTCGATCGGCCCCATCGGCATACCAAACGCCACCGCAGCGGCATCGATCTGTTCCTTGCTCTGGCCAGCTTCGACCAGCTGCACCGCGCCCAGCATGTAGGGCATCAACACCCGGTTGACGAGGAACCCGGCGCCGACTTTACCGCCACCGGCGACTTGCCGATGGCCAGCGCAAAGCTGGCGCCGCGTGCAATGTCGAGATCCGTGGAAAAGCGCGAGCGGATCACTTCCACCAGCGGCAGCTGCGCCACCGGATTGAAGAAGTGCAGTCCGATCAGCCGGCTCGGATTGACCAGCCCTTCGGCGATGCGTTCGAGCTCGATCGAAGAGGTGTTGGTGGCGATGATGGCGTTGGGCCGCACCTGCTTTTCAACGTCGAGGAAGATCTTGCGCTTGATCTCGAGGTTCTCGACCACCGCCTCGATCACCACGTCGGCCCGGGCCAAACCCTTGCCCTGCGGATCGGCCTCCAGCCGAGCGATGGCCGACTGCACTTCCACCGATTTACGCAGCCGCTTCTTGAACAGGCTCTTGGCCCGGTCGAGCGCCGGCTTGATGCGCTCCATGTCGAGATCCTGCAGTGTCACGCCCATGCCGCGCAGCGCACACCAGGCGGCAATGTCGCCGCCCATCACGCCCGCGCCGATCACATGCACCCGCCGGAACACCGGCTTCTCGGTGCCGCGCAATCCCTGCTTCTTGAGCGCTTCGGAAAGGAAGAACACCCGCCGCAGATTGGTCGCCGTTTCCGACGACAGCAGCGGCACAAAGGCATCGATCTCGCCCGCGCTCATCGCTTTGGGATCATCGCCATGCTTTTCGAAAAGCTCGATCAGCGCATAGGGCGCCGGGTAGTGGGCGCGCTGCGCCTTCTTGGCGACTTCCTTCTTCATCTTGTTGGCGACGTAATCGCGCAGCGGCCCCATCGCCATGACGCGCTTGGTCCATGGCGCCACGCCCGACTTGCGCTTCTGCAGCACAGCCTTGCGGCCTTCCCAGCGGAGGCTGTCGCGGTGCCGCACCAGCTTGTCGACCAGACCCATGCCGCGCGCCGCGCCGGGCTTGAGCATCTTGGCCGTCAGCATCGCCTGCATTGCATCGACCGGCCCCGCCTGCCGGATCGAACGACCGGTGCCGCCAAAGCCCGGGAAGATACCGAGGTTCACTTCCGGAAAGCCGATCCGCGTCGAGTCAGCGTTCACCGCCACCCGCCAGTGGCAGGCCAGCGCCAGCTCCAGCCCGCCGCCCAGGCAGAAGCCGTGAATGCAAGCGACATAGGGAAAACGTGCATTCTCGATCCGGTCGAACAGCGCATGTGTGCGCTTGAGCGCCCCCGGCAATACAGAGAGATCGGACATCGCGTCGAACTCGGAGACGTCCGCCCCGGCGATGAAGCCGCTGTCCTTGCCCGAGAGCAGCACCACGCCCTGCAGCACGCCTTCGGCAAACAGGTCCTCGAACCGCAGCACCAGCGTTTCCAGCTCGCCGATGGCTTCGCGGCTCAGCGTGTTCACCGGCGCCTTGGGCGTGTCGATGGTCAGCCAGCCGATGCCCTCGAAGTCGAGCTCGAAACGCCAGTTTTTCATCGGCGGCAGTTGCGGTTGGGCCACGTTCGGGCTCCTTCTGGCTGGTCTACTCTGCAGCGTCCTTGGCGGCCGTGGGCTCGCGCGCCAACTGTTTGGGCGAGAGTTCTTCCGGATCGAAATCATCGACCCTGATCACCCGATCCGTGGCCTGGTCGGCAAGCCGCAGCGTGGCCGCCTCGGCCTCCGTCAACACGCCCTGGTCGACCGCGTCGGTGATCGCATCGCGATCGAGCCGGCGCTCGATGATGCCCTTCTTGATCGCCCGGACGAACTTGGCCTCGATCTCCTCGGCCTTGGTCACCTTGAGGAACGCATCTTCCAGAACGCCGGTGACGTCCTTGGGGTCCATCGAGACATAAACACCCCGCGTGAGCCGGTCGCGGAAGGTGCCTGGCCGCAGCACGGCACGCACCAGCCGATAGGTCAGCCGGTCCGACGCGGGCCGCGCATGCCGCCCCAGCGGGAAGACCAGAATGCCCATCAGGATACGCAGCGGCGCGTTCGGGAAATTGTCGAACACTGCCTTGAAGCTCGCCTCGATCGAGGCGATGAGATCATAGGCCACGGCATCGACCACCGGCCGGTCCTCGGCGATCATGCCATCGTCCTCGTAGCGCTTGAGCACTGCCGAGAGCAGGTAGAGGTCCGAGAGGATATCGGCCATGCGGCCCGAGAGCCGCTGCTTGCGCTTGAGGTCGCCGCCGAGGAACGCCACGGTCCAGTCGCCCACCAGCGCAAAGCTCTGCGAGTAGCGCGCCAACTGCCGGTACCAGCGCCCCAGGTCACCGCTCACCGGCGTCGAGGCCAACCGCCCGCCACTTACAGCGTGAAGGAAGCTGCCCACCATGTTGCGCAGGGTAAAGCTGATATGCCCACCGAACGCCTTGTCGAAGGCCTTGATTCCGGCGCGCCGATCGGGATTCCGCGCGGCCTCGATCTCCGCATAAAGATAGGGATGCGCCCGCAACGCGCCCTGCGCGAAGGTGATGAGCGTGCGCGTCAGAATGTTGGCGCCCTCCACCGTAATCGCCACCGGCGTCGTGGCATAACCGGCAAAGAGGTAGTTTGACGGCCCGTCCTGCACGGCCCGGCGCCATGGATATCCATGGCGTCGTTGACCCGGTCACGCATCGCTTCGGTAGTACGGTA
>JACDQI010000020.1 GCA_015657675.1 Devosia sp.
GAACCACGAGGGCGTGGTCCTCACCTCACCCGCGGCAGGCCGCGATAGCGGGCGGTACGGAGTTCGTCGACATAGGCCGGAATGTTGGGCATGTCCGATGCTTCGGCCTGGCGCACGGCTTCGTCGATATCGTAGGGGACCCGCACCAGGTTCACGGCCCAAGGGGCGGGCGTTTCGCTATCCAGGGTCCCCTCGAGGATGGCGTAGCAGGCCTGGGTGATGTCGAGCGGATTGCCGACGCTGCCGGTGTTGAACAGGCATTTGTCGGCAAAGCTCTTGACGTAGCCGATATGGATGTCGCCGTAGCCGACGATGTCGGGCGGCGGGCCGTCGCCGGTGAAGTCGGTGTTCTCGAACATGCCCAGATGGGCTTCGCGGGTGTCGTACTGATGCACGCGGTGAAAGACGCTGATCTGCGAGGCATGGAACAGCCGAACGTTTCGTCCACTCATCCGAAACTGCGTCGAGCCGGATAGGTCGCGCAGATAGTCGAGCCGCTCGATGCCGAGTTGGGCGCGGTTCCAGTGATGGGTGCGCTTGTCGCCATCGCCGGCGACCATGGCCTCCCAGTTACCCTGCACGGTGGTGGTGCACATTTGCCGCGACAGGTCGACCACTTCGGCCGGACTGGGGCCCTTGCCGACAAGGTCGCCGAGGCAGTGGATCGTCGAGATGCCGCGCGCGGAAATGTCGGCCAGCACGGCTTCGAAAGCCGGCAGGTTGCCGTGGACGTCGGAAATGATGGCGATGCGGTCGGCGGCAGAACTCACGTTTGCGGTTTGACCTTGCCGGCCTTCTCGTATGCCGCTTCGACCAGTGCGAAGGTTTTCAGATTGTCCTCGGCTGAGGTATCGGCGGGCCTGCCTGACTTCAGACGTTCGAGCAGGTGGCGGCAGGTGGTCAGCACGCTGTCCTGCGCCACGTGCCAGGGCCGTTCGGCCCAGGAGAGGACTTCCGGGTCTTCCTCCAGCACCTGCATCTCGCCCTTGCTGGTGACTTCGATGCGGCTGCCGATGCGCGAGACGATCGCGCCGGCATCGCCTTCGATTTCCACCAGCGTCTCAGGAAAGGCGTCGGGGATGCGCCGTGCGCCATACGTGCACTCGACCACCGAGACGGCGCCGGAGGTGTGGCGCAGCAGCATGGTTGCAGTATCCTCGCCGACGGCCTTGGGGTTGCGGTGCTGAAGTTCGGCCGTCAGGTGCTCGACCTCGCCGAGCAGAACGCGGGCCATGTCGAGTACATGGACACCCAGATCAATCAGCACGAAGCGCTGTTCGGTGGCGAGATAGGGCTGGCCGGCATAGATGTCGTATCCGGTGCGAAATCCGATGCGGGCCCAGGTCGGCGTGCCAATGGCGCCGGAGCGGATGATCTCGGCGACCTTGAGCAGTGGCCGCTGGAAGCGGAAGTTCTCGTGCACGGCCAGCCAGAGGCCCCGCACATTGGCGGCGGCCACCATGCGGCGGACTTCGGCGATGTTCTGGCCGAAGGGCTTTTGCACGATGGTGGGCACGCGATGGCGCATCGCCATCTCGACCAGCGGCAGATGCGTGCGCATCTGGGTGGCGATGTCGACGAGGCCAAGATTGCTCTCGCGGAACATGGTCTCGGCATCGGTATACCAGTGCGGCACGCCGAACTTTTCGGCGGCCGCTTTCGCCTTTGCCCCGTCGATGTCGCAGACGGCGACGAGGTCGACCCCTTCCGGTTCGAGGTCCTTCCACGCAGCCATGTGGTTCTGGGCAAAGAACCCGCACCCGATCAGACCGAGCCGGATGCGGGACGCCATCAGACCTCTCCCTGACTCAGCTGGATGGCCTTGCGCCGGGCGATGTCGAGGAACTCGGTCGGCACCGACTGGCTGGGCTGCCAGATTATGTCGCGCATCGCCGCCACCGGCAGCTTGGGCTGGCGGTTCTCGTCGTAGAGACCGTTCTTTTCCTGCTGCGTGTCGGTGATCTGCGTGTAGCAGAAGCCGGCAAGCTCGGGGCTCTTGTAGATCGCCGCAAAGAGGTCGCGGAGGATGCCGAGATACTCCTCGTCGCTGCCGACCGTGGCGTAACCCATCCAGTTCTGTCCGGCTGCCGGGTGGTAGGAGATGCCGCCGAACTCGGTCAGCATGACCGGCTGGTCGCGGTCATCCTCAACGAGGCGCCCGCGCTTGCGGTTGGACTTCATGCCGTCCAGCGTCGCAGCGATCGCCTCGGCACTGCCGAAGCGGTCGGTCAACTGGCTGCCGTGCTGGGTATAGTCATGAATGCCGATGATGTCAGAGAAGGTGTGTTCCCAACCCTCATTGGAGATCACCGGGCGGGTCGGATCGATGGCCTTGGTGAGGTTGTAGAGGGCGGTCGCATAGGCCTGCTGGGCTGGGCGGTTGGCAATGTCCTCGACGCCCCAGCTTTCGTTGATCGGCACCCAGGTGACGATGCAGGGGTTGGAGCGGTCGCGCTCGACCACGCTCAGCCATTCGCGGGTGAAGCGATCGACCGCAGCCGGACTGAACTCGTAAGCATTGGCCATCTCGCCCCAGACGAGCAGGCCCAGGTGATCGGCCCAGTACAAGAAGCGCGGGTCTTCGACCTTCTGGTGGATGCGGCAGGCGTTAAAGCCCAGCGCCTTGATCAGTTCGACTTCCTGGCGCAGCGCGTCGGCACTGGGCGCAGCCAGGTGCGATTGCGGCCAGAAACCCTGTTCGAGGACCGAGCGGACGAAGTACGGGCGATCGTTGAGCAGGAAGCGTCCATTGCCGATGCCGGCGCTGCGCAGGCCGAAATAGCTCTCGACGGTGTCGATCGGCTCGCCGGCCTCCGAGAGCAGGGCGACCGAAACGGTGATCAGGTTAGGGTTTTCAGGCGACCAGTAGAGATCGCCGCGCTGCTGGCCATTGCGGGCGCGCGGGATAGCGATGGTGGTCTCGATCGTCTCCTTGGCGACATGCACCTGCTGTACGGCGAGCAGCTCGTCGCCCTTGCGCAGGGTTACCGAGAGCCAGCCGAAGTGGCTGCGGCTCAGGCGTGCGTCGACCGTCACGCTGTTGCGCACGATGTCCGGCGTCAGGTGGAATGTGGTGAGGTGGGTCGTCGGGACCGGTTCGAGCAGACCGGCTGCCAGATGCCGGTGGTGCGATCGTACCAGATACGTGCGGGGTCGCCTCCCAGTCCTGCTTGCCGCGCGCATGGTGCCGTCGTGCGGCTGGTCCTCGGCGCGGACGACCACCGTCTGCACGGTGTCTTGTGCCAGCGCGCCGGTGATGTCGGCAGTGAAGGGACTGTGGCCGCCCTCATGGGTGGCGACGAGCTGGCCGTTGACCCAGACTTTTGCGGCATAGTCGACGGCGCCGAAATGCAGCAGCAGTCGCTCGCTGTCGGCGGGCATGGTGGAGAATTCGCGGCGATACCAGACGACCGGATGGAAGCCCTTGTCGTTGATGCCGGAGAGCTCGCTCTCGGGCGGGTAGGGCACCTGAATCTGCCGGGTGAAAGCGTCGGACTTTTCGAACCAGCGGGCGTCGAGGCCGATGTTCTCATCGTCGTGGGCGAAGTCCCAGGTGCCGCAGAGATCGACCCAGCGCTGACGGGTCAGGCGCGGACGCGGGTGCAAGGGGATGTCGGTCATTTTGTAGTCGGTTCCTCCCGGACTCTGCGGTCCGTGTTTTTCAGTTCAGGCAATAGGGACGCTTCACGCCTTGCGCGTCGGCAGCCATTTCTTGGCGATGCGGCAGACCATCGTATAGGCGGGGTCGTAGACGTTGCCGACATCGTAGCGGACCACCTGACCCATCAGGTGGCTGGCAGCGACGGGCGAGAGGCCGTAGTCGGAGGTCAGCCAGTTGAACATGTCGGTGGTGGCGTGCTGGAGCGCCTGATCGAGCGGGCGCGCGTTGCCGACCGAGAGGATGTCGTCGGCGGTCTCGCCGCGCGGCCAGACCAGCTTGCGTGCCTTCTCCACGATCAGGCGGACCTCGACTTCGTAGCTGGTTTCGACGCCGGTACCGACGATCTCGCCGTCGCCCTGCACGGCGTGGCAGTCGCCGAGGAAGAACAGCGCGCCCTCGGTCGCGACAGGGAACCAGATGGTCGCGCCGGGTCCGAAGCCGCGATAGTCCATGTTGCCGCCATTCTCGGCGCTGGTGGCGGTCGAAAAGGCCTGCCCAAGGCTCGGCGCCACGCCAAAACAGCCGATCATCGGTTCGAGCGGCAGCACGAAGTTCTCGAGCCCGGCCGGCGCATCGCTCAGTTGCACGGTACCGCCCTGGCGATCGATCGACCAGGTGACCTTGTCTCGCGGCGGCAGGGTGCGCACCACTTCGGGATCGACAACATTGCCGGCGAGCACGGCGCGGGTCCAGCCGGTAGCGCGGTTGGGCGTCATGCGCACGATTTCGACCTTGAGGGCGTCGCCGGGGCGGGCGCCGTCGACAAAGATCGGGCCATTCATCGGGTTTGGACCGTTGGCGCGCTGCGCGCCATCCTTGTCGAAGCCGGCGGCGTCGAGGTCTCGGTGATCACCGTATCGCCGGAGGCGACGGTGAGAGCCGGGGGCACGGTGCCCAGCACGTTGTGCCAGACGGTGGGGACGAAGCGATGTGTTGTCATACCGTGACAGTGGCGCGGCGCCCGGCCGTTGGCAAGTCGGGTAACCTCAGACGAAAGGCGATAGTTGTGGCTGGAGCTGGCTCACCCACCCCGCATATTCCGTCTCGTGCGATCCACCCCAGTTCTCCATGCCTGGCTTGGTCAGCACCCCGCGCCGTGGCGGGATGAAGGACTGGATGCGGCGGCGGGGCACGCCTTCGCGCCATTGCAGGTTGAAGGCGCAGAGTTTTGGAAAGAACTCCATCTCGTTGTAGGGCAGGTTGTCGTGCACCCACCAGGCGAGGGCCTCCCAGTGCCCCGTCCGCTCGTAGTAAGGCAGGAAGGCATGCACGACGATCGAGGCGCTGGCACCCATCCGGCCCTCGGCGTCGCGGCGATCCCAGATGTGGCCAGCGAAGTTGGTCTCGTTCCGCCCGCAGTTGAGATCGTTCTTGTTGCCGAAATCATTGACCGCAACACTGCGGAAGGCGGAGCGGATCGAGATGCGGCCGAAGCGGGTCCAGAGCGGTTCGAGCAGGTTCTTGCAGAGTGCCCGCCCGGCGCGATCGCCAGGTCCGGGTCATCCGGGATATTGGGCATGCCGTAGAGGCTGGCGATTTCGGAATGCAGGAAATCGCGCAGAAAGAAATTCTCGCTCAGCCGCACCCGGCCGAGGTCTTCGAGGCCCCGCATGGTCTGTGGCTTTCGCATGCAGCGCTCCTTGGTGCGGCGGCCGGTTCAGGATAACAATGCGGCGCGCTTGGCCCTGGTGCCAGCCGATTTTGACCACCGTAGATATTTCCGGAGCAGACTATGAAATCCTGGCTTTCCGCAGCGGCCTTGGCGCTGGTGCTTGTGGCGACACCTGTCGCGGCGCAGACGCGCGACGACGTCGTGGCCGCCCTGCAGGCCAATTTCGGCAATCCAGAAATTTTCGACGAAGCCTTTGCGGTCATCCAGGCCGCGATTGCCGAGGACGATGTGGCGTCGCTGGCCGAGTACATCCCCTTCGGCACCCCGCTTAACGTCAACGGCGAAGAGGTCGTGCTCGCCGATGAAGCCGAACTGGCGGCGCGCTATGACGAGCTGATCACCCCGGAAATCAAGGACGTGGTAGCGGCCCAAACCTTCGAGACACTGTTCGTCAACGCCGATGGCGTGATGCTGGGCAATGGCGAGGTCTGGCTCAACGGCATCTGCATCGACGATGCCTGCACGGACTTCACGGTCAAGATCGTCACGCTGCAAAGCGCAATGTAACAACGGAGCGGCGGGCATGCTGCAGGTCATTTCAATCGCCGCCATCGTCGCCTGGGCGATGACGGCGGCGCTGACGGCGGGGCGCCGCAAGATGGACTGGTTCGGCGTCTGTGTGCTGGCCTGTGTCACTGCGCTGGGCGGTGGCACGTTGCGCGATACGCTGCTCGGACATTATCCGCTGATCTGGGTGGCCGACCCGACGCTGCTGCTGATCTGCTGCGGCGCCGCGCTGGCCACCATTGCGGCGGCCCGCTTTATGCATGCGCTGCGCTGGCCGTTCCTGCTGCTCGATGCGCTGGGGCTGGTGATCTTCACCATCTCGGGTTGCCAGGTGGCGATGGAGATGGGGCAGTCGCCGATCATCGTCATCGTCGCCGGCATGATCACCGGCATTGCCGGCGGCATTCTGCGCGATGTGCTCTGCAACGACGTGCCGCTGGTGTTTTCCAGCGAGCTCTATGCCACCGTGTCGATCGTCACCGGGGGCATCTATTATGGCGTGCTGTATTTCGGCTTTCCGCAGGAGTCGCGATTGTCGCCGCCGCGACCATCGGTTTCTCGCTGCGCGTCATTGCCATCATCTTCAAGCTGGAAATGCCGAAGTTCGTCTACGACAAGGATCTGCGCTGAGGTCTAGTCGGCGACCGGGCCGGTGATGCTTGCCGTCAGCTCGGCGGCCGTCGCCAGCACGGCAAGCCGGATCTCTTCCATATGCTCGGCTTCGGTGCCGGCGAGGAACGGCACCGAGACGGCGGCGACCATCTTTTCACGCGTGTCGAAGACCGGGGCGGCATAGGCCAGCACGCTCGGCACGCCTTCGCCCTTGTCGATGGCCCAGCCCTGCTTGCGGATGCGGCTCAGCTCAGCGGCGAGTTTTCTGGGGTCGGTGATGGTGCGCGGCGTGAAGGCCGTCATCGGCCGCACCAACCAGGCGCGGCGCTCCGCCTCCGGTAGATAGGCGAGCAGCAGCTTGCCAGCGGCGCCGGAATGCGGCGTCAGCCGCTGTCCCGCCGTCACCGACAGGGCATATTCGCGCTTGCCGTTGGCGGCGGCGATCACCAGCGTGTCGTTGGGTTCGAGAACGGTGAGCTTGGCGCCTTCGCCGAGGCGGGCCGCCAGTTGTTCGATCAACGGCTGGGCGAGGGCGGCGAGGTCGATGGTGCCGACGCCCGCTGGTACATGGGCCGCAAGGCTGCGCAACCGCTTGCCGAGAAGGTAAGCGCCGGCATCGGTGCGGTGCACCATATCGTGTAATTGCAGGGTGTTGAGGATGCGGTAGATAGTGGTGCGCGGCAGTCCGAGCGCGGTCACCAGTTCGCGGATGCTCGCGCCGGCCGTGCGACGCTCAAGTTCGGCCAGCACGTCCATCATCCGGTCGATCACCGGAATGCGGTGCTTGCTCGCTGCATCCGCGCTTGCCGCCATGGTCCGACCTCGTCGCCGCTTCAGAAGCGCCGTGCATACCATGGATTATTGAACTGATGACATTCAAATCTGAATAAGTGATCGGAGAAGACCACTCGCGCCGGGCGGCTGAACGTGGTTTCATTGCGCCAACCAAGAAAACACCGAGGAGACGTCGCCGATGGCCCGCATCACTTATCTCACCGCCATCGAGTTCGGGGCCGGAAGCGTTGCCACGCTGGCGAGCGCGCCTGCCGAACTAGGCATGCGCAAGCCGCTGCTGGTGGCCGATCGTGGCGTGATGGCGGCCGGAATGGGGGGCAAGGCGCTGGCGCATCTGCCGGCTGGTACGCCGGTGTTTGTCGATACGCCACCCAACCCCACCGAAAGCGCCGTGCGTGCCGCGCTGGCGCTCTACCGTGCCGAAGGCTGTGACGGCATCGTGGCGCTGGGCGGTGGATCGCCGATCGATCTGGCCAAGGGCGTGGCTCTGCTCGCCACACATGAGGGGAGCCTCGAGAGCTTTGCCATGATCTATGGCGGGCTCGATCGCATCACCGCGGCGGTCGCGCCGCTGATCGCCATCCCGACCACGGCCGCACCGGTGCCGAAGTCGGGCGGGCGGCGCTGCTGACGCTCGACGATGGGCGCAAGCTCGGCATCATCTCGCCGCACCTCATCCCGCGCCGTGCAATCTGCGACCCCGAACTGACACTCGGCCTGCCGCCAATGCTCACCGCTGCAACAGGCCTGGATGCTCTCAGCCATTGCATCGAGACCTTCTCGTCGCCACGCTTCAACCCGCCAGCCGATGCCATTGCGCTCGATGGCGCCGGGCGCATCTGGCGCAATCTCGAAACGGCGGTGCGGACCGGCAGCGACATCAATGCCCGCACCGAAATGATGATGGGAGCGGTGATGGGTGGTCTCGCCTTCCAGAAGGGTCTTGGCGCGGTGCACTCGCTGAGCCATGCGCTGGGCGGGTTGCAGGACCTCAAGCTGCATCACGGCACCCTCAATGCCATCCTGATGCCGCTGGTGGTGCGCTTCAACGTCGTCGAGATTCACGGCAAGGTGGATCGCCTGAAGGCCGCGATGGGCCTGCCGCATGATGCCTTCCTCGCCGACGAGCTCGATGCGCTCAACCGCCGCCTCGGTATCCCGAAGGGTCTGGCCGAGCTCGGCGTCACGCCGGCGCATTTCGACTGGGTGATCGAGCGGGCGCTGGCCGACCACAGCCACGCCACTAATCCGCGCGTCCCCAATCCTGGCGATTATCGCGCCATTCTGACCGAAGCGATGGCCTGAGACGCGGCGGCGCGTACCGCCTGTTTTTTCCCGCTGAGGTCGTGTATCGGCTAGCCGAAACGTTGCAAAAGCCTCTGGAGTGAGCTGATGAAACAAACTTGGCGCTGGTTCGGTCCGGCCGATCTCGCAAGCATTGACGACGTCGTCCAGGCGGGCGCCGAGGGCATCGTCACGGCACTGCATCACGTCCCGAACGGCGTCGTCTGGACGCCCGAGGAGATCGCCAAACGGCAGGAACTCGTGCGGCATCGGAAAGACGGTTCGCCCTCCGGCCTCGAGTGGGACGTGATCGAAAGCCTGCCGGTGTCGGAAGACATCAAGAAGCAGAAGGGGGCTTGGCGCGAGCACGTCGCCAACTACAAGATGAGCCTGCACAACGTCGCCGCCGCAGGCATCGAAGTCATCTGCTACAACTTCATGCCGGTGCTCGACTGGACGCGTACGGCGCTGCGCTGGCAACTGCCCAATGGCGGCTCGTGCATGCGCTTTGACATCAATGACTTTGCCGCCTTCGATATCCACATTCTTGAGCGCCCCGGTGCCGAGGGCGACTACACCAATGCCATCACCGACGAGGCGGCCCGCCGCTTTTCCGCGCTCGACGAAGCCGGCAAGAAGCAGCTTGCCCGCAATGTCACCATGGGCCTGCCGGGCTCCACCGAAAGCATGACGCTCGACGACGTTCGGTCGCATCTGGGCGAGTACGGCCAGATCTCCGCCGACCAGCTGCGCCAGCATTTTGTCGACTTCCTCTCCGAAGTCGTGCCGGTTGCCGAAGACCTCGGGCTCCGGCTCTGCTGCCATCCGGACGATCCGCCGTTCGCGCTGCTCGGGCTGCCGCGCATCATGTCGACGGCGGCCGACTACAGCCGCATCCTCGACGCGGTCGATAGTCCTGCCAACGGCATGACGCTCTGCTCGGGCTCGCTGGGTGCGCGACCGGACAATGACCTGCCGGCGATCATGGATCAGTTTGGTCCCAAGGTGCATTTCATCCACCTCCGCAACGTCAAGCGCGATACCGCCGACCTCGTCGGTTCGTTCTTCGAGGCCGAGCATCTGGGCGGGGATACCGACATGGTGGCGCTGATCGCCGCCATCACCAGCGAGGAACGTCGCCGCAAGGCCGAGGGCCGCGCCGACTGGCAGATCCCGATGCGGCCCGACCACGGGCAGGACATTCTCGACGACCTCAACCGCCGGTCGCAGCCGGGCTATCCGACCATCGGCCGGCTCAAGGGTCTTGCCGAACTCCGCGGCGTGATGACGGCGCTCGAGCACAGCCAGTTCGGCCTGCGCTGATGGCCCCGATCCGCTTCGGCATGGTCGGGGGCGGCTGGCGCGCCGAGTTTTTCACGCGCGTTGCCCGCGAACTGCCGGAGCGGTTCCAACTCGCCGGCGTGGTGCAGCGGGATTTTACCAAGGCACAGGCGTTCGGCGCGCGCTGGGGGGCGCCGGCGTTTGCCGACTATGTGGGCCTCAAGGATGCCGGCGTCGATTTCGTCGTCGTCTCGGTCAAGCCGGACGCGCATCTGGCCATTCTCACCGAGCTGCATCGCCTCGGGCTTGCCGTCCTCTGCGAGACGCCGGCAGCACTCGATCTGCCGACCATGCTGGAGCTCTGGAAACTGGTGGAGCAGGGGTTCCGGCTGCACATTGCCGAGCAGTATCTCTTCCAGCCGCTGCACGCGTCTCGCCTGAAACTCATCGCCGATGGCGCGCTGGGGCAGGTGAGCTCGGCGCGCGTTTCGGTGGCGCATGGTTATCACGGCGTCAGCCTGATGCGGCACTATCTGGGTATCGGCTTCGAGCCGGCCACCATCCGCGGCAAGAGCTTTGCGGCGCACAGTCTCGAAGGCCCAACCCGCTTTGGCTGGCCGGAGAGCGAGCGCTTCGCTGCGACCACGCAACTGATGGGCGAGTTCGATTTTGGTGGCCGTCTCGGGCTCTTCGATTTCACCGATGTGCAATACCGCTCGCCGGTGCATTCGATGCACGTGCTGGTGCGCGGCGATCGCGGCGAGATTTCTGACTTCGAGCTGCGCGTGATGCCGACCTACGGCCAGCCCGTCACCCGGCCAATCACGCGCGCCGACGGTGGCCGCTATAGCGATCTTTACGGCTACGCGATCAAGTCGATGTCCTGCGGTGACGATGTGCTCTGGAGCAATCCGTTTCCCGGCGCCCGGCTGATGGACGACGAGATCGCCATTGCTGTCGCGATGGAGCGGATGATGACGCCCGAGGGACCATATCCCTTCGCGCTGGGTGCGCAGGATCAATACCTGTCGCTGTTGATGACGGAGGCGGCGAAAACGGGCGAGACGCTCCGTTCTGAGCGGCAGCCCTGGGCAGGGTGATCTACGCGCCGACACCTGAGCGCGCCGAGAAAGCTTAGGCCTTAGTCCTCCAGCAGATACCCCTTGCGGCTCGGGAGGGGCACCGTGCCGACGATTTTCGCGATGTTGGCGCCGCGCGGGGCATATTTGCGGGCGGCGCGGCTCAAAATGAAGCCGTCGGTGCCGGCAAGGATCGGGGTACGGGCCATGAAGGCCTCGGGGCCGTCGAGGGCGATGAGGTCGGCGATCGGCTGGCCCTTGCGCACCCGTTCGCCGAGTTCGACGCGATAGGCCAGCATGCCCGGTCGGTCGACGCGGACCACTTCGGTCGCCTCGAACGGGGTTGCTTCGGCGGCGCGGCCGGGCCGGCTGCCGGGCTCGTCGTCGATCAGGTTGCGTTCGCAGAGGAAGCCGTAGAGGCGGCGTGCGTCGTCGGCACCGAACTGGTCGAAGGTATCGGCCTGGCCGCGATATTCGAGCGTCGCGGTGGCGCTCGCCATCGGCACCGGCTTGCCCGGGTTGGTGGCGGCGATCTTGCGGTAGAGCTGGGGCAGCACTTCGTCGAACGAGCCGCCACCAGAATCGGCCGCGGTCAGCGTCGCCGCGGCGCCCATCCAGTCGGCGAGGTCCTGCAGCTCTGGCATCAGTTCGGGCGAGGTAAAAATGTGGAGCAGGGAATCGTCGTCGCAGTGCAGGTCGAGCACGAACTCGGCGTCATGGGCTTCACGCAGCACCAGGAGCCGCAGCTGTTCGGCAGCGCTGCGCGGTTGTTGTGCGTCGATCCAGTTGGCGACGGTGCGGCGGATGAGGGCGACGTTGAAGGCCTCGTCTTCCTTCAGCCGTCCGGCCAGCTGCTGGCGCACGGCGGTGAAGAGGTCAGGCCAGCGGCGGTTGTAGTTGACGCCCGAGTTGGTGTCATAGCGGCCGATGTGGTGGCGGAAGCTGAGGTTGGCCATGCCGAGCGGATTGACCATCGGCATCACGGTGAAGCGGGCGCGCAGCAGGCCGAGTTCGTCGGCGCGCTGCAGGCGCGGCAGCAGGTGATGCAGCACCATGGTTCCCGGCTGCTCATCGGCATGGAGCGCGGCCTGCAGGTGCACCTTTTCGGGCGCGTTCTCCGGGCCGATCACATAGTAGCTGAAGCTGGTGGTGGCACCGGGCGTATCGCCCTGCAGGGCAACGGTCTTGAGTTCGAAGCTCATCGTTTCATCCAGCGGTCCAGTCCGAATCGCATCGGCAGGGCACCCGGCATGTGCCGGGTCAGCCGACGGTAGACGAGCCCGAAGACGAAGAAGATGGCAAGCGAGATCGCGAGGAAATAGAGCCCGGCGGCGGTGAAATGCAGGAAGGCGTTGTAGTCCTTTTCAAAGAGCTCGCCTGCCTTGTTCATCAGATCCTTCTGGTCCCCGATCACCGGCAGGGTGAAGTAGATCAGCGCCGTAGCATGGAAGAGGAACACCACCTCGTTGGTATAGGCCGGCCAGGCGAGCCGGATCAGATGCGGCCAGGTGATGCGGCGGAACTGCTGGCCGCGTGTCATGCCATAGGCGCGGGCCGCTTCGACTTCGCCGCGCGGCACGGTCAGCAGCGCGCCGTAGAAGATCTCGGCGGTATAGGCGGTGGTGTTGAGGCAGAGGATCGCCGGCCCGAGGAACAGCGGATTGAGCACGAACCAATCGATGCCCAGAGGCTTCCAGACCGAAAGGTTGAAGGCCAGGGCGATCGAATAGAACATGAAGAGCTGGATGAAGAAGGGCGAGCCGCGAAAGGTGTAGATGTAGCCGCGCGACAGCATCGAGATCAGCCGGTTGGGCGAAGCCTTGCCGAGCGCCAGAAAGATCGCGAGCACGAAGCCGAGCGGGATCGAAGCGGCGGCGAAATAGATGTTGAAGAGCGCCGGCTTGGCGAGAATTTGCAGATCGGTGAGGAGGGGGGCGAAGATCTCCATCAGGATTTCCCCGCCACGGCCATGCCGCGTCCGGCCCAGCGGGTCAGGGCGTCGAAGCCCTTCTCGGAGATGAAGGTCAGCAGGATGTAAAAGACCAGCAGCACCGAGTAATAGGCCCAGCGCCAGTCAGGGTGGATGAGCCCGGCCGCGCGCGAGAAATTCGGCGCACCAAGGCGGTCAGCCCAGAGCACGATGTCGGAGATCTGCAGCAGCGAGAGCAGCGAGGTCGCCTTGATGATCAGCATCCAGACATTGGAGAGCCCGGGCAGGGCGTAGATCCACATCTGCCGCACATGGATGCGCCAGAGCACCTGGGCGCGGGTGAAGCCATAGGCGCGGGCCGCTTCGAGCTGGCCGCGCGGCACTGCTTTCATGGCGCCGGAAATGACGTTGGCGGCAAAGGCGCCGTAGACGATGCCGAGCGAGACCGAGGCCAGCAGCAGGTATTCGGTGGTGCCGAAAAACAGGTTCGCCGCGTCACAGGGCGGCCATTGGCCGAGATTGGCAGCCAGCGTCTCGGGCGTGCAGACGGCCTGCGAGCGGAGCAGCTCAAGCAGCTGTTCGAAAGCCAACGGGAAGAACAGGAAAAACAGCA
>JACDQI010000189.1 GCA_015657675.1 Devosia sp.
ACCGCTGCCGCCGCCTGGCCAAGGATGTCGAGGCCACTATCGAAAGCGCAGCCGCATGGATCTTCGTCGCCCATATCCGCGTGCTCACGCGGAAAATCGCAAGGGCATGATATCAAACGAGGAGTTCTGAATCAGACTCTCACCGGACATCCGCATCAGACGACAAGAACAAAGGGCGTAACAGGTGACGACCATTCCGACCGAGACGAGACAACCCGGCAAGGCCTCGCTGCTCTACGACCCCAAGATCAGAGGCTACGCCTACCAGATCCTGCTGCTCGCGGTCGTCGGTTTCCTGGTCTGGTCGGCAGCCTCCAACGCCATCGAAAACCTGCGCGCGCAGAAGATCGCGTCGGGCTTCGGCTTCTGGCACAATGCGGCCGGCTTTGACGTCAACCAGAAGCTGATCCCGTTCTCCGCCTCGGGCAGCACTTACGGCCAGGCGTTTTATGTCGGCCTGCTGAACACGCTACTGGTGGCGTCGATCGGCATCGTGCTCTCGACCTTTCTCGGCTTCTTTGTCGGCGTGGCGCGGCTGTCCAGCAACTGGGTGCTGGCCAAGCTCGCGATGATCTATGTCGAGGTCATCCGCAACCTGCCGCTGCTGCTGCAACTGTTCTTCTGGTACAATGCGGTGCTGAAGCCCCTCCCCGATGCACGCAACTCGATCGCGCTGCCGGGCTCGATCTTCCTGAACAATCGCGGGCTGATCATGCCGAACCCGCAGTTCGGACCGGCTTTCCAGGCGGTCGTGGTCGCCTTTTTTCTCGCGGCGTTCGCGGCCATCGCCTTCTACATCTGGTCGAAGCGCCAACAGGAACGCACCGGCAAGCAGTACCCCAACGGCCTGATCACGCTCGGCCTGATCCTCGGATTGCCGCTGATCGTCTATTTCCTCGCCGGCCAACCGCTTTCCTTCGACCTGCCGCAGCAGGGCCGGTTCAACCTGACCGGCGGCCTGCAGATCTATCCTGAATTCGTGGCGCTGCTGATCGGCCTGACGACCTACACGGCGGGCTTCATCGCCGAGGTGGTGCGCGCGGGCATCCTCGCCGTGTCCAAGGGGCAGACCGAGGCCGCCAATGCGCTGGGCCTGCGCGCCGGACCGACGCTCAAGCTCGTCGTCATCCCGCAGGCCATGCGCGTGATCATTCCGCCCCTGACCTCGAATTACCTTAACCTGACGAAGAATTCGTCGCTGGCGGTGGCGATCGGCTATCCCGATCTGGTGCAGGTCTTCACCGGGACCGTGCTGAACCAGACCGGCCAGGCCGTCGAGGTCGTCGCCATCACCATGGCGGTCTACCTGACGATCTCTCTGGTCACATCGCTGTTCATGAACATCTACAACAAGCGCATGGCGCTGGTTGAACGGTGAAGGTGCCACGATGACCGACGCTACAATCGAAAACGCACCCTACGCCTTCGTCCGCAAGGAGACGCTGCCGCAGGAGAGCCCGCCGCTCTCGGTGGCGGGGCCGATCGCCTGGATCCGCGCCAACCTGTTCTCCGGGCCGGTGAACTCGCTGATGACGCTGGTCTGCGTCTACATCGTCGTCACCAGCGTGCCCGACCTGGTGCGGTTCTATTTCATCGACGCCGTCTGGAGCGGCGCCAACCGCGACGCCTGCCTCGCCGACAAGGTCGGCCGGCCGGTCGGCGCCTGCTGGGCCTATATCGCCGACCGCTTCCAATATTTCATCTACGGCTCCTACCCGATCCCGCAGCGCTGGCGTGTCAACATCGTCTTCGCGATGTTTGCGCTCGGCATCGTCTGGCTACTCTGGGACCGGATGCCGCTGAAGAAGGTCGGCTTCTTCTTCTTCTTCGTTCTGCTGCCGATCAGCGCCTATCTCCTGCTGCTGGGCGGCCCCGCGGCCGAAGGGTTCCTGCGCACGCTGCTGATCCTGACCTTCGCGCTGATGGCGATCTACCTCGTGCTCTCCTTCGCTCCCGGCCTTGCGCGGTTCTGGATCGGCCCCGCCTTCCTCGCCGTCGAGGAGGCGCTGCCGCCGTGGAAGCGCTTCTACCGGGTCAAGCGGCTGATTCTGCTCTCGCTCGTCGTGCTCGGGGTGATCGCCATCCTGGCCGACAGCGCCGGCCTGCCGCGAGTCGATACGGGGCTCTGGGGCGGCATGGTGGTGACGTTCCTGATCTCGGCGGTCGGCATCGTGTTCTCGCTGCCGCTCGGCGTCATGCTGGCGCTCGGCCGCGCTCGCGGCTGCCGATCATCCAGTTCCTCTCGGTGGTCTTTATCGAGTTCGTGCGCGGCGTGCCGCTGATCACCGTGCTGTTCATGGCCAACACCATGCTGCCGCTGTTCGTGCCGCAGGAGTATTCGCCAGACCGGCTGCTGCGGCCGCTCGTCGGCGTGGCGCTGTTTGCCGCCGCCTACATGGCCGAGGTCATCCGCGGCGGCCTGCAGGCCATCCCCAAAGGCCAGTACGAGGGCGCGATGTCGCTGGGGCTGGGCTACTGGAGCATGATGCGGCTGATCATCCTGCCGCAGGCGCTGCGCATCGTGATTCCGGGCATCGTCAACACCTTCATCGGGCTGTTCAAGGATTCGACGCTGGTCACCATCGTCGGCATCTTCGACTTCCTGCGCACCATCGAGGCTACGCTGGTCGATCCGACCTGGGCCACGCCGACCACCCGCGCGACGGGCTACGCCTTCGCCGCGGTGTTCTATTTCCTGTGTTGCTGGGGCATGTCGCGCTACTCGATCGCAGTCGAGCAACGCCTCGCCGCCGGTCAGCGTCGCTGAAAAGGGTTGATCATCATGGCTATGGCGGAAATGAAGACGAATGAGCGCCCCGCGGCGCTCAAGGTGACCTCGCTCAACACGGCGACGGCCGTCGAGATGATCGGCGTCAACAAGTGGTATGGCGAGTTCCATGTGCTGCGCGACATCAATCTCAAGGTCTCGCGCGGCGAAAAGCTGGTGATCTGCGGCCCGTCGGGCTCGGGCAAATCAACCATGATCCGTTGCATCAACCGGCTGGAGGAGCACCAGAAGGGTTCGATCATCGTCGACGGCACCGAGCTCACCAACGACCTCAAGAAGATCGACGAGATCCGCCGCGACGTCGGCATGGTGTTCCAGCACTTCAACCTGTTCCCGCACCTCACCAACCTCGAGAACCTGACGCTGGCTCCGATCTGGGTCCGCAAAATGCCCAAGAAGGACGCCGAAGAGATCGGCATGCACTATCTCAAGCGCGTCAAGATCCCCGAACAGGCGCATAAGTATCCGGGCCAGCTCTCCGGAGGCCAGCAGCAGCGCGTCGCCATCGCGCGCTCGCTCTGCATGAGCCCCAAGATCATGCTGTTTGACGAGCCGACCTCGGCGCTCGACCCCGAAATGGTCAAGGAGGTGCTCGACACCATGGTCTCGCTCGCCGACGAAGGCATGACCATGCTCTGCGTCACCCACGAGATGGGCTTCGCCCGGCAGGTCGCCGACCGGGTGATCTTCATGGATGCGGGCCAGATCGTCGAGATGAACGAGCCCAACGAGTTCTTCAAGAACCCGCAGCACGAGCGCACCAAGCTG
>JACDQI010000190.1 GCA_015657675.1 Devosia sp.
CGGATCTCTCATGGGGGCCCCTTGGACGGAAATTCGAATCAGCGCGTCTGGCCGATTGCAACGGATGCCGCCTTAACGGGCGGTAAAGCCAGACATAGGCGGCACTATGACAGCAATCAACCGGCCCAAGATGGCCAGTTCAAAGCCTGGTAAACAGCTGCCTAGATGGGGAGGCAGGCTCGCTGGGCCATTTTGGTGCAGTCAGGACGACATCCCCGGTGGGAAGGGAACCTGCGACGCCGGCGGGATCCGAAGAACCTGCTGAAACAAATCCCGTGTCGGCTTAAGCCCCCGCAAACGTCACGGTGACGCCCTTCTTGCGGAAGTAGCTCTGCATCAGCTTGCGGCCCTGGCGGTTGTTCTGCGCCAGCTTGCCCGGCTCGAACACTGCTTCCTTGGCGCCCTCCCGCAGCATCGCCGCCTTGAGCGCCGCGATATGCACGTCGAGATCGGCATTATCCGCCTTCAGCGAGGCGTAGATATTGTCCATGGCTTGGGCAAGGGTGAGATCGCTCACGGGGCGGGCTCCATCGGGGCAAGGATCGTTGTCTCTCCCCTAGCCTGATTTTGCGGCACTGCAAGAGCCTTTCTGCGCCCGCAAGACGCAACGCCGCGGTTGCATCGCGCTCGGGGACGCCTAAACTCCTCTGTCTCCATCAGGTTCTTCGAAAAGTTATGGCCGCCATCCTCCAGCTCAAGCCGGTCACCGGCGTCCCCGTCGCCCGCCGCGCCTCTGCCAACCCGCGCGACCCGGAATTCTTCCAGAACCCCTACGCCTTCTATGCACAGTTGCACGCCCAAAACCCCGATTTTTTCTGGGATGAGTACGGCCACTGGTGCTTTGCCGGCTTCAAGGAAGTCAGCGCCCTGCTCCGCGACAAGCGGTTTGGCCGCGATATCCTGCACGTGGCAACGCGCGAAGAGCTCGGCATGCCCGAGCCCAAGCCGCACACGGCCGATTTCGACCTCACCGAAAAATACTCGCTGCTCAATCTCGAGCCGCCGGTCCACACGCGTCTGCGCACCCTGGTCAACCGCGCCTTCGTCTCCCGCCACGTCGAACAGCTCCGCCCGCGCATCGAACGCCTCGCCAACGAATTGATCGATGGCTTTGTCGATGACGGCGAGGTCGAACTGCTCAAAGCCTTCGCGGCGCCGGTCCCGGCCGTCGTCATCGCCGAAATGATCGGCCTGCCGGCCGAGATGGCGAACCAGCTGCTCGCCTGGTCCAACCGCATGGTCGCCATGTACATGTTCGGCGTCTCCGAAGCGACCGAGCACGACGCCAACGCCGCCGCCCTGGCCTTTACCGACTATCTCAAGACCGTCATCGCCGAGCGCCGCAAGGCCCCCAAGAGCGACCTTCTGAGCCACATGCTCACCGCCGAAATCGACGGCGAAAAGCTGAGCGAGGGCGAGGTCATCTCCACGGCCATCCTCCTGCTCAACGCTGGCCACGAGGCCACGGTCCACACCA
Source organism: Devosia sp. (assembly GCA_015657675.1). Lineage (GTDB taxonomy): Bacteria > Pseudomonadota > Alphaproteobacteria > Rhizobiales > Devosiaceae > Devosia_A. The sequence continues at coordinate 1,478 of JACDQI010000190.1, forward strand.
CCGGCAATGGCATCAAGGCCATCCTCGAAAGCGGCCTCGACCCCAAAAAGCTCTTCTCCGACGACGCCCAGACCGAAGCAACTGTGGAAGAATGCCTGCGCTTTGACGCGCCGCTTCACATGTTTACCCGCTATGCCCTGTCGGACCTCGAGTTCAACGGCATCCCGCTGCGCAAGGGCGACGTCATCGGCATGATGCTGGGCGCCGCCAACCGCGACCCCGCCCGCTTCGCCAATGCCGGTAGCTTCGATCCCTTCCGCACCGACGGAGCGAACGTCAGCTTCGGCGCCGGTATCCATTTCTGCATCGGCGCGCCGCTCGCCCGCATCGAAATGCAGGTGGCCATGAAGACCCTCTTCGAACGCCTGCCAAAGCTCCGCCTCGCGAGGCCGCCGGTTTACAAGGACGTCTACCACTTCCACGGCCTCGACCGGCTGGACGTCACCTGGCGCTAGCCATGCAGCCAAACCCCGGTCGGCGCGTTATCGAGCCAAACCGGGGTCCCAGCATGAGCAGCAACGCAGAAATCGCCGACCGTCTCGCCCATTTCGCTCAAAACATCGAGCGCTGGCGCGCCGAGGCTGCCCGCCTCACCCTCGAAGTCAGCCAGGCCCGCCGCGACAATACCCAGATCGGCCGACTGATCGCGCTCGAAGAGACCGCCACCGAGATCTACGCCGACGTCGCCGCATTCCGCGAGACCATTGAGGAAGTTGAGCAAAAGAGCCCCGCGGCGGCCGCTGAACTGGCCGGCGTCAATGACGCCCTGCATCTCGTCCTGCTCGAAATCACCGAACTGGGCATCCGCTTCTACAAAGCCCAGGCAGAACTCCCGGACCTGCCGGAAACACCCGCTCACTGAAGCTCCGGTAGAGCTCAGTAGCCCTGATCCCTCAGTAGCCCTCATGGTGAGCCTGTCGAACCACGAGGGGCGTGGCA
>JACDQI010000191.1 GCA_015657675.1 Devosia sp.
TGCTGGGGCGATCATCTTTTCCAAGCTGAGCGCCTATGCGCGGGCCCGCCGCGAGATGCGCCGGTTCGAAAAGGCCTTCGCCGCCGGAGAACCGCTCGGCACGCTGCATGCGCGGCTGAAGCAGAAGCCCGTCCGTGGTCTGTCGGCGATCTTTGTCGCCGCCATGGAAGAGTGGAACGGCAGCCACGCTGCCGATGCCGCCACGCCTGCGGGCCTGCAGGCCCGGTTGCGGCTGGTGCTCGACGGCGCCATCGCCGAGGAAGCCGATGCGCTCGAAAAGTCCCTGCCCTTCCTCGCCACCGTCGGCAGCGCGGCGCCCTTTGTCGGGCTGTTCGGCACGGTGTGGGGTATCATGAATGCCTTCACCTCGATTGCAGCCAGCAAGGACACCAGCCTTGCCATCGTCGCCCCCGGCATTGCCGAGGCGCTGTTCGCCACGGCCATCGGCCTCCTCGCGGCAATTCCAGCAGTGATCGCCTACAACAAGCTCTCGATCGACAGCGGCAAGCTGCTCGGCCGGCTCGAAGCCTTTGCCGACAAGCTCGCGGTTCTCCTGTCGCGGCAGCTCGACGCGCGGAGCGGCACCTGATGGGCATGATGCAGTCGGGTGGCGCCAAGCACGGCCGGCGTGGGCTGCGCCGCGGCGGGCTGATAAGCGACATCAACGTCACACCGATGGTCGACGTCATGCTGGTGCTGCTCATCATTTTCATGGTGGCCGCGCCGTTGCTCACCTCCGGAGTGCCCGTCGACCTGCCGCAGACCGCCGCCAAGGCGCTCGCCACCGAGAGCAAGCCGATCACCGTGACGGTCCAGCCCGATGGCACGCTCTACCTGGGTGAGGACCCCATCGCTGCCGACGCGCTGCTGGCCGCGGTCAACGCCGCCGCTGCCGGCAATCTGGAGCAGCGTCTTTACATCCGCGGCGACGCCACGGCGCAGTACGGCATCATCATGGATGTGATGGGGACGCTCTCGGGCGCTGGCTACGCCCATATCGGCCTTATCACCGCGCAGAAGTCCTCGCCCTGATGCGCAACGCCCTGCCCGCCTCGATCCTCGTGCATGTCGCGCTGCTCGGTGGCGCATGGCTGGCGCTCAACTGGTCTCCGGCGCCCGATGAGACGGGCGTCGAGTCCGTATCGGTCGACATCGTCAGCCTCGAAGAGTTCAGCAGCACGGCCACCAGCACTGCGCAGAGTTCGGCGACCGAGTCGCTGGTGGCCGCTGGCGCAAAGGCGATCGAACCGGTCGAGACCACTGAAGCGGCTGAGCCTGTCGAGACGGCGGTGGCGGAGCCCGCCGAGCTCGTCGAGGCCGAAGCCGAGGCCACAGATCCGGTCGAGACTGCATCGGTGCAAGCCGCCCCTGCTGAACCCGTCGAGGTTGAGGAAACGGTTTCGGCAGAAGTTCTGATGGCCGCCCTCACCGAGACGACCGTGCCCGTCGAAGGCCTCGCGCCGGTGAGCGTTTCCAGCATAGCGACCCAGGTCACGCCAACGGCGCCCGAGGTGCTCGAACCGATCGAGGAGCCGGCCCCGGTTGCTCCGCGCCCCCTGCCGCGTCCCAAGTTCGAGACCAAGGTCGCCGAGGCCAAACCGGAACCCAAAAAGCCCGAACCGAAAAAGTCTGAACCGGAAGAACCCACCAAGAAGAAGCCGGTCGCCGAGCAGCCGAAAAAGACCAAGCCGGTGCAGGCCGGCAATGGCGGCAAGTCCAATGCCGATGTGGCCGCCTCCGCTCCATCGGGCGGCAAGGGCGCCAGCGATGCAGCGGGAAATGCCGCGGTCAGCAAGTATCCCGGTCAGGTGCAGCGGGCGCTGCGCCGAGCCCTGCGCTTCCCCAAGGGCGCCGGCAGTGCGCGCGGTGAAGTGCAGGTGACCTTTGTCGTCTCCTCGTCCGGTGCTGCCTCGCAGATCGCGATCAGCCAGTCCTCCGGTCACGCCGTGCTCGACAAGGAAGCCATCGCCACCGTCAAGCGCGCCGCCCCCTTCCCGCCGATCCCGGAAGCAGCGGGCCGCAACAGCTGGACTTTCACCATGCCGCTGGCGTTTACGCGGTAGTGAGATTGATGCGCGCGATCCCACCCTCACTACCTCATCAGAGGCCAAAGTATCTCCCCCCACACCGGTGTCATCCCAGCGAAAGCTGGGATCCA
>JACDQI010000192.1 GCA_015657675.1 Devosia sp.
CTCAACCGCCGCCGCCGGCCGCGCCGGCGTGATGGGCCAGTGCGTTATCGTCTTTCGTGGCGGTGTCCGCCTCGTCATTTGGTCGGCCAATGCCGCCGGCCTCCCCGACAGAAGCCGCGAGGGGCCGTTCCGCGACTTTGTCGTCGATTTCCACCGGCGCCTGATCGCCAGCAACGCCGACCGGCGCATCACGTTCATCCGCGGCATATCAGGGACGCGACATACCATCCTTATGGTGGCGCTGGTGGTCTGGGCGGTACTCTTTATCGCCTTTCCGCTGCTGCTGGCGCTGTTCACCGGCACGCCCAGTGCTGCCCTCGTTGCCCTCGCCGGCCTTGCCCTTGTCGTTCCCTTCTGGCGCGTCGCCGATAGGAACCGCCCGGCGGATACAACCCCTCCTATCCGCCAGATCTGCTGGCCTAGCTCAGACCGCGGCGGCCTCAGCGGCCTTTGCCGGAAACACCAGCTCGGTCACCGCACCGCTGTCGTTCCGAAATTCCAGCGTACCGCTGAGCGTGCGCGCAAAACCGCGCAGCACGCGAAAGCCGAGACGATCGCTGCCAGCCGGGTCGAAGCCATCGGGAAAGCCCGGACCATCGTCACGCACCGTCAGCACGTGGGTGGCACCATCGTCGGTGCTGCTCAGGTTGACATGCAGCTTGCCATCGGTCCGCCCGGCAAAGCCATGCTTGACCGAATTGATGGCGATCTCCGTGGCACTGAGCGAGAGCGTGATCAGCCGATCGATGTCCATGCGCGGCACAGAACTGGTGACCTCGATGGTCACATCAGGCGCCCCGGAACTCACCAGCACGTCGGCGAGGAGATCGTGCAGGTACTTGCCGACCGGCAGGTCGATATTGCTCGGGTCATAGAGCCGGCGGTGCACCTGTGCCATGGTGTTAAGCCGGGTCGTTGCTCCTTCAAACGCCTCTACGGCTTGGGGGTTATCGGCGAGCTGGCGCTTCTGTATCGAGAGCAGCGCGCCGATGAACGCCATGTTGTTGGCGGTGCGATGCTGCAGTTCCTCAAACAGCGTGCGCTGCCGGTCGAGCAGTTGTGAGGTCAGCGCCTTTTCGCGCGTCAGTCGCGTCACCGCGGCCCGCATGGTGTGGATGATCAGCAGGTCGGCAGCGAGAATGACGACGAAGAACAGCACCGCCCCGGCGCTTTGCAGGTCGAGCGCAAAGCTCTCGACCGGAACGATGAACCAGTACCAGGCCGCCAGTACCGAGAGCACGGCAATCAGAATGCCTGGGCCGGTGCCACAGAAGAAAGCCGTCAGCAGCACGGCGGGAAAGAACGTCAGATAGGGAAAGCCTGCCGGCAGCGCCTCGTTGACGGCGAAACGCAGTCCCAGTGCCAGTGCGAAACCGGCCAGTGCGAGGGCGTAGCAGAGCGCAGGACGGCTTTGCAGCCGCATCGCCAGGCGAAAGAGGCCGTCACCGAAGGAACCGATCGTCACTGAGATTCTCCTGGGCCATCGCGCCAAAGGCAGGTGGACACGGCACTGTCGCAACAACAAATGATCGGTCGGCAGGGGCACCCTATGCGAAGGCGCCCCCGCCCACAGTACCGGTCAGGCTTTCAGCAGCTTGCCGGCCAGAGCATCGGCGATCAGCTGGCGCGTCTCGGCCACACCGTAGAGCGCAATGAATGAGCCGAAGCGCGGGCCCTGATCGGCACCGAGCAGCACCTGATAGATCGCCCCGAACCAGTCGCGCAGTGGATCGAACGCATGGGCATTGCCGACCGCATAGACGATGTCCTGCAGTTCCTTGGCCTCGAGCGCTTCCTTGCCGGCCAGCTGGTCGTGCAGTTCCTGCAGCGCCGCCCGTTCCTTGTCGGTCGGCGCGCGGAAGGTCTTGGTGGGCAGCACTTCGTCCTGGAAGTAGCGCACCGCATAAGCAGCCAGCCGATCCAGTTCCGGATTGGTCAGCGCGGTGACGCCCGGCAGGCGGCGGGTGAGATAGCCCCACATCACCGACACATCATGCGCATTGGCGGCTGAGGCCAGGTTCAGCAGCAGACCGAAGTTCACCGGCATGTCGAGCACCGGCACCTTGCCCGAATGGATATGGAAGGCCGGGTTCTCCAGCGCCGCAGCAGCGTCCTGGCCGTTATAGCTCGCCACATACTGATAGTATTCGTCGACCGCGCGCGGGATGACGTCGAAATAGAGCCGCTTGGCCACCCGCGGCTTCTGGAACATGTAAAGCGCCAGGCTCTCGGGCGAGGCATAGGTCAGCCATTCGTCGATCGTCAGGCCATTGCCCTTGGACTTGGAAATCTTCTGGCCGACCTCGTCGAGGAAGAGCTCATAGACATAGTGCTCGGGGGCCCTGCCACCAAGGATCTCGCAGATCCGGTCGTAAATGCTCTGGTTGGTCTGGTGGTCCTTGCCGAACATCTCGAAATCGACGCCAAGCGCGTACCAGCGCATGCCGAAATCGGGCTTCCACTGCAGCTTGCAGTGGCCGCCGGTGACCGGCACGGTGATCTCGCTGCCGTCCTCGTCGTTGAAGGTGATGGTGCCGGCCTTGGCGTCGACATGCTTCATCGGCACATAGAGCACGCGGCCCGAGATCGGCGAGATCGGCAGGAAGGGCGAATAGGTCGCCTGGCGCTCCGGCCCGAGCGAGGGCAGCATCACGCCCATGATCTCGTCGTACCGCTCGGCAGCGCGGATCAGCGCGGCGTCGAACTTGCCCGACTTGTAGTAGTCGGTGGCGCTGGCAAACTCGTAGTTGAAGCCGAACGTATCGAGAAAACGCCGCAGCATGGCGTTGTTGTGGTGGCCAAAACTCTCGAACTCGCCGCCGAAAGGGTCGGGCACGGCGGTCAGCGGCTTGTGCAGATGCGGCTCGAGAAAGCTGCGATCCGGCACGTTTTCCGGAATCTTGCGCATGCCGTCCATGTCGTCGGAAAAGCACAGCAGTCGGGTCGGCACCTGGTCGCGCGTCAGCAGGCGAAAGGCGGTGCGGACCATGGTGGTGCGCGCCACTTCGCCGAACGTGCCGATATGCGGCAGGCCCGAGGGACCATAGCCGGTCTCGAACAGGGCTTCGGTCTTGCCGGTCTTTTCCAGCCGGCGCACGATTTTCCGGGCTTCCTCGAAGGGCCAGGCCTTGGCGGTCTGAGCGGCATCGAAGAAGGCGGGATCGAGCGGGGGAAGCGGAGCGGCGGTCACGGGACAAGCCTTGTAATGGCAGTTTTTCGGGAAATGGCTCTGTTACACCCCCTGCCGCCTCCGTCAATGCCCGCCACGCCGGCCGAGCTTGCCAATCCGCCCCGGCCTACATAGTTATGCGGCACTGAGTTAACCGGGGACTGCAATGACGCTGTCGACACAGGATGCGCTCGTCTACCTGATGGTGGTTTCGGCCTCATCGGATACCGAAATGACCGACTTTGAATTCGAGCGGATCGACGGCCTCGTCGAACGGGCGCCGGTCTTTGCCGGCTATGACCGCAGCGGGCTGGCCAAGACGGTCAACGACTGCGTCGACCTCGCCAATAGCGGAACCGGTCTTGAAGGCGTGCTGGACCTCGCTATCGCTGCGCTGCCCAAGCGCCTGCAGGACACGGCCTATGCGCTCTGCGTCGAGGTGACGGCGGCCGACCTGCAGCTTGAGCAGGAAGAACTGCGACTGCTCGAAATGATCCGCGACCGCCTCGACATCGACCGCCTGGTCACCGCGGCGATCGAGACCTCGGCCCGGGCCCGCTACCGCAAGGCCTGATGTTCCTGGCCTAGTAGTAGCTGACCGGGAACCAACGCAGATAAATCTCGTCCAGCAGCCCGGACTGCTTGAGCTGAACCAGCCCGTAATCGATGGCATGGCGCACTGCGTCATGCCCGGGCGGTAGAGCCACGGCGAGCCCCTCACCAAACAGGTCGGGCCGGAAATAGGGCGCGCCGACAAAATCGCAGCAGTCGGTATGGTCGTTGAGCCAGAACGAGGCACGCATTGCGTCGCCGAAATAGGCGTCGACCCGGTTGTTGCGCAGCGCGTCGAGCGCGTCGACCTCGGTGGGAAACTCGCCCAGCGTCACCTTGGGCAGGTAGCGGCGGATGAATTCGGCATGGGTTGAACCCTTGCGCACGCCGACAGTCTTGCCCTCGAGCCGCGCCGGATCGAACGGCGCACCGCCCAAGCGTTCAACGAAGCGGCCCGGCAGCGCCAGATAGATCGATGAAAAGTCGAATTGCGCGCCGTTCTCGGGCGTCAGCGCCAGCCCGGCAATCAGTGCATCGCCCTGATTGTCCGCCAGCGCCTTGGCCGCCTGCTCCCAGGGCCAGGCCTGGATGGTGCACGAGAGTTTCAGCGTGATGCAGAGCCCGCGCGCCAGATCGACATTGAAGCCGATCAGTTCGCCCTTGTCGTCGCGATAGTTGAACGGCGGGAAATCGGCCGTTGTCAGGAAGCGGATGGCCGGAACCGGCGCCAGGTTGGGCACGATATCGCGGGCCGACGGATCGACATGATAGGGCAGCGCCTGCCCAAGTGCCGGCGGCAGCGCCATCAGAAGAAACGTCGCGACGAGGGCTGGCAGGCGCATGGCACTTTTCGAGACCGGGAGAGTTCAGCGGCTTATGCCGCAATTCGCCCCCAAAGGCGAGACCGCCGCCACCGTCTCACCCAAGGGATGACGGCATCACGCATACGTAACGCCACATACGGCTAGATACGATCAGGGACTTTGCGCAGTGGCCGTTTGGGGGCTGGTCGAGCATGGACGTCCTCATCGAAGCGGGCGCCAGCACAGACCCAAGGGTCGCGCTCTGCACCCACGTAACGGGTAGTTCACGCGCTGCTGCCGCAACGCTCGCGACGGCTACACACCTCGCCGTCGACCCACTCGACTGTTGCGCCCGCAGCCTTGGCCTTGGCGACGAGGTCACCCACTCCCGCGCCGCGTCATGGGCCGGCCTGCCCTTTGCGCCCGAGGTTCCGCGCGGCCTCGAAAGCGCCGCCGGCCATCTCTCGATCGCCCAGCTGTCACGGGCCCGCGCCGTGCAGATGCCGATCGACGGCGTCGAGCGCACTTACTTTGCGCCGCACTTTGCCGACATCGTGGCGCTGCGCGAACGGCGTGCACTAGCCGAGGCCAAGGGTATCATCCTCACCACGCCGCAGGCGATCCGCCGCGCTCTGGTCGAGGCCAACGCTGCCGCGCTGCTCACCGAGGCGCGGCAATGTCTCGTCCGCCACTGGCCGCAGGCGAGTGCCTCGCTCGATCTTTCCAAGACCCTGCGCATCGGCTTTGTCGTGCTGCTGCTGCTCGTTGTGCTCTTTACCGCCCTCGCGCCGCTGCTGGCGCGGCCGGTGCTGCTGGGCTTCCTGCTGGTGGTGATCGTCGCGCCGGCATTGCTTCGATTGGTTGCCACGGCCGCCACGCCCGATGACCCGCCAGATCCGCAGCTCTCCGACGCGGCGCTGCCGCGCTACAGCATCCTCGTGCCGCTGCGCGACGAAGCCGGGATGGTGCCGCAGCTCCATGACGCCCTCACCGCGCTCGACTATCCGCCGGAAAAGCTCGACATCCTCTTCCTGGTGGAATCGAAGAGCCCCGAAACGGTGGCCGCCGTCGCCGCGCTGCAGCACGATGCGCGGGTCGAGCTGATCGTCATTCCGCCTGGCCCGCCGCAGACCAAGCCCAAGGCGCTCGACTTTGCCCTGCCCCTGGTCACCGGCGAGCACCTGGTGGTCTACGACGCCGAGGACATTCCCGACCGCGACCAGCTCCGCCGCGCCGCGGCGCGTTTCGCCGCTCATCCCGAACTCGACTGCCTGCAGGCCGAACTGGTCATCGACAATGGCGCCGAGAACTGGCTGACGGCGCTGTTCGCCGGCGAATATGCCGGGCTCTTCGGCCTGCTGCTGCCTTTCCTCTCCCGCCATGCCCTGCCGCTGCCGCTGGGCGGTACCAGCAATCACTTTCGCACCGCGGCGCTGCGCCGGCTCGGCGGCTGGGATGCCTTCAACGTCACCGAGGACGCGGACCTCGGCGTGCGTCTGGCGCGACGTCGGCTGCGCACCGGCACGCTGCGTTCGGCCACCGCCGAGGAAGCGCCGATCCGGCTTTCCGCCTGGATGCGACAGCGGACCCGCTGGATTAAAGGCTGGATGCAAACCTATCTGGTGCACAACCGCCACCCGGTCGCCCTGCTCAAGGATCTCGGTTGGAGGAATTTTCTGTTCTTCCAGCTCTATGTCGGCAGCCTCATCGTCTCGTCGCTGATCCACACCGTCTTTGCCCTGAGCCTCGCCCTTGTCATCGCCCAGCATGGCTTGGGCTGGCCGCGGCTCGCTGATGGCTGGGACCTGCTCTATCTGCTGGTGCTGGTGGTGGGGTATGGCGGCGCCTTCGGTCTGGCGCTCCGCGGCCTCTGGCGACAGCGCCAGATCGAGCTCGCAGCCTACCAGCTGCTGCTACCAGTCTACTGGCTGCTGCACGCCGTGGCAGCGGTCCGCGCCGCCATCGAGCTGCTGATACGCCCCTATTTCTGGAGCAAGACGCAGCACGGGCAAACGCGGATGGTCCGCGTTCACCGTCAATAGCGGCTCAGGTCGAGGTCGCTGGTGTCGATATCGGCCGGCTTGCCCGAGACCAGATCGGCCAGCACCTTCCCCGAGCCCGCCGCCATGGTCCAGCCGAGCGTGCCGTGGCCCGTGTTGAGGAAGAGGTTGCCATACTTGGCCTTACCCAGCACCGGCGTGCCATCGGGCGTCATCGGCCGCAGGCCGCACCAGAAGCTCGCCTTGCTGGCGTCGCCCGCCTCAGGAAAGAGATCGCGCAGCGAGCGGTCGAGTGGCCCGCGCCGCGACGGGTGGAGCGTCGTGTCATAGCCGGCGATTTCGGCCGTGCCGCCCACCCGGATGCGATCGCCCAGCCGCGTCGTCGCCACCTTGTAGGTCTCGTCCATCACCGTCGAGATCGGCGCCACCTCGGCATTGGTGATCGGCACCGTCAGCGAGTAGCCCTTGATCGGGTAGATCGGCACCGTCAGCCCGAGGTCACGCACCATGTGCGGCGAATAGCTGCCCAACGCCACCACATAGGCGTCCGCCGTCATCACGCCCTTGTCGGTGGCAACGCCGGTGATGCGGTCGCCCTCGGTGGCCAGCCGGTCGATGCGGGTATTGTAGTGGAAGGTGACGCCCATCTTGGCGCAGAGCTCACCCAGCCGGACGGTGAACATCTGGCAGTCGCCGGTATCGTCATTGGGCAGCCGCAGGCCGCCGACAAAGCCAACCCTGGCGGTCTTCAATCCCGGTTCGGCCGCGACGCAGCCGGCCGGGTCGAGCACCTCATAGGGCACGCCATATTGCTTGAGGACCTCGACGTCGCCGCCGATGTGATCGAGCTGCTTTTGCTCGCGGAAAAGCTGCAACGTGCCCTGCTCGCGCCCGTCATAGGCAATGCCGGTCTCGGCGCGCAGCGCGATCATCATCTCGCGGCTGTACTCAGCCAAACGCACCATGCGGCCCTTGTTGGTGGCGTAGGCCCGCTCGGTGCAATTGGCGAGCAGCTGCAGCCCCCAGATCCACATGCGTGGATCGAGCTTGGGCCGCAGCACCAGCGGGCCATCGGTCATCAGCAGCCACTTGATGGCCTTTTGCGGAATGCCGGGGCCGGCCCAGGGCGAGGCGTAGCCATAGGAGAGCTCGCCCGCATTGGCAAAGCTGGTCTCCAGCGCCGCACCCGGCTGCCGATCAATCACTGTCACCTCATGCCCGGCCTTTGCCAGATAATAGGCCGATGCCGTGCCGATGACGCCTGAACCAAGAACAAGGATTTTCATGGAACCATTTTTCGCCACCGCGCGACGAAACGCAAGATCGTTCCGACGCGCAGCTGCCGTGCAGCAGTGCGACGCTGACGCGCTGGCTCGATCGAGAGCTCCGACGCGGGCGGGCTACGGCCAGACGATGAAGTCCTTGCTGGAATAGTTGCGCACCTGTTCGATCGCCTCGATGCCATTGCTCGAGCCGTTGCTGTTGGTATTGCCCTCCAGCGTGCCGAAGGTCTTGGAGCCCGCATCAAACAGGATGCCGACATGGATCCAGTCGGTCGGCGTCCTGCGTACCAGAAAGAAGCTGCCATCCCTGGGCCGCGGCGCAGCGCCGCTGGCGACGGCCTTTTCCGGTACAAACAGTCCGGCCATCTTGGCCCGTTCAGCCAGCACGTCGCAACTCGCGGACGAGGCAATGGGCGGCTTCTTGCCGAGTGCATCGCCCGCCTGTTCGAGGGCGTAGCAGACAAAGCCGGCGCACCACTTGGCCTCAACCCCCTCCCAGCCCAGATACATCCGCACCCAGGGCCCGGCATTCGGGCCACCTACTTCCAGTGGATGTTGCTTGACGTGCTGCCGGGCATAGTCGGCGACCAGCTGGCTCAACGACTTGCCCGCCGTGCTGATGGGCTGCAACGCCCTGACCATCGGGTCGACGAGCTTTTCGAACGTCGCCATGTCGACGATGCCGCTCGCCGGCAACCCCCTGGCGCTTTGGAACGCCTTCACCTGCTGTTCGGTCGCCGGGCCGAAATTGCCATCGATGGGGACCGCGTGACCATTGAGGCAGAGGTGCTCCTGCACCCGCTTGGCCTCGGCCTTGCCGGCGCCTTTCGCGATGGGCTTGGTAAAGTCCAGTTCCCGGCGCGCGGACTTGGTGAGATAGGATTTCGGATGCAGTGTACCAGGCAGCATGGGCTCCTCCCGTGTGGCTGCCTCATGCTTTGCCCACGCGCCGACCCGCGCAATGCGTCCCCCTGCTTATGCGTATTCCCCTCTACGCAACCTCCGAATGTTCGCGCGGCCTTTGCTGCCACACCAGGGCGGCCAGGACTGGCTGAAACGGGTAGCGCGGCCAACTAACCTAGCCTGAGAACCCTAGAGTCCTACTGCCTTCCAATCAGTGGAGAACGGCGTTTCGCCCCTACCCCGCGGCCGTGGCGCTCTACGACTCAGCCATCTATTCTTCTCTCGCCGCCTCCCAAACCTCCCTGCGGCGTCGGATCATCGCAGCTAGTAAGGGTCAGGGAGCGTCGGCCCCCCCCGTTGATCGCAAAGTCGCCCCCGTTCGCCGCTACGTTGCCTCCCCCGCCGCTTCCCAAGTACGCGAAATCATCATCGTCGCTATCGGCTACGTTCAAGTTGTCCCGCCCCGGACCTCCGTACAGCGTGTCAGTGTCATTCCCACCGATGGGAGCTCTGTCGGTGAGTGTGTCCTCGCCCTCACCGCCAACCAGAATATCGTCACCCGCGCCGCCTTCGGCTTCGTCGTTTCCACCGTACAGCCAGATCAGGTCGTTCTTGGGGCTGCCGGTGACTTTGTTGGCGACATTGTTGCCGTGCAGCTCAACTCCGGACACTCCCGCCACGTCGGCGGCCGTAATGTCGTAGTTGTCTGCTTCGACGAGCTTGGCGTATTGCCCCGTGTAAGGTGAATTCTGCAGAACGATGACCAGGCGGCCATTGTTGGTGAAACCTGCGACAAGTCGGGGTGGGGGAGCAGCCGGCACTGTAGCAGGCGCCACCCCCGCCACGGTGCCGCTCAGCGAACTGGCCGACCCACCGGCGTTCTGCCCACCACCGGCCCCCGCCGCGAGAAGGCCAATGGGCGAGCTGCAGAGCACCTTGCCATTGGCATCCTTGAATACCACGGCCCACGCGAGGTCGCCGTTCATGTTCACCTTGACGGTGTCGCTGAAGCGCCCGCCGAGCGGGATCACCACTTCTGAGCCATCGAGCGCCGCCAGGCGCAGCTCGCGCGTCACCGTGCCGACCGGCTCCCCTGACCACGAAAAGTGGATCGGCCGGGTGCCGATGAAATGCTGGCCCGATGCAGGGGGAGAGCAGCGCAATATCGGTACAGAGCCGATCGGCTGCCAGGGAAAAAGAAGGCACGACAACGGCGGCAAACGCCGCCACCGCAAGACCCAGACGCATACTACTCACTCGCCAAAAGTACGCCGCGAGCCTGAGGAAAGCACGGGGTTAACGAGAGGTAAACGCCGACCAAGGTCGGTACATCGCGGCACAGTTAATCGTCGCCGGAGGCTCATCAGCGAGGGCAAGGGCGAACGCTGGTTCTGCTCGGAAGCCGACGCCCGCGCCGCCGGCTGGCGACGCTCGAAGGTCTAGGATCACGCGACGTGTGAACCTTGGTAATGCACTCGCTGATTTGCGACAGCGAGCGATACGAAACAGGCCGGTCCCGTCGCTCGCAGATGAGCATTATACTCGTCACGAGCACTTTTTGGCCGCCGACAAATCACCGTCGCGTGGTTGCGCTGGCTGCTTCGCGACTACGGAGCCTCCGGTCCACCGGCGTCGTAAACATCCGCATCAAAGAAAAAGGTCAATCTATCATCACCGGATCCACCGAAGACGAAATCGTTGTTGTCGCCGTCGATAGTATCCATAACATCGTTTCCAGAGCCGCCGTATAAAATGTCCCTGTCTCCCAATAACGGATCGCTTAAGTTATCGTCGCCATTCCCGCCGACAATAATATCGTCTCCCCGCCCGCCAACCGCCACATCGGCACCATCATATAAAAAGATCAAGTCTTTGCCTTGGCTGCCCGTTACCACGTTGCGGACATTGTTTCCGTGGAACTCGACTCCGTCCGCGCCCATCAGGTTTTCAGCTGTCATGTTGTAGTCGTCGGCGGCCACCAGCTTGGAGTACTGTCCAGTATAGGGCGTGTTCTGCAGCACGATGACCAGCCGGCCATTGTTGGTGAAGCCGACGACGAGGCGTGGATCGACAGGCTTTGCGGGCGCAGCCGGCGTGACGCCTGCCACGGTGCTGCTCAGCGAGCCGCCATCGGCACGGGCCGACGACCCGCCGCCCGACCCTGCCGCGATGATCCCGGCGGGCGAGGTGCAGAGCACCTTGCCATCGGCATCCTTGAACACCACGGCCCAGCCGAGGTCGCCGGTCATCTTGACCTTTACCGTGTCGGAGAAGCGCCTATCGAGCGGGGTCACCACGTCGGTGCCATCGAGCGCGGCGAGGTGCAGTTCGCGCGTCACGGTGCCGATTGGTTCACCCGACCAGGAAAAGTGGATCGGCCGGGTGCCGATGAAATGCTGGCCCGAAGCGGGGGAGAGCAGCTGGATGCTGGAGCACACCCGATCCGCTGCGTAGGAAACCGAAGGCACGAAAACCGCGGCAAGCGCCGCAACCGCAAGACCCAGACGCATACCACTCACTCGCCACAAGAACGCCGCGAGCCTAAGGAAAACACGAGGTTAACGAGAGGTAAATTCGGACTTTGGTCCGAACATGGCGGCACAGTTAATGCGCGCCGGAGGCCGATCAGCCCCGGCAAGGGCGAGCGCTGGTTCTGCTCGGAAGCCGAGGCCCGCGCCGCCGGCTGGCGTCTGGCGAAGGTCTAGCGACAACGCTATCGTCCGCAGTGATCTAGGGTGCGTCGGGGCCTCCGCCGAGGAAGTCAGGCTGTTCTAGAGAGTTATCGAAATTAATGCGCCCGCCTCCGCTCCCGCGATATGCGCGGTCGGCATTGTCACCGTCCACGACGTCCAAGTCGTTTGCACCCGGTCCGCCATAGAGTGTGTCAGCGTCATTCTGCGCAGTATCGGTCAGTGTGTCGTTGCCCTCACCGCCAACGAGAATGTCGTTACCTGCGCCGCCCTCAGCTTGATCATTGCCATTATACAGCCAGATCAGGTCGTTGTATGGGCTGCCCGTAACAGCGTTCCCGATGTTGTTGCCATGGAACTCGAACCCCGAGGTGCCCATGCGGTCCTCAGTGCTCAGATCATAGTTGTCGGCCGTAACGAGCTTGGAATACTGGCCGGTATAGGGCGTGTTCTGCAGCACGATGACCAATCGGCCATTGTTGGTGAAGCCGGCAACAAGGCGCGGTGGCGGAGCAGCCGGCACGGCAGCGGGCGGCGCCCCCGCTACGGTGCCGCTCAGCGAACCCGCTGAGGCTCCGGCGTTCTGCCCACCGCCGGCCCCGGCTGCGATCAGTCCGGCAGGGGAGGTGCAGAGGACCTTGCCATCTGCATCCCTGAACACCACGGCCCAGGCGAGGTCGCCGGTCATCTTCACCCTGACGGTGTCTGAAAAGCGCCCGTCGAGCGGGAGCACCACTTCGCTGCCATCGAGCGATGCCAGGTGCAGCGCGCGCGTGACGGTCCCCTCGGGTTCGCCGGACCAGGAGAAATGGATCGGCCGGCTGCCGATGAAATGCTGACCCTGAGAGGGGGAAAGCAGCTGGATGCTGGAACACACCCGATCCGCTGCGTAGGACACCGAGGCACGACAAGCGCGGCGAACGCCGCCACCGCAAGACCCAGACGCATACCACTCACTCGCTAAAAGAACGCCGCGAGCCTGAGGAAAGCACGGGGTTAACAAGGCGTAAATTCGGACCAACGTCTGAGCGATTGCAAGTGGTTAAGAGGGCAGAGCCCTCAGTGCAGAGACCGCCGGCGCCCACTCCACCGCGCCGGGCGCCGCCCCCTCCCCCGCGGGGCGGGGGCGCAGGCTGGGGGGACCAGCCGAAGGCTGGTGGGTGGGGGTTGGGAGCCACTGCCCTCCCCGTCTTGCCCCCGATACGCGCGGCCTTTGCTGGAACGCCGGCGCGCGGAGCTGAAGACGGTCAAGTGGTGCAATGAAATGGGACTGGAGCGGGTGAAGGGAATCGAACCCTCGTCGTAAGCTTGGGAAGCTTCTGCTCTACCATTGAGCTACACCCGCGACCGATCCTGTTTGCTGCAAAAGCTGTGGGGCGTCAAGACGGGAGGGGCCAGGCGGCAGACTGGCACCCGCGTAGCGCTACTGCGACACCTCGGCCTTTTCATCGTGGCGGCGGACACGGTCCTCGCCTCCTTCCGGTCCCCGCAGCTGGACCGGCCAACGCGCCGCCCATACTTGCCCGACAAGCAACCTTCAAACATAGTTAACGACCTTTAAGCCCTTATCCCGTCAGCGCATTTCAGCCCTGCACTGGCGATCCAGACAGGTCATGGCTTTGGTGAACAGTTGATTAAGAAATTATTTTCAAGTTTAATCATTCATATGCACAACGGGCGACGGATATGGCTCAGATGCTTAACGATATTGCTTTCGATCTAGGTGCCGGTTCCAATATTGGTGGCGGAACAACAATAGAAATCGAGACGAAGCCAGCAGAGCGTTTCTGGGCAGATCTCGGCCAACTCGAGTGTGCCTACGACATTTCGAACGCGACGGTCTGGAGCCACATGCACTTCCGCGACCGGCCGTCGTTCAACCCGGACCTGCTGGTGGATTTCCACGGCTGGGGCCGCAATATCCGGACGCTGAAGTCGCGGATGAGCGACAATTTCAAGTTTGTGGTGCTGGCGTCCCGCCACCCGAGCGTCTTCTGCCTGGGCGGCGATCTCGATTGCTTCTCGCGCTACATCCGCAATGGCGACCGCGCGGCGCTCGCGGCCTATGGCCGGTCCTGCATCCAGATCCTGCATGACAACTGGAGCGTCAGCCAGAACGGGGTGATCTCGATCGCGCTGGTGCAGGGCGATGCGCTGGGCGGCGGCTTTGAATCGCTGCTTTCCTTCGACGTGCTGGTGGCCGAGCGCGGCACCAAGTTCGGTTTTCCCGAGCAGCTCTTCGGACTGTTCCCGGGCATGGGTGCCCTCACCTTCCTCGGCCGCAAGCTCGGCTTTGCCAAGGCCGAACAGCTGGTGCGCACCGGCAAGATCCTGACCGCCGAAGAGCTCTATGAGATGGGCGTGGTGCACGTACTCGCCGAAAAGGGCGCCGGCGTCGCCGCGGTCAACAAGTACATCAGCCGCCATGGCAGCCGGCATGCTGCCGAGCTGCATATGCTGGCCGCCAGCAAGCGCGCCAATCCGATCCCCTTCCAGGAGCTCTACGACATCGTCGATCTCTGGGTGGAAGCCTGCATGACGCTGACGCCGCACGACCTCTCGGTCATGCACCGCCTGGTATCGGCACAGTCCAAGCTGGAAATTGCTGCCTGATCCCGTTCAGCGTTTCATGCAAACGCTGAACGACCTTCTTCATCTACCGGGATGTCGTCTGAAGCTCAGGCGGCGAGGCTGCGGGAAACCAGTGTCGGCGAGAAACCGGCGATGAGCGCGGGGATCTGGTCGGCCGGTGTCGGGCGACCGAATAGATAACCCTGGATCTGGTCGCAACCGGCTGCCGCCAGCGACTGCAGCTGATCTTCGGTCTCGACGCACTCGGCCACAACGGTCATCCCGAGGATGCCGCCGATGCTGGTCACGGCGCGCACAACAGCCACCGAACTGGCATTCTTGCCCAGATCGCGCACGAACGAGCCGTCGATCTTGATCTTGTTGAACGGGAAGGTGCGGAGCTGGCTCAGCGACGAGTAGCCGGTACCGAAATCGTCGAGCGAAATGCGCACGCCCATGGCGCGGAAGCGGCCGAGCATGTCGAGCGTCGCCGCTGAGCTGTCGAGCAGCGCGGTTTCGGTGATCTCGAGCTCAAGCCGTTCGGCCGGCAGGCCATACTCGGCGAGAACGCCAGTGAGGAAATCGGGGAAGGTGCGGTCAACGAACTGGGCGGCTGAGAAGTTCACCGCGACCGAGATGTCGCCGGCCAGAAGCTGGCGATACGGCAGGCCTCCTCGAGCACCCAGCGACCCAGTTCGATGATGAGACCCGTCTCTTCGGCCACCGGGACGAACTCGGCCGGCGAGACATTGCCGCGCGTCGGGTGACGCCAGCGGATCAGGGTTTCGAACGAGGCGATGCGGGCGGTCTGCAGATCCACGATCGGCTGGAAAGCGAGGGTGAACTGGCGTTCGGCAATGGCGGCGCGGATGTCGAGTTCGAGCATGCGGCGCTGCTGGGCGTGTTCATCCATGGCGTCCTCGAACACCCGGACGGTATTGCGGCCGCGCGCCTTGGCCTCGTAGAGCGCCATGTCGGCGCGCTTGAGTAGAATGTCAGGCTTGGCGCCATGCCGCGGTGCCAGCGCGACGCCGATGCTGGCGCCGATGTTGATGAAGTGGCCGCCGATCTGGAAGGTCTCGCCCAGCGAGGCAATGATGTCTGCGGCCAATTGTTCGGGCGCCGGTTCGCCAGCCTGCAGGCGCTGGATGATGACGAATTCGTCGCCACCCAGCCGCGCGATATGGGACCCTGCCCCGCAATGGAGCTTGATGCGCTCGGAGACCGCCACCAGCAGCATGTCGCCCACCGGGTGGCCCAGCGTGTCGTTGACGGACTTGAAGTGATCGAGATCGATGAGGTGGAGCGCCAGCTCGGCGTCCGCCGGCAGCACTTCGAGGGCCTTGCTCAGCACCTCGTTGAACGAGGCGCGGTTCATCAGCCCGGTCAGTTCATCGGTCCAGGCGAGCTGTTCGATGCGCTCATGCGCCTTGGCCTGGTCGGTGACGTCCTCGAAGACGATCACCGCGTTGCCGTTTTCCATCGACTGGCAGGACACCGCGACGACACGGGAGTCGCTGAGCTTGACGAAGCGCTGTGGCGTGTTGCCGGTGGCAATGCTGTGGCGGATAGCATCGAGCAGCGGTGCGCTGGCTTCTGCAGAGTCCTGGGTGGAGTGCAGCTTGGCGAGAAAATCTTCAAGCGACATACCGGCAGTAAAGACTGTCTTGTCGCAGCCCAGGATGCTGACCAGCTTGTCGTTCCAGACCAGCAGCACGCCATTGGCGTCGAACATGCCCAGGCCATGCGACATGTTGTTGAGAGCGGCGTCGAACAGCGCCGCTTGGTCCTTGTAGGAGGCGGCGAGGCGCGCATTCTTGCGCTTGGTATCGAGGGCGCCAACAATGGTGTTACGCACCGAAATGGTGATGTCGGTCATGCCGAACATGAACAGGAACAGCGCACAGCCCATGACCTGGTAGAAGACCGTGGTGTGCAGCATCAGGCCAATGCACATCGGCCCGGCGGCGAGGCCGAGCTGGGCGAGAGCAATGATCGGCCGGCCGGCGTTGCGACCGGCAATGCTGGCGGCATAACCACCCGTGGTGGTGGTCAGCATCAGGTGCAGCGCCGGGTCCTGCACGCGGGTGATGGCGAGCAGGCAGAGCATGCCCAGGCAGAGCGAGAAGAGGCTCGCGGGAATGGCATAGGCCAGCTCCCAGAAGCGGACGTCGGTGTTGTCGACAGGGCGCTTGCGAGAGGTATAGCGGAAGCCGATGAAGATGCGGATCACAGCCACGATCAGCGTGAAGTCGGCCGTGGCCTCAAGCAGCCGGTCCTCCGCCAGAATGGTGACGGTTGCGGCGATCCAGATGCCAACCAGGGCACCGGCAATCAAGGATGCGAAAGGGTAAAACAGTCCGTCGACCAACTGCAGCCGGATTTCCGGCGCCAGTCTACCCTCAGCCCTGAGCATCTCGACTAGACGCTTGAACACGCATGCCCCTCCAGCAAGTCCAGCAGGCATCTTGCGCCGAAGACGTGAATAATTGCTGTACTTGCTGGGAATCCAGCAGGGCTCAGAGTGCTCAACGGCGGACGGCGACCGCCCGCAGAAACGTCAGAATAATGGCCTCATATACAGTAAATATACATCCACCATTACATGGACTTCTGCATATTTCCACTATTGCCATAGTATATTTACAGATGCGATTTGCTTGTCGCCTGGCCATTGAGGACCGCGCGCGGCACAAATAATGCCGGCGCTGTCGCACATTCCATCTCGGGCCCGGTCAGGCCCTAAAGCGCATAGGGCCGGAAGTGTTTCGAGAGCTTGAGTGTCTGGGCCTGGTAATTCGAGCCCAAACCGGCGCCGTAGAGACGGTCCGGCGGTTCGGCCAGGCGCTCGTAGATCAGCCGGCCGATGGTCTGGCCGTGGCCCAGCAGGAACGGCACCTCGCGGCTGCGGACTTCGAGCACGGCGCGGCTGCCGCTGCCACCGGCGGCGGAATGGCCGAAACCGGGATCGAAAAAGCCCGCATAGTGGACGCGGAACTCGCCGACCAGCGGGTCAAACGGCACCATTTCGGCCGCAAAATTGGGCGGCACGTGCACGCTCTCGCGCGACACCAGGATGTAGAACTCGTCGGGGTCGAGGATGAACTGCTCGGTGCCGCGATTGATCAGCGGCTCCCAGTAGTCGAGGACGTCGAGAGAGTCCTTCTTGTCCATGTCGATCACTGGCGTATGCCGCTTGGAACGGAAGCCGATCAGGCCCTTGCGGCCCTCGCCCTTCAGATCGATCGAGAGCGCAATGCCCTCCCCGACCTCTTCGTTGGCGTCATAAACCAGCGTCTCGGCCTTGTGCAGCGCGCGGTGCTCCTCGGCCGAAAGCCCCGTGTCACCGACACGGAAGCGCATCTGGCTCAGGCGCGACCCCGTACGGACGCGCACCGGGAAGGTGCGTGGGCTGATCTCGAGGTAGAGTTTCCCCGCATAGCCGGCCGGCAGGGTGTCAAAACCCCGCGCCTTGTCGCCGATCACCCGGGTGAAGACGTCGAGACGACCGGTCGAGCTCTTGGGGTTGGCGCCGGCGCTGACGGTCGGCGGCAGGTCGAGGCTCTCCTGCAACGGCACCAGATAGACGCAGCCGCGCTCAAGTACGGCGCCGTTGCGCAGGTCGAGCTGGTGCAGCGTCAGGCTCTCGATGCGGTCGGCAACGGTGTAATCCGGCCCAGGCAGAAAACTGGCGCGGATGCGATAGGCGACGTCACCGAGGCGCAGATCGAGGCTGGCCGGCTGGACCTGGTCGGCGTCGAATGCGGGGGCCGCGATGGCGCCGCTCCGCGCGAGGCGCTCGATCAGGCGGGATGGGAACACCCCGGTGGGCCAAATTTCGGTGTCTGCCATGCTTGTCCGCCAGCGTCGTTGCCCGTTCTCCGTAGCAACCGGCGCAATTGACGCCAAGCGCCAAGCGGGATTATACCCGGTTCCAGTGGTGATTTGGCCGGTCCGCTTGCAGCCACTTAAAACAACTTGCTAAAGGCGACCAAAGGGCTGGCCACACTTCGTGCCGGCCTTTTTGCGTTTCTGGAGTCCCCCATGTCGAAAGCCAACAATCCGCTCAACGACCCGAAGAACCGGGCGCCGGAGACCCAATTGGTGCATGGCGGGGTACATCGCTCGGGCTTTAACGAGACCAGCGAAGCGATCTTCATGACCTCGGGCTACTCCTACCCGAGCTCGCAGCACGCCGAGGACCTGTTCCTCAACAAGCTTCCGGGCGCGCACAATTACTCGCGCTTTGCCAACCCCACGGTGGACGTGTTCCAGGAGCGCATGGCGCTGCTTGAAGGCGCCGAGGCCGGGCGCGCCTTTGCCACCGGCATGGCGGCGGTCACCAATGCGGTGATGAGCCAGGTGCGGGCCGGCGACCATATCGTCGCGGCGCGCGCCCTGTTTGGCGGCTGCCGCTATGTGGTCGAAGATTTCATGCCGCGCTTCGGCGTCAGCTCGACGCTGGTCGACGGGCGCGATCCGAAGAACTTCGAAGCCGCGATGCGGCCCAACACCAAGGTGGTGTTCATCGAGACACCGGCCAACCCGACGCTGGAACTGGTCGATGTGGCGGCTGTCGCCAGGATCGCGCATGCCGGCGGGGCCAAGCTCATCGTCGACAACGTGTTTGCCACGGCGCTCTACCAGCATCCGCTCAAGCTCGGCGCCGATCTCGTCACCTATTCGGCCACCAAGCATATCGACGGCCAAGGGCGCTCGCTGGGCGGCATCGTGCTCGGCTCGAAGGACCTGATCACCGGCGACATTCACACTCTGCTGCGCCAGACCGGCCCCTCGATCTCGCCGTTCAATGCCTGGATCATGCTCAAGGGCCTTGAAACAATGGCGCTGCGGGTCAACCAGATGACGGCGAGCGCCGCCAAGATCGCAGACTACCTTGCCGATCACCCCAAGATCGCCCGCGTCGCCTATCCGCATCATCGGTCGCACCCGCAATATGAGCTTGGCAAGCGCCAGATGAGCCAGGGCTCGAGCCTGATCGCCATCGAGGTCAAAGGCGGGCGGGCGGAAGCTTTCAAACTCTCCGATGCGCTGGCAGTGATCCTGATTTCGAACAATCTGGGCGACGCCAAGTCGCTGATCACCCATCCGGCCACCACGACCCATGCACGCTTCACCGAAGAGGTGCGGCTCGAGTCCGGCGTAACGCAGGGTCTGCTACGGCTGTCGGTAGGCCTCGAGAATGCCGACGACCTGATCGCCGATCTCGATTACGCGCTGGACCAGCTATAGCAAAAACGCCGGGTTGATGCCCCGGCGTTTTGATTAGTGCTGCGTCTGGTCCGCTGTGCTGTCGCCATGGTCGTGGACGTTATCGTCCTCAAACTCATGCAGCTTGAAGTGATAGTCGGCCGAGCAGAACTCGCAGATCACCTCGATCTCGCCATCGACGAGCATTTCTTCGCGCTCTTCGTGACTGAAATTGTCGCGCAGCATGGCTTCGATGCGTTCGGCCGAGCAGGTGCAGCGCTCCTCGAGCGGCATGGGGGCAAACACCCGCACGCCGGTCTCGTGATAGAGCCGGAACAGCAGGCGCTCAGCCGACACATCGGGATCGGCCAGTTCGTCGTCGCCGACGGTGGCGAGAAGCGACTTGGTCTCGGCCCACTTGTCGCTCTCGCGGAAGTCCGGATCAGCAGTCTCGGGATTGTCGAAGTTCCCGTCGCCGGGCAGGTCGGGCATCATCGACTGGCCATGGGCCGGCAGATGCTGCACCAACACGCCACCGGCGCGCCAATGCGGACGCCGATCGCCCTTGCGGGTGTGCTCGGCGACAGCCAGACGGACCAGTGTCGGGATCTGCTCGGACTGCTGGAAATAGGTATGGGCGACGTCCTCGAGCGAACCGCCTTCCAGAGCGACGATGCCCTGGTAACGGTCCATGTGCGAGCCCTGGTCGACGGTCATGGCGAGGTGGCCCTTGCCCAGCAGCTGGCCGGCGCGGGTCTCGCCGCGCTCGGCGGCCTTGACGAGGGCGTCATGGTCGAAGCGGGCATAGCCGCGCAGTCCGTCGGGTGCGTCGAGATCGACGACGAGCAGGTTCACCGGCCCGTCGGTCTGGGTCTGCAGGATGAACCGCCCCTCGAACTTGAGCGAGGAGCCGATCAGCGCAGCCAGCGTCACCGCCTCACCAAGCAGGCGAGCCACCGGCGCGGGATAGTTGTGACGAGCGAGGATGCTGTCGAGCACCTCACCCAGGCGAACCACCCTGCCCCGGCTGTCGAGCGTGTCGAGGGTAAAGGGCAGCACAATATTGTCGCCACTCTCGGGGCGGTCGAGACCGGCAGAAACCAGCAATGTATCCGACATCAGATCGCTTCGATCCCGAAGACCCAGCAGAGGATCGCCTTTTGTGCGTGCAAACGGTTTTCGGCTTCATCAAAGACTACCGACTGCGGCCCGTCTATGACCTCGTCGGTAACTTCATCGCCGCGGTGAGCAGGCAGACAGTGCATGAAGAGTGCATCCTTGTCCGCCAAGGCCATCAATTTGGGGTTCACCTGATAGGCTTTCAAGACCCGGCGCCGCTCGGCGGCATCGGTGTCGCCCATCGACACCCAGGTATCGGCGATGACGAGGTCGGCACCCTCGACAGCGGCGCGCGGGTCTTCGATCAGCTTGACCCATTTGCCGGCCTTCTGGATGTCGAGCATCAGGTCCTTTTCGGGCCAGTACTCGTCGGGCACCGCGATGGTCAGCTCGCATTCGAAGAGTTCGGCCGCGTTGACCCAGGAATGCAGCACGTTGTTGCTGTCGCCGACCCAGGCCACCTTGGCGCCCTTGATTGAGCCGCGATGCTCTTCATAAGTCATCAGGTCCGCCATGATCTGGCAGGGATGGGCCCGGCGGGTGAGGCCGTTGATCACCGGCACGCTCGCCGCCTCGGCCAGCTCGACGAGGTCGGCATGGCTCAAAATGCGGATCATGATGGCATCGACGTAGCGGCTCATCACCCGTGCCGTATCGGCGAGGGTTTCCTCACGGCTCAATTGCATCTCGTTGCCCGAGAGCATCAGGGTCTCGCCGCCGAGCTGGCGCATGCCGACATCAAACGACACGCGGGTGCGGGTCGATTGCTTGTCAAAGATCATCGCCAGGACCTTGTCCTTGAGCAGTGGCGGACGATCCCCCTTGGCCAGGCGCGCCTTCAGCTCGCCGGCAAAGTCGAGCATGCTGCGCAGCTCAGAATAGGAAAAGTCGTCGATATTCAGAAAATGTCTCGGCTGGGCAGTCATTTGGCTGTCCTTTTGGGGAGCACGCGCCGTTCAGGCGGTGGCGGACGCAGCAGCGTCCTTTTCATAGGCGGCGAAGGCATCGGCGATCTTGCCGACGGCCTCTTCGATGTCGGCTTCGGTGACAACGAGCGGCGGCAGAAGGCGCAGCACGTTGTCGCCGGCGGCGACGGCCAGCAACTGATGGTTGTCGCGCAGGCGGGCGACGAAATCGCGCACCGGCGGGGTGATCTTGATGCCGGCGATCAGGCCCTTGCCGCGCTGTTCGACGACCAGCGTGGGGAAGCGCTGCTGCAACTGCTGCAGGTGCCAGGCGAGGCGCTGGCCCATCTTTTCGACATGGTCGATAAAGCCGGGCGAGAGGATGCGGTCGAGCACGGCATTGCCGACCGCGCAGGCCAGCGGATTGCCGCCATAGGTGGAGCCGTGCGTACCCGGCACCATCGACTTGGCGACCTCGCCCTTGGCAAGGCAGGCGCCGAGCGGGAAGCCGCCGCCGATGCCCTTGGCCACGGCCATGACGTCGGGGACAATGCCGGTCCACTCATAGGCGAAGAACTTGCCGGTCCGGCCATAACCGCACTGCACTTCGTCAAAGATCAGCACCATGTCGTGCTGGTCGCAGAGCGCGCGCAGGCCACGCAGGAACTCGGTGGACATGGCGGTGACGCCGCCCTCGCCCTGCACCGGTTCGATCAGGATGCCGCAGGTCTGCGGCGTGATCAGCGCCTCGACGGCAGCCAGATCCCCCGGTGCCAGGTGCTTGAAGCCGGGCAGCGCCGGACCAAAGCCTTCGAGATAGCTCGGGTTACCGCCCGCGGCGATGGTGCCGAGGGTACGGCCATGGAACGAGCCGGTGAAAGCGATGATCTCCACCTTTTCCGGCTGGCCCTTGGCAAACTGGTAGTGCCGTGCCGTCTTGATGGCGCATTCGACCGCCTCGGCGCCCGAGTTGGTGAAGAAGACGCTGTCGGCAAACGTGGCATCGACCAGACGCTGGCCGAGCTTTTCCTGCTCGGGAATGGTGAAGACGTTGGAGGTATGCCAGACCTTCTCGGCGGCCGCCTGCAGGGCGCCGATGACGTGCTTGTCACCATAGCCCAGCGAGTTCACGGCAATGCCGGAGTGGAAATCGAGATAGGGTCGGCCGTCCTGCGCGAAAAGGCGCACGCCTTCCCCCCGCTCGAAAGCGAGTGCGGACCGGGCGTAAGTGCCATAAAGCGCGGACATGGGCAGTTCCTTCTCCTTGACTGGGGATATCCCGGGCGAGGACCGCCTGGGGTGTTGCAATTGTCCCACAAAAACCAAAAACGCGCTGCCCTCAGGCACCGCGTTGCGGGGTTGAGATATGCCTTTGCGGACCCGCAAAGTCAACGTTCCCGGCCAAGTCACTGATTTGACTCAGCTTCCGAAACGCCCACATTTCTTGAGGTTTTCCACGTGGAAACTTCCCCCTGACTCTTGATCCGGATTCTGCGGGCCGTGTAGTATCTGGGTACTGGGAACACGATATCTCGTGTGGCGGACCCATCAGACCTACGATGCGTTGTGTGTCGGACTGCGTGCATCTCCCTGCCGCAGAGGAAGGTGGATTCCGTGCACCAAAGGCGGATTGGAGCATATTTTGATGGGCTGGACTGATGAGCGCGTCGAGCTACTCAAGAAGCTATGGATGGAGGGCCTGAGCGCCAGCCAGATAGCCGGAGTGCTCGGAGAAGGTGTCACGCGCAACGCCGTGATCGGCAAGGTCCACCGTCTGAAACTGAGCGGCCGGGCCAAGCCCGCCAGCTCTGCACCCCGCGTGCGGACGGCGCCGCGTCCGACGGCACGGCGTGTGGCCAGCCCCTCGGCCGGTCGCAGCCTGGGCGGTGGTTCGTCCGGCGGCGGCAGCAGTGCCGGCATGAGCATGATGAAGTCGCGCCCGATGTCGGGTGGCGGTGGTGGCGGCTCGGTGCATGGCGCCACGGCGCTCAAGATTTCCGAGGACTACCAGGTCGAGGCCTATGTCGCCCCGCAGGTGCAGGAACTCTACATCCCCGAGGACAAGCGCCTCAGCCTGCTGCAGCTGAACGAACACACCTGCAAGTGGCCGATCGGCGATCCGCTGACGCCGGACTTCTATTTCTGCGGCCAGCACTCGGACGACGGCAAGCCCTATTGCGAGTTCCACTCGCGGCGCGCCTATCACCAGCTGGAAAAAAAGAAGCGCTGATCCGGCGCCAAGGCGACGTCATCTCAGGGGCCCTTGCGGGCCCTTGTTCATTTGTTGTTCATCATCGTGGCATGGCGAAGCGAATGGTGAGCGCCGCGTCGGCGGCATCCGCGCCCTGATGCGTCACCTCGTCGCCCGGACGCATGGCCTGGCGCATCACGGCACAGCAGAGCGGCAGCTGATGCGACGGTCCAGGATAGCCGCCAAGCTGGCGATGCAGCTCGCCGGCATTGACCTCGGCGCTCTGGCGCTCCTGCTCGTCGCACGTGCGCAGGATGTCGTGCAGCGCTGTCTCAAACCCTTGCGATCGGGCGCGCGCTCGCCTGGGCCTCGGCCTTGGACAGCACCTCGGCAAAGGCCGTGGTGATGATACCTGTCGGCACCGCGATCAACGCCACGCCGATCACGGCCACGAGGCTGGCAAAGATGCGGCCCATCACCGTGATGGGATAGACATCGCCATAGCCCACCGTAAGCGACGAGATCGACCACCACATGGCGCGCGGAATACTGCCGAACTTGTCGGGCTGGTCGGTGCCCTCGATCACATAGAGCCCAGCGGCAGCAACCAGCATCAGCGATAGCCCGGCCAGCAGGCTGGCGGCCAGTTCATACCGGCGCAGCCTTACCGCCTGGCGGATGGCATTGGCGGCGTTGGAATAGCGCCCAATCCGCGCCAGGCGCAGAATGCGCACCAGTTGCAGCACGCGCAGCACAAAGGCCTCGCTGCCGATCGCAACGAACACCAGAGGCGCGAGCGCCAGCAGATCGATCAGGGCGGCGGGCGTCAGCATGAAGCGCAGCCGCCCGCGGAAACCGCGATAGCGTGGCTCCTCGGCGCAGGTCCAGAGGCGCGCCAGGTACTCGGCAGCGAAGGCGAGCGCAAAGCCGGTCTCGGCCACCTGGAAGATCCAGGAATTGGGGCCGCGCACCACTTCCTCGCTCTCGAATATCGCAAAGCCGATCGAGGCAACGATCAGCAGGATGATAACCTTGTTAGTCGCCGTCAACCGGCCGGCGCCGCTGAGCCCGCCAGTCAGGGCAAGGTACACCCGACGGCGCAATGAACCGGCAACCCGAGCGGTGCGTTCGGCCACGTGTCCCTCCTCGCGCCCTCATTCGCGAGACGGCAAGTGTGGCGCGGCTCCCAAGGCTTGTCCAGCAGGCAGCGATGCCTGCGCTAGCGGTAGGGCGTCTGCCGATCGTACTCGCCATACTCGCAGCCGGCATGTCCGATAGCGATGGTGTCGAGCGGCTGGAGCGCGCCGTTGCGCTTTTCGAAGAGACGGATCTCCCCCTGCCCGGTGCCACCATTCCAGAGGCGGGTGTGGCGACGCGTGCCATCGGGGGCCTGGTAGCGGACGAGCAGCATGTCGGCCCGCGGACAAACGAGATCGAGTTCCATCCGCGCCGTGGGCGAGATGGCGATCACCGACCAGCGGTTCTCCGTCTCGCCTTCGGTGAACGAGAACGTGACGTTGGTCCGCTGCCAGACCTTCGAGAAGTTAAACTCGAAGCTGCGGCCCTCGTAGACCAGATAGGCAAGCAACTGCTTGGGCAGGGCGATGCCGAGCACGCGCGGCTGGCCGCCGCCGATTTCGACGGCAGAGTTCTCGAGACGCTTGCCGGTCGAGCGGCTCACCATGTCGCAGCTCGAAATCCACAGCCAGGGCGAGGTGAAGTTGCTGCCCCAGTTCTTATCGGCATAACCAAAGCAGGTTTCGGGCGTCACGATATAGCGTTCGCCATCGAGCTCGACCCAGCCCTCATAGGCGGTCTTGATACCCTCGGCGTGCCAGTACATCTCGAAGAGGTTCAGCGCC
>JACDQI010000193.1 GCA_015657675.1 Devosia sp.
CCCGCATCTGCCCGCGCAGCTTGGCGTCGAGGTTGGACAGCGGTTCGTCAAAGAGGAAGACGTCCGGGTGCCGCACGATGGCGCGGCCCATGGCGACGCGCTGCCGCTGCCCGCCCGAGAGATGCTGCGGCAGCCGATCCATGTACGGCCCGAGCCCGAGAATCTCGGCTGCCTCGCCGACGCGCTTGGCGATCTCTTCTTCCCCCTGCCCGGCGATCTTGAGACCGAAGCCGAGGTTTTCGCGCACCGTCATATGCGGGTAGAGCGCATAGGACTGGAACACCATCGAGATGTTGCGCGAGCGCGGCGGCAGGGCGTTGACCACCCGATCGCCAATCCGGATCGTACCGCCCGAGATTTCCTCGAGCCCGGCAATCATGCGCAGCGTCGTCGACTTGCCGCAGCCCGAAGGTCCTACCAGCACCACGAATTCGTTGTGCGCGACGTCGAGATCGATGCCGTGCACGATCTCGAGCTTGCCATAGCGCTTGACGACTTTTTCCAGGCGAACTTCAGCCATGGCTTATCCTTTGACTCCACCGAACGTCAGTCCGGCGATGAGGTGCTTCTGCACGATGAAAGTGAGAATGAGCGCCGGGATGATGATCAGCACCGCCATGGCGCTCATTCCGGTCCAGTCGACGGTGAACTGCGCGGTAAAGTCCATCAGTCCCACCGGCATGGTCTTGCTCGCCGTCGTGCGGGTGAGCTGGCTGGCCAGTGCGTACTCGTTCCATGAGGTGAGGAAAGCAAAGATCGCCGCCGAAGCAAGGCCCGAGCGGGCCAGCGGGAACTCGACCTTCCAAAACGCCTGCCAGCGTGTGCAGCCATCGATCTGCGCGGCTTCCGAGAGGTCCGCGGGAATCTGCCGGAAGAACCCGTCGGTCAGCCAGATGGTGAATGGGATATTAATCGCCATATAGACGATGATCAGCCCGAAGCTGGTGTCGATGATCCCCAGCCGCGCCCAGATGATAAAGAGCGGCAGGCTGAGCGCCACGCCGGGCACGGTGCGGCTCAGCATGAAGCCGAGGAACAGTGCCGCCTTGCCGCGGAAATGGAAGCGCGCAAACGCATAGCCCCCCATCATCCCGACGGCGATCGCCACCACCGTCGAGGTGATCGAGATCACCAGCGAGTTGATGAAATAGTTGGCGACCGGCAGCCCCTGCTGGGTATCGAGCTGGCCAAAAATGCCAAGGAAATTATGCAGCGTCAGCTGCTGCGGAATCCACACCGCGGGCCGCGCCAGCACTTCGATATTGGGGCGGAACGCGGTGAGCACCACCCAGGCGCCCGGCACCACCAGGATCACCATGGCGATGAACACGCCCAGCCGGATCAGCCAGCGCTGCCATGGGCGTTCGATCGTGCCGGCGCTCATTGTGCGCCTCCCATGAAGGTCCGCGCTGCGATAAGCTTGCGGTAGAAATAGAAGGTGAAGACGATCGAAAGCAGGATCGAGATGTAGCCCATGGCGTTGGCCATCCCCATCTGGCTGTTGTTGTAGCCGGTCCGGGTCATCAGCGTCCAAAGCAGCTCGGTACGTCCGGCCGGCCCGCCATTGGTCATGATGCGGACCATGTCATAGGCACGCGCCACGTCGAGCGAGCGGATGGTCATGGCGATGTAGACGAAGGGCATC
Source organism: Devosia sp. (assembly GCA_015657675.1). Taxonomy (GTDB): domain Bacteria; phylum Pseudomonadota; class Alphaproteobacteria; order Rhizobiales; family Devosiaceae; genus Devosia_A. The sequence continues at coordinate 1,646 of JACDQI010000193.1, forward strand.
AGGAACGGCAGCGTGATGTGCCGGAACACCTGGATCGGATTGCAGCCATCGACCTTGGCGGCCTCGATCGGCTCCTTGGGCAGCGCCATCAGTCCGGCGAGCAGCAGGATGGCAAAGACCGATGTCGACATCCAGATTTCCGCCAGCGCGATGGTAATTGGCGCCAGCGTGCCATCCACCAGCCAGGGGATCGGCGCGTCGATGATGCCCAGGTCAAAAAGCGCGTTGTTCACCAGCCCGACCGCGTCGTTGAACAGGTACTTGAACTGGAAGCCGACCAGGATCGGCGAGAACATCATCGGGAACATCATGATGGTGCGTAGCGTGCGCTGGCCCCATGTGACCTTGTTGATCAGCAGCGCCAGCCCGAGCCCCAGCACCATCTCGAGATTGAGAACCACGGTGATGAAGACAATGGTGCGGCCAAAGGCCCACCAGAAGTCCTCATTGCCCAACAGGCGCTGGTAATTGCGCAGGCCCACGAACTGGAACAGCGTCGCCGGCTTGGTGAGGTTGTAGCCGGTAAAGCTCGTCCAGAACGACACCAGCAGCGGCACCAGCACGACGGCGAGGATCACCAGGATCGCCGGCAAGAGCAGCAGATAGGGGGTCGCGCGCGGCGATCGGAAAAAACTCATCGCTGCTGAAAGTCCTGCGTGTCTGTCGAATGAAATGTCAGCTCGCCCACAAGGAGCGGACGGATGGCCGGCGCCCCGAGGGGCGCCGGTCAGAGGCTTACTGCAGCAGGCCCGCGTCCTGCATGATCACGGTCGCCTCGGCAACGGCACCGTCGAGCGCGTCCTGCGGTGTCTTTTCGCCAACAATGGCGGCCTGCACGGCCGGCCAGATGACGTTGGAGACTTCGATCCACTGGGCCACCAGCGGCGGCGTACGGGCTTCCGACAAGGAGGCTTCCCAGGCCGAGAACATCTCGACCATGAATTCCTTGTTATTGGCCTTGAACCATTCCTTGACCGCCGGATAGGTCGCCGTACGGGTCGGCAGATTGCCGGCCTGGGCTTCCATCATGGCGCTTTCGTCATTGGTCAGGAACACCGCGAACGAGGCCGCTGCCGGCTTGTTGTCGCACTCCTGCGTCACCGAGAACGAATGCGAGCCAGACCAGCCGCCGCGCTTGCCCGAGGTGCCGACCGGCGCCGTGGCAAAGCCGAGTTCGCCGGCAATCTTGGAAGCCGACGGATCCGAGTAGAAGCCGGCAAAGCCCGGCCAGTCGAGATCGATCGCCAGCTGCCCGGCAGCCATCGCCTGGCCGATATCGTCCCAGGTGTAGTTGACGGTGCCGGCGGGAACCGCCTTGGCGTCATAGATGTCCTTGAACCACTGCACGGCCGCGACACCGGCTTCCGAATTGAAGATCGGCTTCCAGTTTTCGTCGAAGATGTCGCCGCCATTGGCGCGCAGGATCTCCATGAACCGGCCCGACATGCCTTCGTCCTTGCCGGCAAAAGCGGTACCGTAAAGGTTCGGCGGATCGGCGAAGAAGATCACCTGCTGCTTGAACTCGTCGAAGGTCTTGGGCGGCGCCAGATCAGTGCCGAACTTTTCCTTGTAGGCGGCCTGCTTGGCCGGATCCTCATAGAGGCTCTTGCGATAGTAGAGGTTCGACACGTCCGTGACGCGTCGGCAGCTGCACCAGGCAGGCCAATCGACCATCGCCGAAGACAGCGTGCCCGGCACGTACTTGTCGAGTTCTTCCTGCGAGATGAATTCCTTCAGGTCGACATAGAGGTCGCCGTACTGCGGCGCAAAGCTGGTGTGGTTCGAACCCACGCACCACGTGATCGAGCCGGATGCGATGTCCTGCTTGATCTCGCGGTCGAGGTCGAAGTGATTCTTGGACGAGACGATCTCGACCTTGGCGCCGGTGAGCGCCTCCCACTCGGGAATGCGGGTGTAGAGCTTTTCGTACTGCGTGCCGCCGATCAGCTTCACCTTGAGCGTGTAGCCGTCGAACTTGCCGTAGTCGAAATCGGCAGCCAGAGCCGCCCCACCCAGACTGACGATGGCGCACGACGCGAGCAGCGTCCGCCACAGAGTTTTGTTCATGATGTCTCCTCCAAGAGAGCTTTTCACGCGATAAGCCGTAAGGCCCTTGATCATCCATATGTGAAAAGTCTATTCGTAGGTAAGCATAGCGGAACGCAACCCGTCAACGGGGTTGGGCAACCGCTTGGGAGGAGGACTGCGTGACCAGCGTCGACGATCTCGACAAGTACCGTGCCCCTGCGCTCGACAAAGGACTGGATATCCTCGAGCTTTTGGCGGCCACAGCGGAGGGGTTGAGCCAGGCCGAAATCGCCAAGTCGCTCGATCGCACGCCCAACGAAATCTACCGCATGCTCGACCGGCTGGTCCGCCGCGACTACGTCCGCCGCACCGCCGGCGACCGCTACGAGCTGACGCTGAAACTTTTCGAGCTGGCGCATATGGCGCCCCCGGTCGCCCGTCTTGTCGGCCAGGCGACACCCCTCCTCCGCACCTTTGCCCGCGACGCGCAGCAGGCGGTGCATCTCGTCATTTACGATCGCAACGTGCTGGTCGTCGTCGCCCAGGTGGATAGCCCCGGCTACTGGAACGTCTCGATCCGCGTTGGCTCGCGCATCGGCATGGTCAACACCGGTTCGGGCCACGTCTTCCTCGCCTTCGCTTCGGACGCCGAGCGTCAGTTGATGCTGGAGGACCCAGTGACGCGCCAACGCGAACTGCTCCCTGACGATCTCCAGGATCGGCTGAAGCTGGTTCGCGAGCGCGGCTACGAGAGCATGGCGAGCTTGCAGGTGGCCGGCGTGACCAACCTCTCGGTGCCGATATACGGCCCCAACGGCATGGTCATCGCGGCGCTGACCTGCCCCTATACGCAACGCCTCGATTCGCGCGACGCGCCCGACCGCGACCGCGTGCTCGACATGCTGCGAGCCACCGGCCGGCAAGTCTCCGACCAGCACCGCGTCGCCTCGTGACGGACCAGGAGCCCAAGATGCGCATCGTCGATACCCACCTGCACCTGGTCTACAAGGACCGCTTCGCCTATCCCTGGCTCAGCGCCGCCCCGCCCCTCGACCAGCAATGGACCGCCGAGGATTACTTCGCGCAGGCTCGTGACCTCGGCATCGAGGCGGCTCTCCACATGGAAGTCGACGTCGCCGACGCCGATATGGAAGCCGAGACCCGCTTCATGTTGACCGTCCATCCCCGCGTCGTCGGTTCGATCGCACCCGGTCGCCCCGAGTCGGCGGACTTCCCCGCCTACCTCAAGCGCGTCGCCGCCATCCCCGGCGTGAAAGGCATCCGCCGCATCCTCCACACTTCGCCAGACGAACTGAGCGGCGCGCCGACCTTCGTCGACAACATCAAGCGTATCGGCACCGCCGGTCTGCCCTTCGACCTCTGCGTCCTCGCCCGGCAACTGCCGGCCGGCACGCTGCTGGTCTCCCGCTGTCCCGATACGCAGTTCGTGCTCGACCATTGCGGCGTCCCCGATGTCGCCGGCAAAGGCCTCGATCCGTGGCGCGCGACATCGCCGCACTCGCGGCCAGACCCAATGTCGCCGCCAAGATCTCCGGCATTGTGGCCTACGCCAAGCCGGACTGGACGCTGGACGACCTGCGTCCCTTCGTCGAACACATCATCGCCTGCTTCGGCTGGGACCGCGTCGTCTGGGGTTCGGACCATCCGGTCTGCACGCTCACCGCCAATCTCGAACGCTGGGTCGCGGCGACCCGCGAGCTCGTTGCCGGTGCAAGCCAGGACGAGCAGTCAAAGCTCTTTCATCGCAACGCCGAACGCATCTACCAGCTCTAGGGAGGAACCTATGCAACGCTATGGATCGGTGATCGGCCTCAGCGAAGAGGCAAAGACCGAGTACAAGCGCATTCACGCCGCCGTCTGGCCCGACGTGCTGGCCCAGATCGCTCGCTCGAACATCCGCAACTACTCGATCTTTTTGAAAGAGCCGGAGAACCTGCTCTTCGCCTATTTCGAGTACCACGGCACCGACTACGCTGCCGACATGGCGGCCATGGCTGCAGACAAGCGCACCCAGGACTGGTGGGCCGTCTGCATGCCGATGCAGCGACCGCTCGAGACGCGCAAGGACGGCGAGTGGTGGGCGGACATGCCCGAAGTCTTCCATGTCGACTGAGCCCCTGCCCCTCGACGTCGGCGGCCTGCGCCAGGCCTGGCCGCGCCCGTCGCGACCAAAACCCATCGTCGTCATCGGCAGCGGCGGCATCGTCAACGACGCGCACCTGCCGGCCTATCGGCTGGCCAACCTGCCGGTGGCTGGTGTCTACGATCTCGACCACGACAAGGCCCGTGCAGTGGCCGCAAAATGGGACACCCGCGCCTTCGAGACGCTGGAAGAAGCCATCGCCACGCCGGGCGCCGTCTACGACCTGGCTCTGCCTCCGGCCGCCCATCTCGACGTGTTGCCGAAGCTCCCCGACGACGCCGCTGTGCTCCTGCAAAAGCCCATGGGCCGCGACCTCGATGAAGCCAGCGCGATCCTGAATCTTTGCCGCGCCAAGCACCTTACCGCCGCGGTCAACTTCCAGCTCCGCTTCTCGCCCATGCTGCTGGCCGTGGCCGATGCGCTGGAGCGCGGTTGGTTGGGTCGCTTGATCGACGTCGAGGTCCATCTCAACCTCGTCACGCCGTGGCACCTCTTCCCCTTCCTCAAGGGCATGCCGCGCGTCGAAATCGCCGTGCACTCGATCCACTATCTCGACACGCTGCGCGCCCTGCTCGGCAATCCGGTCGGCGTGCATGCGCGCACCATGGGCCACCCCTCGACGGATCTCGCACAGACCCGCACCTCGGCCATTTTCGATTTCGAGCCGGGCCAGCGGATCACGCTCTCGATCAACCACAACCACGATTTCGGCCGCCGCTTCCAGGACGCCAGCTTCCGCATCGAAGGCACCAAGGGCGCCGCCATGCTCAAGCTTGGCCTCTTGCTCAATTACCCCGAAGGCGAGCCCGACGAACTCTGGATCACCAGCGGCGGCAGCGGCTGGACCCAGGTGCCTTTGTCGGGTCGCTGGTTCCCACATGCCTTCATCGGCACCATGAGCAATCTGCAGCGCTTTTCAGCCGGCGAGGACGCCCGACTCATGACCAGCGTCGAAGACGCCTGGCACACCATGGCCATGGCCGAAGCCGCCTTTGCCTCGGCGGCCCAGCCCGCCACTCCCGTGAGGACCACGCCATGACCGAACCGACCGCCAAGCCCACCGTCGGCGTGCACAGCACAAACCCGACCACCATGCCGGCCGATCACGCCCGGCTGCCGGTATGGAACGCCGAAAACTGGTTCTATGAAGACTTCGAAGTGGGCCACAAGATTCGCTCGTTGCGGCGCACCATTTCAGAGGGCGAGTCGATGCAGTTCAATGCGCTCGTCGCCGACCTCCACCCCTATGTGGCTGACGAGATCTTCGCCACCACCGAGGGCAATTTCGGTCGCCGTCTCGTCGCCGGCGCCTTCGTCTTTTCCGCCGGCCTCGGCCTGGTCGCCACCAACTGCGTCAACGCCTTCAGCTACGGCTACGACAAGCTGCGCTTCATCAAGCCGACCTTCATCGGCGACACCATCTACACCATCCGCACCAACCTCGAGAAACGCCCGAAATATCCTGAGCTCGGGCTGATCCGCTCGAGCTACGAAGTGTTCAAGGGCGAAGGCGAACTCGTGCTCTATTGCGAGCACATCCAGACCGTCAAATACCAGAACCCCGCCGCCTGGGCGGGCAAGACCGAGAAAGCCTGATGCCCACGGACTCCGAGCTGCCGCTGACCGGCCTGGTCGTCGTCGACCTCTGCCAGTTCCTCTCTGGCCCCTATGCCACGCTGCGCCTGCAGGACCTTGGCGCGCGCGTCATCAAGATCGAGCGGCCCGATGGCGGCGATCTGAGCCGCCGGCTCTATCTCAGCGACACCGAGATCGGCGGCGACTCGACGCTCTTTCACGCCATCAACCGCTCCAAGGAAAGCCTGGCGCTCGATCTCAAGAACCCGGCCGACATTGCCGCTCTGAAGAGACTCCTCGGCCAGGCCGACGTCATGCTGCAGAACTTTCGTCCCGGCGTCATCGAGCGGCTTGGTCTCGACTATGAGGCAGTCAAAGCCATCAACCCGCGCCTCGTCTATGGCTCGATCACTGGCTATGGCAGCGAGGGCCCCTGGGTGCAGCGCCCCGGCCAGGATCTGCTGGCTCAAGCCCGCTCGGGCGTCATGTGGCTCAACGGCGATGACGACCAGGGGCCGGTACCGTTCGGTCTCGCCGTCGCAGACATGCTGGCCGGCGCTGCCATCGCCCAGGGCGTCCTCGCTTCGCTTGTCCGCCGCGGCGTCACCGGCAAAGGCGCGCATGTCGAGACCAGTCTGCTCGAAGTGCTCGTCGACTTCCAGTTCGAGGTGCTGACCACCCACCTCAACGACGGCCGCCGCCCACCCAAGCGCGCCAACTTCCGCTCTGCCCACGCCTACCTCTCGGCCCCCTACGGCGTCTATCCGACAGCCGACGGCTACCTCGCCGTCGCCATGACCCCGCTCGGTGGACTTGCCGATCTACTCGGTCTCCCGGCGCTCGACACCTGGCGCAATGATCCGCGCAGCTGGTTCACCCATCGCGACGCCATCAAGCAGGTGATCGCCGCCCGCCTCGCCACCCAGCCGACCGCCCATTGGCTCGCCATCCTCGAGCCCGCCGACATCTGGTGCGCCAAGGTGCTAACCTGGCCCGAGCTGCTGGAGAGCGAAGGTTTCAAGGCTCTCGACATGCTTCAGACCGTCACCCGCGAGGACGACGTTTCCATTACCACCACCCGCTCGCCCATCCGCATCAACGGCCAACGCGCCCGCACGTCCCGGGCTGCACCACTGATCGGCGAGCAGAGCGCCCGCATCCGCGCGGAGTTCAACCTGTGACCACTCTCAAGGGCATGACCTGGAGCCATCCGCGCGGCTACGACCCGATGGTGGCGACCGCCAAAGCCTTCAAGCAAAAAACCGGCGTCGAAATCCTCTGGGACAAGCGCAGCCTGCAGGATTTTGAGACCTTCCCGGTCGAGGAACTGGCGCGCGCCTACGACCTCATCGTCATCGATCATCCCCATGTCGGCCAGATCACCGATGAAGGCTGCCTCACCCCGCTCGATGTGCCCGGCCGCGAGGTTGAGCGCGACGCGATGGCGCGCCACAGCGTCGGCCAGTCCTATCCCAGCTACAACTGGGCCGGCCGCCAATGGGCCTTCCCCATCGACGCTGCCACTCAAGTGATGGCCTATCGGCCCGACCTGCTGCCCACCCCACCACGCAGCTGGGACGAGGTCATCACCCTCGCCCGCGCCGGCAAGGTGACGCTGCCGATGCGCCCGCCGCACGCCATGATGAGTTTTTTCACCCTGGCGGCCAATCTGGGCACGCCCTGCGCCACTACTGGCCCCGGCGACCTGATCGCCCCCACTGATGGAGCCCGTGTCGTCGAACTGCTCCGCGCCGTCACTGACCAAATCGCGCCGGGCGACTTTGACATCGACCCCATCGTTGCCTCCGAAACCCTCGCCGGCGACAACAGTCCCGTCTCGGTCATGCCGCTCGGCTACGGCTACCTAAGCTACGCGCTCGAGAACTTCCGGCCGCATCGCCTGAAGTTCACCAACATCCCGGTCGCCGGCACGCTCGGCCCGGTCGGCTCGGCTCTGGGCGGCACCGGTATCGCCGTCTCCGCCTTCTCAAAGCACCGCGACGCTGCCATCGACTACGCCTACTGGGTGGCGGGCGAAGAGATCCAGAAGACCCTCTACGCTGCCTCCGGAGGTCAGCCCGGCCATGGCCGCGCCTGGGAGGACGACGCCGTCAATGCGCCGGTCGCCAACTTCTACCGCGACACCCGCGCCACTCTCGAAGGCGCCTTCGTCCGGCCCCGCCACAACGGCTACATGGCCTTCCAGGACGCCGCCTCGCAGCGCCTCAACGCCGGCCTCAAATCCGGCGAAGCGGCAACGAGCATCGTCGCCGCGCTCAACACCCTTTTCCGCGAGAGTTTCTGATGGAACGCCCCCGTCACTTCGAGGACTACGTCGTTGGCGAGCTCCGCAAGACCTCGGGCCGCACCATCACCGAGACCGACTTCGTCGTGCATGCGGGCCACACCGGCGACTTCTTCCCGCACCACATGGATGCGGAGTTCATGAAGTCCTCAGAGTTCGGCCAGCGCATCGCCCACGGCACCATGACCTTTGCCATCGGCATCGGTCTGACGGCCAGCGAGATCAACCCGCTCGCCTTCACCTATGGCTTCGAACGGCTGCGCTTCCCCAAGCCGGTGTTCATTGGCGACACCATCCACACCGAGCTCACCATTTCGGCGCTCGAACCCGACCCCAAGCGCCCCGCCTATGGCCGCATCGTCGAGCAGGTGCGGGTGATCAACCAGCGCGGCGAAACCGTTCTCGCCTGCGACCACGTCTATCTGGCGCAGCGCCGGGTCAGCGGCGCCTGAACACCGGCACCCGTTTTTCCTTGAAGGCTGCGCGTCCCTCGCGCGCATCCTCGGTGGCAAAGCAAATCGTCTGCAGGTCGCGCTCATAGGCGATCGCATCGGCGATCGACATCTCCCAGGCCGCGCGCAGATTGAGCTTGGCCGTCTCGGCCGCAATCGGCGCCCGCGCTGCGATGGCAGATGCAATCTTCAAGGCCTCGGCCCGCAGCGCAGTCTGTGGCACCACGCGGCTCACCAGCCCCCAGCGTTCTGCCGTCGCCGCATCGATCGGATCGCCGGTAATGATCATCAGTGCAGCATTGGATGGCCCCACGGCATGCGCCAGGTTCACCGCCATGCCGCCGCCACCGATCCAGCCGAGCTTGACCTCCGGCGCCGCAAAGCTGGCCGTCTCCGCCGCGATGCGGATATCGCAGGCCATCGCCGTTTCCAGCCCACCGCCGAACGCATAGCCGTTGACCGCCGCAATCGATGGCTTCAGCAGCGCCCGGATCGCGTCGCAATAGTCCGGCCGGTTACGGAACGCCCACGGCGTCTCGTAGTCGTCCAGCGTCCGGATATCCGACCCTGCCGAGAACGCCTTCTCCCCCGCCCCGGTGAGAACGACGCAACGGATGCCGTCGTCACTGTTGAACCCCTCCACCGCCGCCACCAGCGCCGTCGCCATCTCCGGCGTCATCGCGTTCAGCTTCTCCGGCCGGTTGATGGTGATGACCCCGACCAACCCCTCGCGCTCGACGATGATGTTCTCGCTCATCTCACCCCTCCACCACCGCGCCGGCCGCCAGCAGCTGCGCGATGGTCGCCTCGTCATACCCAGCCTCGGCCAGCACCTCACGCGAATGCTGCCCGGTGAGCGGCGCGCCGCGCTCGACCACCGATGGCGTCTTGGAGAACCGGATCGGAAAGCCCGGCGTCTTCACATGACCCTCGGTCGGGTGATCATATTCGACGAACGTGCCATTGTGTTTGATCTGCTCGTCCGCAACGAGATCGGCATAGCCATATACCGGCCCGCACCAGATGTCGGCAGCACGCAACAGCTCGAGCCATTCCGCGGTGGTCTTGGTCTTCAGTCGCTCCCGCGTCTTGGCAAAGATCTCGTCCCGCTTGGTCCAGGTATCGACCTCGTCGTCCATGGTCAGAAAACTCGGCTCGCCGATCACCTGCCCCAGATTGGCCAGTTTCGGGAACGCCACGATGATGAAACTGTCACTCGTCGCGAACGCCCCGTAGGGCGCGCGGATATAGACATGTGCGTGCGGCTCGGCCGAGCGCGCCTGCGGCTTGCCCGCCACCGTGAACACCGAAAGTTCCTGCATCTGGATGGTGGTGATGGCGTCGAGCATGTTGACCTGCACCAGCTGGCCTTCGCCGGTTCGCTCGCGATGCAGCAGCGCCGCCAGCGCGCCCTCGAATGCCGTGTAGGCCGTGATGCCGTCGACCAGATACTGCCCCGCTGCATTGGGCGGCTCGCCCGCCCGCCCGGCCGAGAGCATGGCGCCCGACATACCCTGCAAAACCAGATCCTGCCCCGGCCGATCCCGATACGGCCCGTCCTCGCCATAGCCCGAGATCGACACATAGACGAGCCGCGGATTGATCGCGCTCAGCGTCTCGTAGTCCACCCCCAGCCGCTTGGCGACACCGGGCCGGTAGTTCTGCAGGAACACATCCGCGGTCTTGACCAGTTCGAGCAGCACCGCCTTGCCGTCCGGCGACTTGAGGTCGATGGCCAGCGAGCGCTTGTTGCGGTTGAGCGAGAGGAACGAGACATTGACCTTGTTCCCCCGGGCGCCGCCCGCCGCTGTATGCCGCTGCCATTCGCCGGTGATCGGCTCGACCTTGACCACATCGGCCCCCAGGTCACCCAACCGCTGCGCTGCAAACGGCCCCGCCATCGCGATGGAACAATCGAGAACGCGATAGCCCGAAAGGATACCCAAGGTCAGAACTCCGGAGCAGTTATGGAAAGGTCATAGGGGTCAAGCCGCAGAGCTCGCGCCATCAATTCATCCACCAGCCGCCATCGATATTGATCGCCTGCCCGGTGATGAACGACGCCGCGTCGGAAGCTAGGAACATCACCAGGTTGGCAATGTCCTCGGGCGCGCCGCGCCGCTGGATCGCTTGGTGGTCGTAGATGCGCTTTTCGTAGGCCGCGAAATCGGCATGGATTTTTTCCGCATCGGTTGGAAAGGCGCCCGGCGAAATGGCGTTGACGGTAATACCGTGTTTGCCGAACTCCCGCGCCCAGGCCCGCGTCAGCCCGAGCAGCGCCCCCTTGGACTGCACATAGGGCGCCAGTTCGGCCCAGCCGCCCGAAAGCGTCACCGAGGTCACGTTGATGATCCGCCCGCGTCCCACCGCCTGCATATGCGGCAGCGCCACCTGCACGCAGACAATGCCCGCATCGACATTGATCCGCTGCACCCGCTGCATCTCTTCGATCGAATAGTCGACGAACGGCTTGCTCGGGTAGATCGCCGCATTGTTGATCACCACGTCGAACCCACCGACCTCCGCCGACAAGGCATCGAGGCCAGAGCGCAACGCCGCCAAGTCACCGAGATCCAGCGTCCCGACCGTCAGTCCTTCGAGACCCGCCGCAGCCTCACGCAGCGCCGCAACCTTGGCCGCATCATTGTCGATCGCCACCACGCGCGCGCCGGTGCGCAGGAGGCTCAGCGTCGTCTGCAGCCCGAGCCCACCGGCAGCTCCGGTATAGAGCACCGTCCTGCCCGCCAGCGATCCGAAGCTGTCCTGGCTCACGACCGCCCCTCGATCCGCGCATGCCGGTTCGAGGGTACCGGATAGTCCTCATCCGGCTGCTGGGCGATAGCGCGGATACGTGCCTCCGACTGCGCAATGGCATCTGCGCCATCCAGCACCCGAAACGTCGTGTCGTAGCGCCGCTCGTCACCATGCTGGAGCCAGATCATTTCGCCGCGATCGCGCGCCGCCTGATTGCCGAGCACGTGATGGGTCGAGGGTTCGATGCCCAGCGCATATTGCCCGGCCTGCAGATTCTGCCACTCGAACTGACAGGGGAACTGGCCCTTGCGTGTCGTCACTTCGAGGCCAAGTCCGACGCGGTCATTGACCAGCGCCACCGGCACCTCGCCGCCAAAGTCGGCACCCATCTCATGCTGCCAGACCTGCTCGTGGAAATCGAGCTGCGGCGCCGAAAGCCGGCGATAGCCGACGCCCTGCCGGCGATAGTTCGAGTGCACGTCGTCAGCCCACACCACATCGGCGCGCGGCATGGGATCGGCATGCGCCGCCCACACCACATCCTTGATCGGCGCGATATAGCGCGCGCCCTCGTCGAGCACCGGATGGCCGACATTGATGTGGTAGCAGTACATATGCGGCGTCTTGTAAAAGCCGTGGTTGACCACCCGGTCCGTAAGCCGGATCTCGTTGCCGCCGACATCCGCCTCGATCCGGCGGATCAGATGCAGGTCCTCGCCGAACACAGCCGACTGCTGCACCACGCCTTCCGCCCACAGCGTGCAGCGATCGCCGTCCCAGCTTTCGCCATAGCCGGTGAGCCGTGCCGGAATGGTCCCCACGCGCCCATGCAACGAATGCTGCACCGTCGGCTTCGGACCATAGACATAGCTCTCGGCCGAAACCTCGTTCATGAAGAGAATATGGTCGAGCCCACAGGTAACCAGCAGCCCGGAGAACGAGCGCGCCCAGGCGAGCCCGCCCTCCCCTTCATATTCGTGCAACCCCGGATGCCGGAACCCGGCCGGCGAATGCCAGCCGATCGCCCGGCCATTGTGCTCGCACTCGGCAATATCCATCGCCCGGTCAACTAGAACCGTGAACCGCAATCCCGAGCCGGTACGGAATTCGAGCAGCCGGATGCCGCGCTCGACGCCGTCGCCCAGCGTCATCAGCCGCACGCCGGCAAACTGGCTCAGCATGCCCGAGCGCTCCGATACCTCGCGACGCGAGAGAGTCTGCCCGAAGAGTTCAACCATCTTTCGTCATCCTCCGTCGTGTTCAGTCGAGGTGATAGATTTCCGGCATCATCGACCACCACTCGCCGGCACTCGCCGTTGCGAGCTTGGCCTGGCAGGGGTCGGTCAGCGCCAGCCAGCGCTTGGTGACCGCCATCTCGCCAAGCCGCTGCATATCGGCGGCGTAGTCGGTGCCGGTGTACTCCCAGTAGCCAAAGAGCAGGTTCTCCGGCTCGCGCATGTAGATCGAGTAGTTCCGGATGTTCGCCGCGCTCAGCGCTGCGTTCATCTCAGGCCACGGCTCGGCATGCAGCCGTTTGTACTCGGCCAGTTTCTCCGGCTTGACGCCGATCACCATGCCCATGCGCTGCGTACTCATTCCTTGGTGCCTCCGGCCGTCATCCCGGTCACCAGGAACCGCTGCGAAAAGAGAAACACGATCAGCACCGGCGAGATCGCGAGCAGCGTCGCGAGCGCCAGCGCCGAAAGCGAGATCGTGGTCGAGGCCGCATTGGTCGGGTTGAACGCCGGTACATTCGAGAGCAGCTCGGCCAACCCGACCTGGATCGGCGCCTTGCGCCCCGGCAGCGTCACATAGGGCAGGAAATAGTTGTTCCAGTTGCCGGTGAAGTTGAAGAACCCCACCAGCGCAATCACCGGCGTCGCCAGCGGCATGGCGATCTTGGCAAACACCTGGAACTCGTTGGCGCCATCGATCCGCGCTGCGTCCAGCAGGTCGCGCGAGATGGCGGTCGAGAAATAGATGTAGGTCAGATAGACGCCAAACGGGAAAAACGAGAACGGCAGGATGACCGCCAGCGGATTGCCGATCAGCTTGACCGCGCTGAGTTCGAGAAAGATCGGCAGCACCAGCGCCGTGCCCGGCACCAGCATCACCACCAGCGTCGTCGCCAGCAGTGCCTTGCGCCCCCGGAACTCGGTGAGCGCCAGCGCATAGCCGGCAGGGATCGAGATCACCAGCGTGATGATCAGCGCGGCGATGCAGTAGAAGGCCGAGTTGCCGATCCAGGTCCACAGCAGCCCGTTCTGGAAGGTGACGAGACTCATCCAGTTGTCGACCAGTGTCGGCCAGTCGCCGATGGCGAAGGGATGCTCGAGCAGCAGCTGCCGGTCGGTCTTGGTCGGTGCGATCAGCAGCCAGATCAGCGGCACCACGAAGAAGGCCGCAAAGGTCAGCAGCAGCAGGATAGCGAAAACGCGGCCCAGCCACGCCCCCGGCGACAGGGTCGGCTGGGGCCGGCCGGTGGAAAGATCAAGCGCGCTCAAACAAGCCACCCCGGAACACGAACACCACACTGAGGACGACGGCGACGACCAGCAGCAGCAGCGAGATCGCCGCCGAACCGTTGAAGTCGCTCTGCTTGAAGGCATAGAGGAAGGCGAGCTGGTTGAGCGAATAGTCCTGGCTCACCACGCCGCGGCTGGCCTGCGACAGCACGCGCGGCTCGACAAAGAGCTGCGTCCCACCGGCAAACGACAGCACCACCATATAGGCGATCCACTTGCGCATCAGCGGGATCTGGATCGACCACGCAATGCGCACCGGCCCTGCCCCATCGACGCGCGCGGCCTCGATCACGTCCTTGGAAATGTTGTTGAGGGCGCCATACATCACCACGATCCAGCCGCCCGCACCGGTCCAGAAGGCGATCACCGCCAGCACCAGCGGCAACCGGTCGGCCTGCACCGCCGAGACCAGCGAGGTGATCCCGAAAGCCTGCAGGATGAAGCCTACCGGACTGACGGTAGGATCGAGCACAAAGAGCCAGAGCATCACGCTCGATGCCCCCGCCAGCGCGCCGGGGATGTAGTAGAGGAACCGCATGCTCGAGGAGAGCCAGCGGATGCCGATCGAGTGCACCACCAGCGCCAGCAGGACCACGAAGAACACCAGCCCGACCAGCCAGACGATAAGGAAGACGCCCACATGCTCGACGGCGGGCAGGAAGCGGTAGTCCTTGAACACCTTGATGAAGTTGTCGATGCCGACAAAGGCACCCTTCTTGGTGAAGGCAAGGTAGACCGCATAGAGCGATGGCAGGATGCCGAAGACGACAAGAAACAGCGTATAGGCGCTGACAAATATCAGCCCCATGCGCCCCTGCGCCTTCTCGACGCTGCCGTTGCGGGGCCGCAGCCCGCCCGTTAGCGGGCGGACTGCGTTTTGGTCGAGGCTGGTCAAATCGTCGAACTCCGGACGCTGCTCAGTCGGAAGGCTCAGTCGACGGTGTAACCGACGACCTGCGCCTCGTTCTTCATTTCCTGCTGCCACTCGGCCGAGAGGTCAGCCATGGTCTTGCCGGCAGCCAGACCCGGGGTGATCACCTTGGCCCAGGCGGTTTCAGGCGAGAAGTTCGGGTAGCCCCAGCCGTTCCACACCGAGGCGGCAGCTGTCGAGATCGCCGCCTTGAAGTCGCCGGCGTAGAAGCCACTCGAAGCCTGCGCTTCGAGCCAGGCGTCAGCAGCGGCCTTGTAGGCCGGCAGACCGCCGGTACCGGCCGTCTTCTCGTTCGAAACGATGTACTGCAGGAAGGTCTTCACCGCTTCGGGGCTGGCCGTATGGCTCGAGGCATACCAGACACCGCCGCCGACATTGCCGGTGACCTTGTCCTTGCCTTCCCAATAGAGCGGCTCGGCAGCCACCCAGTCGCCGGCCTTGGCATTGACTCCACCGGGGTTCTGGAACAGCGCGCCCGCATACCAGGCAGCGCCCGGGATGGCGACGAGCTTGTCGGCCGACGCCACGAACGACGCACCAAAGAGGCTATCGAGCGTCAGCGTCTTGTTGGCGACCATATGGTCGATCAGCGCCGAGACCTTCGCCGCATCGGGATGGCTGGTGTCGGACTTGAATTTTTCGCCCTCGACCTGGAAAATGGGCGCCTGGCCGCTCCAGTAGTAGACGTACGGGCCCTCAAAACTGTCGCCGATGGCGCCGAGGAAATAGCCCGGGTGCTCGGCAGCGAGCTTGTCGCCCAGCGCCTGATAGGCTTCCCAGGTCTTGGGCGCTTCGTAGCCGAACTGCTCGAGCAGCGTCTTGTTGTACCAGAAGAGCACCGGTGCCAGGTCATTGCGCAGGCCATAGACCTTGCCATCAATGGTCACCGGATCGAGTGCGCCCGGCGTGAAGCCATCGAGGAACGCCTGATCGAGGAAGCCTTCGTTCAGCACCTGCGCGAAGGGCTGCACACCATTGATCTCTTTCGAGGCCCAGGCGGCGTCGTTATTCTGCGTCGAGAACACCACGTCCGGCCAGCCTTCGCCGGCCTGGTCGGCCAGACCGATCTTGGTCTGGAACGTGCCCGAGGCACCCGACGAGCCGTCGTCGACCACAAGGTTCACCTTGATTTCCGGATGGTCGGCCTGAAAGGCCTCCACCGCCGGCTGGCGCGTCGCGTCAGCCCAGATGGTGATTTCGCCTTCAGCGGCGAGGGCGGGACTGGCGGCCATCAGGGCCGAAAGCGCGACCAGTGTGTGCTTCAATTTCATGAGTGTCTCCTCCAGACAGTATGCAGATGCCGTGCGGACGGAAGCCCGCCGTAGATTATGACTTTGCCTTGACGCGCGGATTGAACGGCGCTGCGCCGAGCTCGCTGCGCGGCAGCAGCTTCGGCCGCGCCCATTCGCGCCGCGCTGTTTCGCTGAGCACCAGCCCATGGCCCGGGCGGTTCGGTGCGTGCGCAAAACCGTCGCGGATCAGCACCGGTTCGTCGACCAGGTGATCGAAATTCTGGAACGAGTATTCGAGCCACTGCACTTCGGGCAGCGCTGAGGCCATGTGGACGCCGACTTCGAGGAAGGTGTTGCCCAGCGACACGGGGATGCCCATGTCGGCGGCCAGCCAGCCGATCCGCATCACGTCCGACACCTGGCCGTGCACGTTGAGAATATCGGTGCCGCCGGCCTGCATCAGTTGCCGCTTGCCCGAGGCATCGAGATACTCGCCCGAGTTGATCAGCGTCCAGTTGCAGCTTTCGCGCAAGAGGCGCAGCCCTTCGTAGTCATTGCGCAGGATCGGGTCCTCGACCCAGAGCAGTTCGTAGCCGGCGCGGCGGATGGCGCTAAGCTTGGTCACCGCTTCCTTGGCGCCCCAGGCTTCGTTGGCGTCGATCATCAGCAGCGCGCCGGGACGCACCGCCTGTGCCACGAGTTTCAGCCGGTTGAGGTCCCAGTCGAAGTCGGGGTGGCCGACCTTGATCTTGAACGCCCGGTAGCCGATCGAGTCGGCATGGGCAAAAAATTCGCTGAACTCGTGATCGGAGAGATGGAAGTCGAGCCCGCTCGCATAGGCCTCGACCTTGTCGCGCCGGCTCCCCAAGAGCTTGTGCAACGGCAGGTCGACTTGCTTGGCCGCAAGGTCCCACAGTGCCACCTGCAGCGCCTCATGGAACGGCACCGTATAGGCCCGCTGGTTGCCGCCGCGCGGCCGGCCGACGCGATGCACCAGCCCGGCGGGCGGCTGTCCCTCGATATTGGCCCAGACTTCTGAGACGAACACCCGCTCAATCTCGGCCTGATCGGGCAGCGGATAAAACAAGGTCTGGATAAACCCCAACCCGACGGCGCCGGTGTCGGCAATCAGCTCGAGCGCGGCTATGTTCACATCGTCCGCACGCACCTGGCTGTCGCCAATGACACGATCGCGGGCGAACTGGAAACGTGTGATGCGGAACTCGACAACGCGCATGCTTTCCGACCTAATAGACTAACCACGGGGTCTGATATATCAGATGTCGTGTGTAATAGACCAGAGAGGCAAAGGCCGCAAGTGGCGTCGCGCAGCAATTCATCGGACGTGACAGAGTTGTCCCCGGGCGGGCGGCTGAGCGATCTCGCCTATACCCGCATCCTCGAAACGCTGTTCGAGCGGAAGATTCCCGCTGGCGCCTTCGTCTCCCAGAACGATCTGGTGCAGCTGCTCGGTATCCCCGTGGCGCCGCTGCGCGATGCGCTAAAGGTGCTCGAAACCGAGGGCGTGGTGACCATTCACCCGCGTTCGGGCATCCAGTTCGTCAAGCCCGGCCTCGAACTCACCCGCTCGACCTACCAGTATCGCGGCATAATCGAACGCGCCGCCGTCGCCATCTATGCCGAGACCGCCCAGGACTCCGAACTCGCCGAAGTGGAGCGCCGGCACCGTCAGGCCCTCGCGGACCTCGAAAGCGAGGGGCTCACCGATCGCGTCCGGCAAGAAATGGAGGATCTCGAAGTGCTGCTGCACAACGGCATCATCGCCAGCCTCAACAACCCGCTGATCGACAGAAGCTACAAGCGCATGCACAACTATCTCAAACTCGTACGCCTTGACCGCAAGCTCACCGTACCGCTGGCACAGCGCTCGCTCCGCGAGCACATGGAAATCATCCTCGCCTGCAAGGCCCGCGACCCCGAAAAAGCAGTCGCCGCCCTCTCGGCCCACTTCACCGCCGCCCTGCAGCGCCACATGGGGATGTTCTAGGGCCCCCAGGCAGTAGCCCCTCATCCTGAGCCTGTCGAAGGACGAGGGCGTGGCACATCGGCTCACCCGACCTCGTGGTTCGACAAGCTCACCATGAGGTCTCAATAGACCAGCGGCTCAGCCCTTGCTGGCAAACGTCGTCTGCAACCACGCCTGCAGCTCGGCCCGATCCCCGACCGGCGCGTCGTTAGCCGACCCAGCGTCGAACCCATGCCGCCGCAACGTCGCCGCCAGCGCCATCGCTCGATTGGCCGGATTGGTCACTTCCACCGTCCGCCCGGCAATCTCCGCCGCCAGCGTCTTGCTCATGTGCTTTGCGACTGCGACCTCCTAGATCACCACCGTCCGCCCCCGCGGCAGCCCCTTGGCGACCGCCTGTCCGGAAATGACAACGCGACCGGCATAGGGCACGGCGCAGTCCACCACCAGTCGCGTCACTTTCCGGTCCACCCAGCTCATGCCGATGGTCAGCCCGCTGCGCGCCCGCACCCCATCGACCCGCCCATCCGGCCAGGCGCTGGGCAGTGCCGGCAGCAAGGTCACGGTGTCGCCGCTCGACTGCACCAGCATTTCAAGGATGCCGGCAGCGCCACCAAAATTGCCGTCGATCTGAAACGGCGGATGCGCATCGAAGAGGTTCGCGTAGCTCCGCTCCGGATGCAGCAGCCGGCGCAGGACGTCGAACGCATGGTCGCCATCGAGCAATCGCGCCCAGAGATTGATGCGCCAGCCAATGCCCCAGCCGGTGGCATCGTCACCGCGGATTTCCAGCGAGCGCTGCGCCGCCTTGGCCAGCACCGGCGTCCGCTCCGGCGCGATCTGCTGGCTGGGGTAGAGCCCGTAGAGATGCGACACATGCCGGTGATGGATTTCCGGTACATCCATGTCCCAGTCGTCCAGCCATTCCTGCAGATAGCCACCCTTTCCGATCCGATCATCGGGCAGCCGCGCCCGCGTCGCTGCTACTGTCGATGCAAACTCCGCATCACGCCCCAGTTGCGCTGACGCGGCGCTGAGCGCGTCGAAGAGATCACGCAGAATCTGGCTGTCCATCGCCGGCCCGAAGCAGAGCGTCGCGCCCTTCGGATGCACGTTCTCCGGCGACACCGACGGGCTCGTCACCAGTCGGTCGGTGCCCGGCAGGTCGACCAGCGCGTCGAGGAAGAACTCCGTCGCACCGCGCAGCAGCGGATAGAGCCGCTCCACCAGCGCCCGCGGATAGCCGGCATACGCCGCGTGGTCCCAGAGCTGCGCACAAAGCCAGGCACCGCCCGTCGGCCAGAGCCCCCATTGCGCCCCGTCGATGGGCCCGCTGGCGCGCCAGAGATCCACATTGTGATGCAGCACCCAGCCGCCCGCGCCGTAGTTGACCCGCGCCATCTCCGCGCCGGTGACCGAGAGGTCCTCGACCATGCGGATCAAGGGCTCCATGCAGTCGGCTAGATTGGCCGCATCGGGCAGCCAGTAGTTCATCTGCAGGTTGATGTTGCTGGTGTACTTGCTGCCCCACGGTGGCCGGATTTCGTGGTTCCAGATGCCCTGCAGGTTCGCCGGCTGCGTCCCCGGCCGGCTCGAGGTGATCATCAAGTAGCGGCCATACTGCACATAGAGCGCCGCCAGCGCCGGATCGTTACTCTCGGCGAAGCGCGAGATCCGATCGTCCGTCGGCAGCTCGGCCGCCGGCGTCCGCCCCAGGTCGATCTCGAGGCGTGAATAGAGCTGCTGGTGCGCCGCGACATGGTCGGCCAGCAACTGCTCGTAACTCTTGCGCTCCGCCGCATCGAGCCGCGCCTTGATCGCCGCCTCCGGATCGCCGGACACATCATCGAAGCGCACAAAGCTCGTGGCGATATCGAGCAGCAGCGTGACCGTAGTGGCCCCCTGCACCGCAACGCCATCGCCCGCGGCGGCAACACTGCCGCCCTCAGATGTCACCCGCGCTTCCATGCCCCAGCGCAATGCTCCGGCAACGCCGTGCTCGCCACGGTTGCGTCCGGCAAAGTGCAGCTTCGAACCCTCGACGCGCCCCTGCCCCGGCTGCTCGCTGCAGAACTCGGCCCGCATGTCGATGGCACCCGGCTGGCTCGCCGTCACCCGGATCACCAGCACCCCATCGGCCGCCGACACGAAACTTTCGCGCAGATAGTCGACGCCACCGCTCGAATAGCTGACGCGCGTCACCGCCGTCGCAATGTCGAGCTCGCGTCGATAGGCCAAAAACAGCGTCTTGTGCGGAAAATCGAGCAACAGCCGACCGGCCGGCTGATACGACATTTCGAGATAGGGCCGCGCCATCGAATGCGCATTGGCCAGCTCCTGCGCCTCGGCATAGCGCCCGGCAAACAGCAGGGCCCGCACCTCTTCGAGTTTGGGCAGCGCCTCGGTATTCACGGGCTGATATGGCCCGCCGGACCACAACGTGTCCTCATTGAGCTGGAACTCGTCGCACGGTACGCCGCCGAATACCATAGCGCCCAGCCGGCCATCGCCCAGCGGCAGCGCCTCGGTCCAGCGCGCTGCCGGTCCGGTGTACCAGAGAAGAGAGTCGGTCATTGGTGCTGAAATGTCCTCAGGTCAGGCGCCGCACGGAATCGCGCAGCAGAATATCGCAATCGATGGTCAAGGTTCGGCGGCCCATTGCCGATGGCTCGGCAAGGCGCTCGTCAATGATGGTGCTGATGGTTTCCGCCAGCTTCGGGATCGGCTGGCCGACGGTGGTGATCCCCGGATTGTGCAGCCGCAACGCCGCCACGTCGTCAAAACTGACGATCGACATGTCCTGCGGAATGGAAACCCCCGCCTCGTGCAGCCGCGCGATGACGCCGAGCGTCATGTTGTAGTTTGCTGCAAAGATCGCCGTCGGCCGTTCGGGCAGCGCCAGCAGTTCGGCCGTATGCTCGTAAGCCACCGACTCGTGCCAGCGCGCATTTCTGATCAGCGCCGGATCAAGCGGCAGGCCATGCGCCTCCATGGCGTCTTTGTAGCCGCCAAGCCGCTCGCTGGCGGCCGTGTCGCGGAGGTCGCCGTGAAGCGTGGCGATGCGCCGGTGCCCTAGTTCGATCAGGTGGTTGACCAGCCGCGTGCTCGACTTGCGATTGCTGACAAACACCCGGTCCGCTGCAAGCCCTGGCAGGTCATTGTCGTAGAGCACAACGACCATCCCCTCGTCGACGAGCCGCGAGAGATCGTGCTGCATGGCCATCTCGCCGTCGACGACGATCGCGTCGACGCGGTGTCGCGCAAAGAACTCAAGACCTTCGTGAATGGAGTCGCGTTGCAGGTCGTGGAAGTACGACAGCACCGCGCGTCCCTTGCGGCGCATCTGCCGCGTCAGGTGTTCGAGCATCTGCGCGTGGAACTCGCTGAGCGACGGCACGAAAAAGCCGACGATATGCGTCACGTCCGTCTTCATCGCCACGGCCGTGGAATTGCGCCGGAAGCCAAGGGTCGCAATCGCTTGCTCGATGCGGTCGCGATTGGCCATCCGCACCGGCTGGCCATTGAGGTGGCGCGACACGGTACCAATGGCGACGCCCGCCGCGTCGGCCACATCGACGATGGTGGCCGGCCGCTTCCTCAGATCCTGCTGCGTCTTGTGGTCGTAACCCATTGCCCTGACTATCTTCGCAGGCACGACCCGCCGAAACGACGGCACGCGCCTGCGCCCATTCATAGCCGGGGAGCATGCCGACATTTAAGCCGGCCGTACCGACGACCCCGCTACACGCTTCCCTCGAACACCACCGCACTATGAATGCGCAGATGCGGCAGGATGACCTGAACGCAGCCGTCCGGCGTGGTCTGCCACTCGACATCCTGCCCGGTCAGCGCCTCATAAACACGGCTTGGCTCCTTGGGCAACCGCACCGACGCCGTTACCGGCCCGATCGGCTGGATGTCCTCGATCATTTCCATCACCCGTGTCTTGCCGCCGCCGGCCGGCACCGCCTGGCCACGCACCTGCGGAGTGGCATGCAGCAGATGCAGCACATGGCGTTTCCGCTGCGCCTGCTGCACCAGCGTCGCCCGGCCAGACGAGGCCATGTCGGTCCGCAGCACCTCGTCCGGCATCAGTCGCTGGATCAGGTCGCGCACCACGTACTTGTAAAGCGGCTGCCCCATCGCGTGGTACATCTCAAAGATCGGATAGGCGATATAGGCGATGCCCTTGTACTCGATCACCGCTGGCCCCAGCGGCGCCGCATCCGGATCATCCGGCGTGTGCTGGTGCGACGAAAAGTGCTTGTAGCTGCGGTTGAAATAGGGCTTCACCACGTTCGCCAGCACCTTGGCGCCCTGCGCCGTGATCGAGCGCGCCACCCCGTACATGACGAACGGCGTCTCCGGCATGCCGGCAAGCTCCGTGCCGGTCGCCAGCGCATAACTCGGATTGAACGGCACCACGCCGCCATTGGCGACGATGCCCATATCGAGCAGCGCCGTGCCGTCATCGGCAAAGCCGGAGCGATCCGACGCCACGATCTTGCCGCCCGCCGCCACATAGGCGGTCAGACGCTTCGCCGTCTCCTTGTCGAGGCCGATCGCATCAGGAAGGATGACGAGCCGATAGCGAGAGAAATCGGCGCTGGTATCGATTACGTCGAACGGCAGCTTCAGTTCCTGCAGCACCTGCGCTGCGCCGTCGTCGCTGAAGTGGTTGCGCGCCCCGGCCGGTTGAAATGCTCGGCCGACAGGATGGCAATTTCCGAG
This sequence comes from Devosia sp., assembly GCA_015657675.1. Lineage (GTDB taxonomy): Bacteria > Pseudomonadota > Alphaproteobacteria > Rhizobiales > Devosiaceae > Devosia_A. Next base: position 24,330 of record JACDQI010000193.1, read on the forward strand.
ATCTGCTGCGCGCCTTCGAGAAATGGCTCGAGTTTTTCCACCCGGTCATAGGCCGCCGCGATCGACCGATAGGTGTCCCGGTTGATCGCCCCATTCGGATGCAACTGGTCGCCGACGAGGCATTTTGACCCCAGCGCCACCATCTGCGCGCATTCATAGTCGAGCGCGTCCTGATGCTTGAACCCGCCAAACTCGCCCCAGCTGGTGTGGAACTTGCCGGTATGGGCGACGAAATCGAGCCCCAGCGTCGCCGCATAGCGCGCGCTCGACGGGAAGTGGTCGTAACCCCAGCCGCCGGTCGGCAGGCTTTCCAGTTCCAGATGTGTATAGGGCGCGAAGCGCTTCGGCCCCTGCTTATGGATGTGCCCGCAATTGTAGAAGATCCGCATGTCGGGGAACTCGGCCTTCAGCGCCGCCGTCATCTCGGTGCGGAACACCTCGTTGACCCACTCGTCGTTCTTCAGCCGATCTTCGGCCTTCTCCGGATCGAGCCCATGCGCCTCCATGCTGGCAAGGCACTCGGCACAAACGCAGTCGGCCGTCAGCACGATGTCGAAGAACAGACCCACCGTCTCGTAGTTGCGCGCCACTTCGCGGGCATGCTCGAGCAACTGGTCGCGATATTCCTTGTGGTTGAGGCAGAGCGTATGCCACCCGGCGGTCAGCTGGTCGGGATCGAACCGCGTGTCGCTGGCGCTGCGCACCCGCCACTCCGGATGCAGCCGCGAATTGCGTTCGTCCCACTGCACCGAAATGTAGATCGGGCACTCGATATCGGCGGCCGTAAGCGCCTTGACCATGTCGCCCAGCAGGTCCGGCCGCGCCAGGTTCGGATGCGGTGCACCAACCTTGGTGGGGTAGTACGACCAGCCGTGGTGGCACTTGGCAAATGGTGATCGAATCCACGTGCGCTTCCTTGAGCGTCGACACGAAGTCGTCCGGGTCGAACGCCGAGCCGATCCCCGGGATGTGCTCGGAGGTGTGGAAGTCGAGATGGATCTGCCGGTAGCGAAGCGGCCGGTTGGTGGTCTTGGGCATAGTTACTCCTTGGCCCCCGTGCGGGCTTGCGACCCGGATGCGAACTGACGCTGAAACACGAGGAAGATGACGAGCGGGACAATGGTGGTGACGATGGCTGCCACCGATTGCAGGTCCCAGTTGAGTTCGTACGTGCCGTTGATCCGAGCCAGGATCACCGGCAGCGGCACGTTGGTGCGCAGGTAGAGCATGGGCAGCAGCAGCGCGTTCCAGGTCCAGAGGAACTGCAGGATGCCCACTGCAAACACCGAGTTGAGCGTATTGGGCAGCACCACGAACCAGAAGGTCTGCAGCGGCCCTGCCCCGTCGATGCGCGCGGCCTCGACCAGCTCGGGGGGAAAATCCTCAAGGAAGGTTTTGACCAGGTAGATCGACCACGCAAAGCTCAGGCCCACATAGGGGATGAGCACGGCGAGGAAATTGTCGATCAGCCCCATCTCCCGCCACAGCTGGAACAGCGGGATCACCACCACCTGCTGCGGCAACACGAAGGCGTTGATGATGATGATCAGCAACAGCCGACGGAACGGAAACTTGAGGAAGTGGAACGCATAGGCCGCAGCCGGCGTCAGCAGCATCGTCCCCAGCGTCGCCACCGCGGCGAGGAACGCCGTAGTACCGAGCGCCGGTGCCAGCGGATAGGCTTCCCACACCCGCTGCCAGGCACTGAGCGTGAGGGTGAATTCGTCGATCCGCCACCAGCCCCTGGAGGTCTCGGCCAGCGGCCGGATGGACGTGGCGACGATGCCGATGATCGGAATGACCCAGATCACCGCGACGATGCCGACAATCACCGTCGGCCAGCGAGGTACGCGCCCGATCATCGTGCACCTGCCGTGCGCTGGATGATGGCCGGCACCGAGACGATCAGCACCGCGACCAGCAGGATCACCGTCGCGGCCGCGCCATAGCCGAGTTTGAACTGCGTCATCGACTCCCGGTACATGAAATAGCCGACCGTTTCGGTCGAGCGCACCGGCCCGCCGCCGGTCAGAATATAGATGATGTCGAAGGCGCGCAGCATGCCCAGCAGGTTGATGAAGACCGCCACCCGCACCCCCGACATCGAGAGCGGCACCATGATGTTCCGCATAACCTGCCAGTGCGACGCGCCATCGAGATAGGCCGCCTCGAACAGCGATTTCGGGATCTGCTGCACCGCCGCAAAACAGAGCATCAGCGGCAAGCCGACCGCGCCCCACGTCGCGGTCGCCACCAGCGCCCAGATCGCCGTGCGCGGATCACCCAGCCAGGGCTGCGCGAAGCCGGGGCTGAAGAGCCCGATCACCGCGTTGAGCAGACCACCGGAATCCGGCCGCAGAATGCCGATCCACATATAGCCGGCCACCGCTTCGGAAATGCCGAAGGCCGCAAAGATCATCACCCGGAACGGCAGCGTCTGGCGCGGCGCAAAGGCGCAGAGCATCGCCAGCGCCCAACCGAGGCCCACAGAGAAAAACGTCGTGCTGACGGTGAACACCAGCGTCGTCCACATGGTGTTGCGAAACGCCGGGTCGGTGAAGAGCTTGATGTAATTGCCGATGCCGACGAACTTCGGCTTGCCCAACCCCTTGATGTCGAAAAAGCTCAGGCGAATGGTGTCGATCAGCGGAAACACCACGGCGATACCGAACAGGATCAGCACCGGCACCAGCAGCAACAATGCCGCCGGCGAGTCACGGAACCGCCCGCGAGAGCGGGCGAGCAGCTTGCGCTGCCCGTCCGCCTCACGGGAGGACCTCGTCGAGGCCCCATCCGTCGCGGGGGATGCGACGGAATTGGCCATCAGTAGGATTCCGCCGCCTTGGCTTCGATGGCGGCAGTGACTTCATCGATCATCGCATCGGACGGATCCTGCAGGAACTTCTGCAGCTGCACGCGATACTCATCGACCAGATCGCCCGGCAGCAGGTCGCCGAGCACGAACTGCACCTTGGACGCTGCGACTGCGGCAGTCGCCACCTGCTGCACCGGTCCGAGCAGGCTCGGATCAGCGCTCTTGCTCGGCGACGCGTAGCCGTAGCTGGCCAGAATATCCGCCGCATCCTTGGTCACCATGTAGGCGAGGAACGCATCGGCGGCTGCCGGGTTGGTGCCGTTCGAAGTGACCAGCACTTCCTTGGCGTCAACGCTCGAGGTGTCGTCGTGACCCAGGCCCATGGCGGGGAACTGGAAGATCGAGTAGTCGACGCCTTCCTTGAGCTTGTAGTCGTTGAGCGCACGGGAGTTCATCCACATGCCGATCATCAGGTAGTTCGAGGCGTCGGCAGTAAAGATCTGGTCGGCCGAATAGTCCCAGTCACCCGCAAACATCTGCTCGGGTGTTCCGCAGCAGCCCGCCTTGAGCAGCTCGGCATACTTCTTGAGCGTGGTCTTTACCACCTCGTCGGTCCACGGGATTTCATGGGCGGCGAGCTTGGCCGCAGCTTCCACGCCACCGGTGCGCAGCAGCAGCGTCTCGAACCATTCGCCATGCGCCCAGTACTTGGCCGGCATGGCAATCGGCGCGGCGAACCCGGCACCCTTGAGCGTCTCGATCGAGGCGAGGAACTCGTCCCAGGTCTTGGGCGGCGTCACGCCGGCCTTTTCCAGATGCGCCGTCTTGTACCAGATGGCCGAGCGGTTCCCATACGTATAGGTCACGCCGTAGGTGGCGCCGTCCGTGCTGGAGAGATCGCGCCACGACTGGTCGAGCTGGCTGTCGAGCCCGGCACTGGCCCAGAGATCATCGATCGGCCGCAGCAGGCCCGCATCGTTGAGCTCGGCCCGGAAGGCCGGCCACGTGTTGATGATGATATCGACCTTTTCGCCACCGAGAAGCGCGGTGCGCATCGGTCCGCGCATGTCACCCTGGCCGGTCACCACCAGTTCCTTGACGGTGACAGCGGGGTTCTTGGCGGTGAAATCCGCCTCGAGCTTTTTCCAGAGTTCGCCGTCGGAGCCGCCCTGCCACTGCAGGATCACCAGTTCACCGCTGAGGTCCTGAGCCCAGCTGGGCAGGCTCGTGCCCGCAAGCGCTGTTGCGGCCATTGCCGCAAGCAAAGTCCGTCTCAAAAGTCGCATGTCGTCCTCCTCACCTGGATCGCGCCGTTCCGGCTGTCGATCAACTAAGTTGAAACGTTATCAACTAGACCAATCTTTGCAATAGGGCTTTCGTCGCGACGCGTGAAAATGTGCAAGGCGATATCTTGCATGCGCTGCAAGGCGTTGAGAAGACTGCGCGAATTGGCCTAGTTGCTACGTCGGACCTGTTCTTCAGGCCGATCAATCACGCACCGAAGGATTTCTCCGCCTGGGCCGTATAAGCTCTGACGGGCCGCAGCACTGAACGGGCAAGATGACCGACGACGCCGATGACGAGGCGCTCATGCAACGCGTCGCGCGAGGCGACGAAACCGCCCTGCGGCGGCTGATGGACGCCCATATGGGCCGCGCCATCCGCCTCGGCGAACGCATCGCCGGCAGCGCCCTCGACGCCGACGAAATCGCCCAGGAAGCCTTCGTCCGTGTCTGGCGCCATGCCGCACGCTTCGATGGCCGTCGGGCGCGCTTTACCACCTGGCTCTATCGCATCGTGGTCAACCTCGCTCTCGACCGCAAACGCCGCCGCCGGCATTTGCCCATCGAACACGCCGAACACATCCCCGATGGCGCCCTGTCCGCCGACGATGTCCTGCTGGCCCGCGAGCGCCAGCGCCTCGCCGAGGCTGCGCTCGCCAGCCTGCCAGAGCGGCAGCGCGCCGCAATCGCTTTAGTCTATCTCGAAGGTCTGAGCGGCCGCGAAGGCGCCGCGATCCTAGAGGTGTCCGAAAAGAGTTTCGAGTCGCTGCTCTCGCGGGGCCGCGCCGCATGCCGACAGTTCACTGCCGCTGCCCTGGCAGCAGGAGGAGGTTCGAATGGATAACCGCAAGTTCCAGCAGCTCGCCAATGCCTACGGCGCCGACCTGGCCCGCTGGCCGGCCGAGCTCCGCTCAGAGGCTGAGGCCGTTGCCGCAACCCCTTGGGCGCAAGCCATCCTCGCCGACGCAGCCAGCATCGACGACCTCTTCGCCCCCCTGCAGACCCCGGTGGCCCCGAGCCGGATCGGCCGCAACATCGGCGCCGTCACCGCCGCGATCCAAAAGCCTGCCGGCGCGCCAACCTGGTGGCGCCGCTTTGCCCTTTCGGGCACGGGCCTGGTAACGGCCGGCATCATGGGCGTCGCGCTCGCCCTCTCCAACACCGCCCCGCCCAGTGCGCCGGACCAGGGCGCCGGCGACCTGCTGGCCCTCGCTTTGTCCTACAGCGACTCCCCGCTCCTATCGACCGGAGACCGATATGAACCGTAACCGCCTCCTCACCGTCGGCATCTTCGTGTCGCTGCTGCTCAACGTCTTCCTCGTCGCCTACGTGGGCACCATGCTCGCCCGCCCGCCAGAACCGATCCCGGTCCTGGCTGCGACGCCCGTCGAGATCGGCAATAGCATCGCCGATTCCCTTTCGGGCGAGGCCGGCACCCGCCTGCGTAGCAAGCTGGGCGATGTCGGCCCGCAGCTGCTACGCAACTTCCGCGAGTACCGGCGCGCCCTGGCGGCGGCATCCGAATTGCTCAAGGCCGAGACCGTGGACACACAGGCCCTCCGACAGGCCGTCCGTCAGGCCCGCGATGCCCGAGCCGAGATCGGCAGCATGCTGACCGATAGCTTTGTCGAAACGGCAGCCACGCTCTCCCCCGAAGAGCGTCGCAAATTAATCCGCCGCTTCCGTCTGCAGTAGCGAAGGAAAGGTCAGGACCGGCCGTATCAAGGAGGTTTTGAAACACCCATTTGTAAGGAAGCCTCTTGTCTCCGCATTCAGAACGTCCCGTGACCCGCCTGGTCCTTTCCGCCTCAGTCGGCCTGGCCCTCGTCCTTGCCGCATTCACCATCGTCCTCAGCGCCGGTCAGGTGACCGCGCAAGAGTCTACGCCCAAGCCGACACACGAGCAGCGAGAGGCCTGCAAGGCTGACTTCCTGCGCCTCTGTCCGGGCGTGAAACCCGGCGCGGGCAGGCCAATGCAATGCCTGCAAAGTCATGTCGCAGAACTGTCTCCGCCCTGCGGCGAGCTGGTCAATGCCGCTATCGCCAGCCAGGCGGCGAGCTGACCTCCTCTCGCACGCTGACCATGTTGCGTAAGGTCAAAGACTCCGGGCGGTGCAAGGCATAGGTTGCGGTGCGGCGATATCGGTCGCCGAAAAACCGCGAGCTCCAATGTCCAGCACGACCGCCACTGCTGCCCCGTCCGCCCACCCATCAGCCTTGGGCGGTTGGTTGGCCGCCAACTTCAGTGTGCTTCTAGCTGCTGTTGCCGTCCTCGGTCTCGCCACGGGCACTCTGCTCTGGTTCGGAGGCATGCCCGAGCTGGCGCCCTTCGCCTGGGCAGCCGGCACAGCACCCGTGCTATTGGCGCTGCTCGTCCAGATCGTCGTGTCGCTCCGCCGCGGCGATGTCGGCCTCGACGTCGTCGCCGCCCTCTCGATGTCGGCAGCACTCGCCTTTGGCGAACCGCTGGCCGGCAATGTCGTGGCGCTGATGTATTCAGGCGGGCAACTGCTCGAAACCTTCGCCGCCGGTCGCGCCCGTCGCGAAATGACGGCCCTCCTGGGTCGCGTCGCCAAGACCGCCATGGTCTATACGGACAAAGGCCTCGCCGAGCGCCCCATCGCCGACATCGTCCCCGGCGACCGCCTGCTGATCCGCCGCGGTGAAGTCCTGCCGGTCGATGGCACCACCGCCAACCCCGCAGCCGAACTCGATCTTTCTGCCCTCACCGGCGAGTCGGTCCCGGTCACCGTCGCCAAGGGCGGCGATGCGCTTTCCGGCAGCACCTCGGTCGGCGCCTCCTTCGATCTCGTCGCCGTCCGCCCCGCCGCCGAAAGCACCTATGCGGGCATCGTCCGGCTGGTCGAGGCCGCGCAATCGAGCAAGGCCCCGATGGTGCGCCTCGCCGACCGCTACGCCATGGGCTTTCTCGTCCTCACCGTTGCGCTCTCGGCCGCCGCCTGGATTTTGAGTGGCGACCCGCTGCGGGCCCTAGCCGTGCTCGTGGTCGCCACACCCTGCCCGCTGATCCTTGCGGTGCCGGTCGCCATCATTTCCGGCATGTCGCGCACGGCCCGGGTCGGCGTCTTGGTCAAGGGCGGCGGCGTGCTGGAAACTCTGGCCCGCGTCAAAACCGCCATCCTCGACAAGACCGGCACCCTCACCCACGGCCAGGCCACCGTCACCCGTATCATCGCCGCCCCGGGTCAGACGGAGGACGAAATCCTTCGCCTCGCTGCCAGCCTCGACCAGGCCTCCGGCCACGTCGTCGCCATCGCCCTGATCGAGGCGGCCGCGGCGCGGGGCCTCGCCCTCTCGCTACCGCTCGACACCCGCGAAACACCCGGCGAAGGCATCGAGGGCAGCATCGATGGCCGCAAACTCATTGTCGGTGGCCGCGACTTCGTCGCTGGCAAAACCTCTGCGACCTCAGGCCTTGTTGCTGAAGCCACGCCCGGCGCCATGACGGTCTCGCTGGGCATCGACGGCACCCTCGCCGGCATCATCGTGCTGCAGGATCACCTGCGCGCCGACGCCGAAACCGTGCTCAAGGATCTGCGCGCCGCCGGCGTCTCGCGCATCGTCCTCGCCTCCGGCGACCGCACCGATATCGTCGAGGCCATCGGCCAACGCCTCGGGCTCGATCGCATCGCTGGAGAACTCTCTCCCGAGGGCAAGGTCGCAGTCATCCGCGACGAGGCCCGGAGCGGCACGGTGATGATGGTTGGCGATGGCGTCAACGACGCCCCTGCCCTCGCCGCCGCCGATGTCGGCGTTGCCATGGGCGCGCGCGGCACTGCCGCGTCATCCGAGGCCGCCGGCGTCGTTCTGCTGGTCGATCAACTGGCCCCGCTCGCCCAGGCCATCGTCATCGCCCGCCGCACCCGCACCATCGCGCTGCAAAGCGTCGTGGTCGGCCTCGGCCTCTCCTTCGCCGCCATGCTCGCCGCCGCCTTCGGCTACCTGCCCCCGGTGCAGGCGCCCTGCTCCAGGAACTCATCGACGTCGCCGTGATCCTCAACGCCCTACGGGCGCTGCGGTAGCATTGGCCCTCAAAGCCTCAGTCAGGTCTCCCTCCCCCTTTGCGGGCTTCGAGCCGGCCGCAGGCGAAGTCGCTCCAGTGGAGCGATTTCGGGCGAGACGCCACGAGGCCTCTGGCCGAATAGCCGAGGGGGGACCCGCGCAGCGGGTGGGTGGGGGTGAGGAGCCAACTTCCCTCAATGCTTATGCTCACCACTGCACTGACTGTGATCCGCCAGCGCCTCGATGATCCGGCAATCGCAGATGCGCCCATGCCCGCACTCTTCGATCATGCGCGTAAGCTCGCCCTTGAGCGCAGTGAGACTCGCGATCCGCCGCTCGATCTCCTTGAGGTGGTTCCGCGCAATCGAGTCGGCGCTGTGGCATGAGGCCTGCGGCTCGGCGCTCATTGCCAGCAGCTCACGGATATCGTCGACCTCGAACCCCAGTTCCCGCGCATGCCGGATGAAGCTGAGCCGCTCGACATCTTCCTGGCCATAGCGCCGCTGGTTGCCCTCGGTCCGCGGCGGCGCGGTCACCAGTCCGATCTGCTCATAGAACCGGATAGTCGGCACCTTTACCCCGGTCTTGCGGGCCAGTTCACCAATCGGCAGCGTCATGAAAAACCTCTTGAGCCTCTAGTGGCTAGAGGTTGTAGCGTTCTCTCGACTTTACAAGCAGAGGCTGCGCCATGACCGACCAGATCAGTATCCGCTACCGGGTCGGCGGCATGGATTGCGCCGCCTGCGCCAGCAAGATCGAGACCGCTGTCCGCCGCATTCCCGGCGTCACCGATGCCGGCGCCTCCTATACCGCTGGCACCCTCAACGTCACGCCCGCCAATGTGCCGTTCGTGGCGGTACAGAAGGCGGTCAAGTCACTCGGGTACAGCCTCGCCTCCGCAGAAGGCCCTGCACCCGCATCGCACGACCACGATCATGACCACGCCGCCCCGATCGATGGCCCCTGGTGGCGCACCGGCAAGGCGCAGCTGACCCTCGCCTGCGGACTTGCGCTGCTTGCCGCCTATGGCCTCGGCCAACTGGTCCCCGCCATCGGCCACTGGGCCTTTCTCGCCGCGCTGCTGGTCGGCCTCGTGCCCCTCGGCCGTCGCGCCATTGCCGGCGCTCTCGCCGGCACGCCCTTTTCCATCGAAACGCTGATGACCGTCGCGGCCATCGGCGCGGTGATCATCGGCGCCACAGAAGAAGGCGCCACTGTCGTGCTGCTGTTTCTCGTCGGGGAACTGCTTGAAGGCGTTGCCGCCGGCCGCGCCCGCGCCAGCATCCGCAACCTGACCCAACTGGTGCCCCGTACCGCCTTCATCGAGACCGAGGGCGCCACGCGCGAAGTCTCCGCCGCGTCCCTGGCACTTGGCGACACCATTATGGTCCGCCCTGGCGATCGCATCCCCGCTGACGGAACCATCCTTTCCGGCAGCAGCGCCATCAACGAAGCCCCCGTTACGGGCGAAAGTGTGCCGCGCCGCAAGAGTGTCGGCGACCCGGTCTTTGCCGGCACCATCAACACCGACGCCGTGCTGCGCATCCGCGTCACCGCCACCGCGGCCGACAACACCATCGCCCGCATCGTCCGGCTGGTCGAAGAGGCGCAGGAGAGCAAGGCTCCCACCGAGCGCTTCATCGATCGCTTCGCCAAAATCTATACCCCCGGCGTGCTGGTCGCCGGCACACTCGTCGCCATCGTGCCGCCACTTCTCCTCGGCGGCAGCTGGAGCGAATGGGTCTACAAGGGCCTTGCCGTGCTGCTCATCGGCTGCCCCTGCGCGCTGGTGATCTCCACCCCCGCCGCTATCGCCGCCGGCCTTGCCGCCGACGCCCGTCGCGGCCTGCTGCTCAAGGGCGGCGCCGTACTCGAAGGCCTGGGCAAACTCACCACCATCGCCTTCGATAAGACCGGCACGCTGACCGCCGGCACGCCCGTCGTCACCGACATCGTCACCTTCGGCCGCAACCGCGCGCAGGTGCTCTCTCTTGCCGCCGCGCTGGAAAACGGCTCGTCGCATCCCCTCGCCCTCGCCATCCTCGCCGCCGCTAAGGCGGAGAACGCAGCAGTCCCGCCCGCCCACAATGGCACCGCCATCGGCGGCAAAGGCATTCGCGGCTCCGTTGGTGGAGAAACAGTCTTCCTCGGCTCGCCCCAGGCCACCGGCGATATCGCGCCCCTCTCCGAGGCGCAGCAAACCCAGATCGGCGCCCTTAACGATGAAGGCAAGACCGTCTCGGTGCTGGTCGTGAACAGCGCGATCACCGCGCTCTTTGCCATGCGCGACGAACCGCGCCCCGACGCTGCATCCGCGCTGGAAACCCTGCGTCAGGCCGGCATCGACACCGTTATGCTCACCGGCGATGCGACCCGCACCGCCGCCGCCATCGGCCGGCAGCTTTCGATCAAGGTCCGCGCCGAACTCCTCCCCGAAGACAAGCAGCGCATCGTCCGCGAACTGCAGGCCGGCGGCCAGTTCGTCGGCAAAGTCGGCGACGGCATCAACGACGCCCCGGCCCTCGCCGCGGCCGATATCGGCATCGCCATGGGCGGCGGCACCGACGTCGCGCTCGAAACCGCCGACGCCGCCATCCTACACGGTCGCGTCGCCGATATCCCGGCCATGATCGATCTGTCCAAAGCCGTGATGGGCAATATCACCCAGAACATCACCATCGCGCTGGGCCTGAAGGCCGTGTTCCTGGTGACCACCATCCTCGGCGTCACCGGCCTCTGGCCCGCCATCCTCGCCGACACCGGCGCCACGGTCCTCGTCACCGCCAACGCCATGCGCCTCCTGGCCTGGAAGGGAAAGCGCGCGGCTTGATTGCAGGGGATTGCCCCGAACCGTCCCCACGCAGCTAGGTCGTCGGTGGTGGTCCTATGAGCCCTCATCGTGATCACAGCGCCACGATGCGCCCCTAACTCACCCG
>JACDQI010000194.1 GCA_015657675.1 Devosia sp.
ACCGTGCCTCGCCCGCACCGTCACCGGCTCCTCGCCTCCCATCTCCCTCCCGCACGGGGACCGGTGACCCAGGAGTGACTACGGCTCGAGATCTGTTACTTCTGCTTGCCCAACCACGCCAGCATCTCGGCAATCTCGCCCTCTTGCGCGGTGATGATCTTTTGGGCGAGGGCCTTGGCCCAGGGATCGTCGCCATGCGCGAGTTCGGCCTTGGCCATGTCAATGGCACCACGATGATGCGGGATCATCGAGCAGACGAAGGCGACGTCGAGGTCGACGGCCGTGGCGCCGGCCATCATGTCGGCATTCATTTGGTCCATACCAGACATCAGCGCGCCATGCGCATCGTCGGCAAACATAGAGCCATGCCCGGAGGCCATCGGCATTGCCGCAGCATCGTGCTGGGCGAGGCAGATCGCCGGCAGGTCGGGCGCTGCGCCGTGCATCGAGTGGTCCTGTGCGAAGGCGCCGCCGGCAGTGGCAGCGAGCAGGCCGGCGACGAGGATCAGCTTGGTCATGAGGGGTCTCCAGTTCATTCTGATGGCGAGTCTTCTGCGCCTTCCCATCGTGGCAAGGTCAAGCCCCCTGTGCGGGGTCGCGAAAATCCGCTATCGCGAGACATGCAGATCGACACCCTCCCTCCCCTGCGCGAGGTCATCGCGACCCACGGGCTGCAGGCCAAAAAGCAGCTGGGGCAGAATTTCCTGCTCGACCTCAACCTGACGGCGCGCATTGCGCGGGCCTCGGGGCCGCTGGAGGGCGTGACGGTGATCGAGGTCGGCCCCGGTCCGGGCGGCCTCACCCGGGCGCTGCTGGCGGGTGGCGCCAAGAAGGTCATCGCCATCGAACGCGACGAACGCGCCCTGCCCGCACTGGCGGAGATTGCGGCGGCCTATCCCGGCCGGCTGGAGGTGATCTCCGGAGACGCGATGCAAACCGACTATGCGGCGCTGGCCGACGGTCCGACGCGGATCGTGGCCAACCTGCCCTACAATATCGGCACCGAACTGCTGACCGGCTGGCTGACGCTCGATCCGTGGCCACCATTCTTTGAAAGCCTGACGCTGATGTTCCAGCGCGAGGTGGCCGAGCGCATCGTCGCCAAGCCGGGCGACAAGCCGTTCGGGCGGCTTGGTGTGCTCTGCGGCTGGCGGACCGACGCCAAGATCATGTTCAATGTGGACCGCAACGCCTTCACGCCGCCGCCCAGCGTCACTTCGTCAGTCGTGCACCTCAAGCCCAAGGCGATCGAGGCCACACCGCGCGTCGCCCGGCTCGAAGAGGTGACCCGTGCGGCCTTCGGCCAGCGGCGGAAGATGGTGCGGCAGAGTCTGAAATCGCTTGGACTGCCGGTACCCATGCTGCTCGAGGCTGCCGGTCTCAAGGGCGAAGAACGCGCCGAAGAGCTGCCGATCAGCGCCTTTCTCGCCATAGCGCGGGTAGTGGAGGCGGCACGCTGATGGAAGGCTTTTTTGCACTGATCGCGGCGACGCTGAGCTTTCTCATCGCCATGGCCGTTCCGCTGTTCGCGCAGCGCTGGCGGACACTGGGGATCATTGTGGCCGTCGGTGCGGTGTTCTTCGGCTGGCTGACGGTGGAGATGCCGGTCGCGGGATCGATCCCCTCGGGCATCGGGGCGTTTCTGGGCGGGCTGATGCTGTTCGGCTTTGCCGGCGGGGTGATCGCGCGGTTTGTCACGCTCTTGGGGCGGCGGCCGGAAACCGAGCAGGAAACCCAGTAAACCACTTCCTACCCCTCCATCGTCATCCCCGGGCTTGACCCGGGGACCCATAGCTCAGCGAGCGCCGGGGTCGATGGAGTTCGATGCG
>JACDQI010000195.1 GCA_015657675.1 Devosia sp.
GGAGCCCTTCTGGCCGGGCGAGAAGAACTCTTCGGCCTCAAGCACTTCGGTGCGCTGCAGGTGGCGGATCTCGGTGGCGAGGCGCTCGATCGAGGAGGCGATGACGCCGAGCGTGGCAAAGAACATGGCGTGCCGGTCGCGCGGGATCACCTGGGTCGAGACCGGCTCGGGCGTGAGACCGAGCTTTTGCGCCACGTAGTCCTCAACCGCCGGGTCGATATTGGCAAAGGTGCCGATGGCGCCGGAAATGGCGCAGGTGGCGATTTCGGCACGCGCATTGATCAGACGGGCCTTGGCGCGGGCAAATTCCGCATAGGCTTCGGCCAGCTTGATGCCAAAGGTGGTCGGCTCGGCGTGGATGCCATGGCTGCGGCCAATGGTGATCGTATACTTGTGCTCCTTGGCGCGCTTCTGCAGCGCGGCGAGCAGCCGGTCGAGATCGCTGAGCAGGATGTCGGAGGCCCGCGCCAGCTGGACCGCAAGGCAGGTATCGAGCACGTCGGACGAGGTCATGCCCTGGTGCAGGAAGCGCGCTTCCGGCCCGACGATCTCGGAGACGTGGGTGAGGAAGGCGATGACGTCGTGCTTGGTGGTGCGCTCGATCTCGTCGATGCGGTCGACGTCGAAATTGTAGTGGCTGCCGTCGCCCTTGCGGGCGGTCATCACGTCCCAGATCTTCTGCGCCGCAGGGTGCGGCACGACACCCAGCTCAGCCAGTTTGGTGGTGGCATGTGCCTCGATCTCGAACCAGATGGAAAAGCGGGTCTCGGCGGACCAGACGGCGACCATTTCTGGGCGGGAGTAACGCGGGATCATGGGCTTAGGCTCGAATCTTGAGAAACTGAGTCCGGCGTCAGACCTGAATGGTCAGCGCGCCGTTACGGATGGCGGCGATGCGGGCCGCGTAGGTTTTGGGGTCATTGCCGGCAAAGATCGAGGTGCCGGCTACGAAGACGTTGGCACCGGCCGCGGCGAGCTTGCCGGCATTGTCGGCGCTGACGCCGCCATCGACCTCGATGTCGATCGGCCGGCCGCCGACGAGGTCGCGGACCTGGCGCAGCTTGGTGTAGCTCTCTTCGATGAATGTCTGGCCACCAAAGCCCGGGTTGACGCTCATCACCAGGATCAGGTCGACATCGGCGATGACGTGCGCGATGGCCGAGACGGGAGTGGCCGGGTTGATGGCGACGCCGGCCTTTTTGCCTTCGTTGCGGATGGCTTGCAGAGAACGATGGAGGTGCGGGCCAGCCTCGGCGTGCACGGTGATGATGTCGGCGCCGGCCTTGGCAAAGGCGGTGATGAACGGGTCAGCCGGGGTAATCATCAAATGGCAGTCGATGATCTTGCGGCTGGCCTGCCGCGCGGCCGCAGCAGCGATCGGCCCGAAGGTGATATTGGGGACGAAATGGCCGTCCATGACGTCGACATGGATATAGTCGGCGCCTGCCGCGTCGATAGCGCGGATCTCTTCGCCCAGCCGGGTAAAGTCGGCAGAGAGGATGGATGGGGCGATACGGATCGGACGGGTGGACATAGCGCAGCACCTCAGCCGCCAATTGTTGAGGTTGCTATAGGGCGCACAGGGGCGGGGGGCAAGTACCGAACCATGGCGTCGACTGGTTGCCTTGCTCGGCGGGTTGGCGTCAAATCGGGCCTGCCAACAAGGACAGGCCATCCCGTGCGCCATAGCTTCCGAACCAGCATTCCTGACGAGTTCGACGGGAAGTCTATCGTTTTTGCCAATGTGTTCGAGCGGTCAGCGCAGAAGGGACTGCTGAGCGTCCTGTTGCTCGTTGATGATCGCCAGATAACCCTGACGATTGGCGACGAGTTTGAGCTCGGGACCAAGAGGATGCGCCTCGAGGCGCTTGAGCCGCATGACGGCAGCTATTTGGTTAGCCTGCAGGAGGTGGAACCGGCGGATCAAACTGCGCCGTCCGGACCTAGTGTCTTTCCCATCGTGCCAATCGGTAGCGCGGAACTCGTTTCACTGCTCAAGACGCTGACGCCGGCAATCCTGGCGCAGTTGGGTCGTCCGGGCGCCTCTATCGCCGATTGGTCGACATCGACAGAGCACACAATGCACGCCGAATGGAACGGCGGCGCGGTGGGCCCGGTGACCACCACTCGCCATATGGCGCGCTTTGCGGCCGGGTTCGCAGGGATGAAGGCCGACATTGCTGCCACTGACGTTTGTCTGTCGCCAGACCGCATTGAGCGGCAGGAACTCGCAGCTTTCTGGCGCGCAGACCAGCGCGATGCTCATGTCTTCGCTCGCGCCGAGGGGACGGCGCCGATTGTCCAATTGCTCGCCGCCGAGGCAGCGGCAGATGTCGTTGCCGCCATTGCAGCGGCGGTGGCAAAGTCTGCCCACGATCGTTCACAAGCCGGCGAGCGCTGATCTGGCGCATTGCTTTGCAGCCATGAGCGGCTAAGAAGACAGCCGTTCGGAGGCGCAATGCTCGGCTTTTCATTTCTCGCAGTGTTCGGGGCAGGCGTGCTCAGTTTCCTGAGCCCTTGTGTGCTGCCGCTGGTGCCGCCGTATCTCACCTATATGAGCGGCTCGAGCTACGACCAGTTGCGGGCAGATGGCGCCACGGCCGGCGTGGTCTGGCAAAAGAGTGTCTTTACGTCGCTGTTCTTCGTGCTCGGCTTTTCGATTGTTTTCATCACCTTCGGGGCGACGGCGACAGCCTTTGGCCAGTCGTTTCGGGCGGCGTTGCCGATCCTGACGCCCATTGCCGGCATGTTCATCATCGTCATGGGTCTGCATTTCCTCGGCATTTTCCGCATCGGCTTCCTCGACCGGCAACTGCGTCATCAGGGGCCGGGAGTTGCCAGCGGACCGCTGGGTGGGTTTCTGCTGGGACTCGCCTTTGCAGTTGGCTGGACACCCTGCATCGGTCCGGTGCTGGCGGCGATCCTCTCGGTCGCGGCGACGCAGGAGACGGCCTATGAGGGCGCGGCGCTGCTCGGCGTCTATTCGCTGGGACTGGGGGTGCCGTTCGTGCTCGCCGGCGTCGCTATCGGGCCGTTCCTCACCTTCTTTTCGAGCTTCCGGCGGCATCTGGGGACGATCGAGAAGGTCATGGGTGGGTTGCTTGTGCTGACCGGGGTGCTGTTCCTCACCGGCCAGTTCACCCGCATCGCCTATTGGTTCCAGGAGACTTTTCCGATCTTGCAGACCATCGGCTGAGACCGGCCGTTAACCCTGCATTCTGAATCTTCCCCGCCTCGGCTCCGTTCACGGCATCGTCAACTCTGTATTCATCCGGCGCATCCAGGATGACGTCGTTTTGATATTCGGAAGCTTCTTCGTTTTGAAGACAGAGCCGCGTGGCTGAAAGCGTCATAATGCCAAGCAATACTTTACCTTTATTGGACTCCATGGCGCCGCCCGAACAGGCCGGCGCAGATATCTCTTCCCTGATCACCGTTCGCCTGTCGCAGAGCCTCGACGAGGTGGAGTCGGTCTGGCGGGAACTGCAGGCCAGTGGCGTCGAGTCGCCGGGCCAGAGTCTTGACTTCATCCGCCACTGGGTGCGCACGCAGGCGATTGCTGCCGCAGATCAGGTGTACCTGGTTGCCGAACTCGGTGGCATGCCGCTGGCGCTGCTGGCACTGCACCGGCACTTGCGCAAGGGTGTGCGGGTGCTATCGTTCTTTCCGGGCGCACACGTGGGCTGCAATGCGCCGCTGATCGACAGCGCGCGGCTGCTGGCGCTGGGCGCAACTGGCCGCCGCGCCTTGTGGCAGGCGATGCTGCGCAAGCTCAAGGGCATTGATGTCATCCATCTTCGGGCCGTGCCGGAGTGCCCGGTTGACGGCGTCGATCTGTTTGCCGAACTGGGGCACTCGCTGGTCACCGACACGCTCTATCGCGCCAGCTTTACCAGCTGGGAGGAGGCCAACAGCCTCCAGCGCAATAAATCGCGACGCAAACACGACCGGCAGCAGGGCGAAAAGCTCGATGCCATGGGTACCGTCACATTCGAAGAAGTCGGCAACGGGCCTGAAGCCCTGACGCTGCTCGATACGCTGTTTGCGCAGCGGGCGGCGCGGTTCGTCGAAATGGGCGTCACCGATCCCTTCTGCGCCGCGTCGGTGCGCGACTTTTATGATGCAGCAGTGGCAGCGGACTCGGGTGTACCGGTGCGGCTGCACGCTCTGCGCCTCGATGGTGAGGTTGTGGCGTTGCGCTACAACATCGCGCTGGGCGACCGGCTCTTTTGTCTGATCTCGTCGATGAGCACGGCGCCGGCCATCCAGCCGGGCTCCCCCGGCAAGCAGTGCCTGCTGCGCGTGATGCAGACAGTGTTCGATGCCGGTACCCGGGTATTCGACATGGGCAGCGGGTTTACGGACGAGAAGCGGCATTGGTGCAACGTGCAGATCCCGGTGCGCGAGCACTATCTTGCCGTCACGACCCTGGGCGGCGTAGCAGCAAAGTTCCACGGGGGCTGGCTGCGTTTTCGTCGAGAAATCAAGAGCAATCCTCGGCTCCTTGCGATGATCAAGGTACTGCGGGCTGGCGTTAGCCACCAACGGGCCGGTGAAGCTCCGCCATCCTGAGCCTGCGCGGCCTTTAGTCTCCACAACTCACAATTCGTCACACAAGGGCTGTTCAGCACCGGTCGACTCACGGCGTCTTGGCTTGTCGCAACCGAATAGCTGGAGCCACCGCGTGTCATCCTGGGACGAAGGTTATGTGTCGGAGATCGACTACACCTATGGCTACTATCTGGAGCTCAACCCGCACCGGATAAAGCTGGCCTTCGCGCTGGCCGGGTTGCACCCACCCGAAGTCAAGACAGCGGTCGAGCTTGGATTCGGGCAGGGGATGAGCGTGCTGCTGCACGGCGCTGCCTCGGACATTTCCTGGTACGGCAATGACTTCAATCCGGCGCAGGCGGCCTTTGCGCGTTCGCTGGCGAACGAGGGCGGACTGAAGGTCGATCTGACCGATGAGTCCTTTGCAGAATTCTGCAGCCGGGACGACCTGCCTGAGTTCGACTTCATCGGCCTGCACGGCATCTGGAGCTGGGTGAACGACGCAAATCGCCAGATCATCGTCGATTTCATCGCACGCAAATTGCGGGTCGGTGGCGTCGTCTATCTCAGCTACAACACCATGCCGGGCTGGGGGGTGTTCTCGTCGATGCGACACCTCATGTCGCTGTTCGACGCGCGCATGTCGGCAACTGGCAGCGATCGTCTCACCCGCGTCGCCGATGCCATGGAGTTCGGGCGGACGCTACTGGACGCCCAGCCCAACCTGGCCAAGCAGATTCCCCTGGTGCGCGATCGCTTCGATTTCCTGATGAAGCAGGATCGCCACTATCTGGCCCATGAGCTGTTCAACCAGGACTGGCACCCGTTCCACTTCAGCCAGACCGCCAGCCTCCTGGCTCCAGCTAAGCTCGGCTATGCCTGTTCCGCACAACTGCTGGACGCGGTTACCAGCATAAATCTCACCGAGTCGCAGCGCGCTCAGGTCGACGCGCAAAAGGACCCGCTGCTCCGCGAGTCGGTGCGGGATATCATGGTCAACCAGACGTTCCGGCGCGACTATTGGGTGAAGGGCCTGCGTCGTCTCACCGATTTCGAGCACGGGGCGGCGATCCGCGCTCTCGAGATCGTGTTGATGGCGCCACCAGATGCAGTCGGCAAAAAGATCACCGGCGCTTTGGGTGAAGCCGAGCTCGATCAGACGATCTATGCGCCGCTGGTGCAAGCACTGGCGTCGTTCCGACCCATGTCAGTTGCGGATCTCGCGGCGGCCGTACCGCAGGTGACGTTCGCCAACGTGCTGCAGGGTCTTTACATCCTCTCCAGTCTGGCAGCGATCGCGGTAGCGGTGCCGGCGACGGCGGAAAGTATTGCTTCGGCGCAGCGGATGAACATGGCGATATGCCAGCGGGCGCTCACCCGCGCCGATATCGGGTTCCTCGCCTCGCCGGTGACGGGTGGCGGCATTCCGACAACCCGGTTCCAGCAGATCTTCCTCTTGGCACGCAGTGAAGGTGAGACCACTCCTGAGGCGTGGTCACATTATGCATGGAACGTGCTCAAGGCGCAGAACCAGCATCTGGTCAAGGATGGCAAGACGGTTGAGGGCGATGCCGATAATCTGGCGCAACTCCTCTCAATGGCCCGTGAGTTCGCCAGGTCCAGATTGCCGCTCTACCTCGCCCACCACATGATGCCGGCCTGACTAGATCAGCTTCAGCCCCTTGAGGGAGGCGTGGCCGGATTTGCCGATGATCACATGGTCATGCAGCGCAATACCGAGAGGTTTGGCGATGTCGTTGATCTGACGGGTCATCTGCACGTCGGCGGAGGACGGCGTCGGGTCGCCTGAGGGGTGGTTGTGCACGAGGATCAAGGCGGTGGCGGAGAGCTCAAGCGCCCGCTTGATCACCTCGCGGGGATAGACCGGGGTGTGGTCGATGGTGCCGGTTTGCTGCACCTCATCGGCAATCAAGCGGTTGCGTTTGTCGAGGAACAGCACACGGAACTGCTCGATGTCCTCATAGGCCATGGCCGAGCGGCAATAGTCGATCAGCGCAGACCATGAGCCCAGGATCGGCTGATCGGTGACGATCTGGTCACGGCCGAAGCGTTGAGCGGCTGCCTGGAACACACGCAGGTGAGTAATGGTCACTTCGCCAAGGCCAGAGAACTCGGCAAGTCGCTCGGGTGGCGCTGCCAGCACGGCCGAAAACGAGCCGAAGCGCTTGAGCAGGGTTTTGGCCAGTTCCTTGGTGTCGCGGCGGGGGATGCAGACCTGAAGCACCAGTTCGAGCAGTTCAGCGTCCGAAAAGGCTTCGCCGCCGAGCTTGTTGAAGCGCTCGCGGACGCGTTCGCGATGGCCCAGATAGTGCGGCGTTGCCGCCTCGGCCAAACCATCCTCGGGTGGTCCGGCCGGCTTGCTCATGGGTAGCGACGGGCGGCGAGCGGGTTGAACAACCCGCGCGGGGACAGGGTGAAGATCTCGTGGCCGGTCTCGGTGATGCCGATCGAGTGCTCGCACTGGGCCGAGAGCGTGCGGTCGCGGGTCACCGCGGTCCAGCCGTCCGAGAGGATTTTCACATGTGGGCGGCCGAGATTGATCATCGGCTCGATGGTGAAGATCATCCCGGGCTTGAGCTCGACACCGGTCCCGGGCACGCCGAAATGCATGATATTGGGTTCGTCGTGAAAGAGCTGGCCGACGCCGTGGCCGACGAAGTCGCGCACAACGCTTGTCCGTTCGGCCTCGGCATGCTGCTGGATGGCCGCGCCAATATCGCCCGAAGTCTTGCCCGGCAGCGCCGCCGCAATACCGGCCTCGAGGCATTCGTACGTCACTTCGATCAGACGCTCGGCCTTGCGGGTGATTT
Organism: Devosia sp.; assembly: GCA_015657675.1. GTDB lineage: Bacteria > Pseudomonadota > Alphaproteobacteria > Rhizobiales > Devosiaceae > Devosia_A. The sequence continues at coordinate 7,383 of JACDQI010000195.1, forward strand.
CGCCCACCGGATACATGCGCGAGCTGTCGCCATACCAGCCGTCGACGATCAGCGTGAGGTCGACATTGACGATGTCGCCCTCGCGCAGCGGCCGCTCTTCGGGGATGCCGTGGCAGACGACGTGGTTGATCGA
>JACDQI010000196.1 GCA_015657675.1 Devosia sp.
CGCCGTCCCCCTCCCCCGCGTGGCGGGGGAGGATCAGGCGGCGACTACCGCGTCAGCGGCTTGTAAGTCGCGCGCTTGGGGTTGACCGCGTCGGCGCCGAGGCGGCGGATCTTGTCCTGCTCGTAGTCCTGAAAATTGCCTTCGAACCATTCGACATGGCTGTCGCCTTCGAAGGCCAGCATGTGGGTGGCAAGGCGGTCGAGGAACATGCGATCGTGGCTGATGATCACCGCGCAGCCGGCGAATTCCTCGAGCGCTTCTTCGAGCGCGGCGAGAGTTTCGGTGTCGAGATCGTTGGTGGGCTCGTCGAGGAGCAGCACGTTGGCGCCCGACTTCAGCATCTTGGCAAGGTGCACGCGGTTGCGCTGGCCACCCGAGAGGTTGCCGACCTTCTGCTGCTGGTCGGTGCCCTTGAAGTTGAAGGTCGAGGTGTAGGCGCGGGCGTTCATTTCGCGCTTGCCGAGCAGCAGGATCTCGTTGCCGCCCGAGATTTCCTCGTAGACGGTCTTGTTCGCATCAAGACTGTCGCGGCTCTGGTCGACATAGCCCAGATTGACGTTCTCGGCGACGGTGATGGTGCCGCTATCGGGCTTTTCCTGGCCGGTCAGCATGCGGAAGAGCGTGGTCTTGCCTGCCCCGTTCGGCCCGATAATGCCCACAATGCCGCCCGGGGGCAGCTTGAAGGTGAGGTTATCGATCAGCAGGCGATCGCCGAACGACTTGGACAGCCCTTCGACAGTGATGACGTTCTGGCCGAGCCGTTCGCCGGGCGGAATAATGATCTGCGCCGTCGAAGACTGGGTGCGGGCTTCGTTGATCTTGACCAGTTCGTCATAGGCCTTGAGGCGGGCCTTGGACTTGGACTGCCGCGCCTGCGGGCTCTGGCCCATCCATTCGCGCTCGCGCTCGAGCACCTTGGCCCGCGCCGCGTCTTCGGACTTTTCCTGCGCGAAGCGCTTGGCCTTGGCATCGAGATAGGCCGAGTAGTTGCCCTCGTAGGGCACGCCGCGGCCGCGATCGAGCTCGAGGATCCAGCCGGTGACGTTGTCGAGGAAGTAGCGGTCATGGGTGATGATCAGCACTGCGCCTTCGAATTCGCGCAGGTGCCGTTCCAGCCAGGCGGTGGTCTCGGCGTCGAGATGGTTGGTCGGTTCGTCGAGCAGCAGCAGGTCGGGCTTGGAAAGCAGCAGCTGGCAGAGTGCCACGCGGCGGCGCTCGCCACCCGAGAGTTTTGTGACATCTGCGTCGCCCGGCGGGCAGCCCAGCGCTTCCATGGCGACTTCAACCTGGGATTCGAGGTCCCAGAGGTTTTCGGCGTCGATCCGGTCCTGCAGCTTGGTGGCTTCGTCGGCCGTTTCGTCGGAATAGTTCATCATAACTCGTTGTAGCGGTCGATGACGTCCTTTTTTTCCTTCACGCCCATCATGACGTTGCCGAGCACGTTGAGCTGCTCGTCGAGCTGCGGCTCCTGCGCCAGATAGCCGACGCGCGCACCCTTGGAGGCCCAGGCCTCGCCGGTAAAATCGGTGTCCATGCCGGCCATGATCTTGAGCAGCGTCGACTTACCCGAGCCGTTCGGACCCAAAACGCCGATCTTGGCGTCGGGGTAGAAGCTGAGGTGAATGTTGTCGAGGACCTTCTTGCCGCCCGCATAGGCCTTGGACATGCCGTGCATGTGATAGATGAATTCGCGTGCCATGAGGCGCTCGTTCCTGCCGCTCGAATGGATTTGAGCGCCTATTTAGGGGAAGGCGGGACCAAGGGCAACATGCCCGGGGGTCGCGGCGGGTTCAGTCCACCACTTCGGTCAATAGCCAGGCGTTGAGTGGCGCCGTGGCGGTGAAATGGGCAAGGACGGTGTCGACGAAGTCGGATTGGGTTGCGGCCTCGACGGGCAACGTGATGCCGGCATAGAGCCCTTCGTAGAGCAGGAAATCGGCCCGCTCGGGGTCGGTGGCAAAGCCGGCCGGTGGCCGCTTGCGGGTCTTGCCGCCAACCTCATAGCTCGCGGCGGCGAGGGTTTCACTGACGGACACCAGCGCCTTGCCGGAGCGCGGATGGATCACCGACTGGCGGAAGGCGTCGAGCTGCGGCTTGTCGAAGCCATACGTCCCTGCCCCCAGTTGCACCGCCTCGGGCGTCAGCCGGAACCAGAAGCCCGGCACCTGCCAGCTGCGCGTCCCGCCATGCCAGAACCAGAGGTCGAGATGGTCCTTGTAGGGCCGCTTGTCCTTGGAAAAGCGCACGTCGCGATTGATGCGGGTCAGCGAGCCATTGATCTTCGCCTCGAACTGGATGCCGGGCGCAATCGCAGCGAGGCGTGGCCCGATCGCGGCGACGAAGGCTTTGGCTGGCGCCACATAACCAGCCTCGTAGAGGGGCCGATTGGCCTCGAACCAGGCTTTCTCGTTATGCGCGGCAATGCCGGAGAGGAAGGCGAAGGTTTCGGGGGGAAACACGTTCATTCAGTTGAAGTCTCCTATCCGAACCACTTTGTAGGCCTGTTTCTCCTCGAGCCCATCGAGCCAGGCAGCGGCCCAGCGGGGGTGGGTTTCGAACTCGGCCGGGGTGATCGGCTCGAGGCGGAAGCGGGCGGGGTCGAATGTGTCCGGTGCCGCCTGAGCGGCGACCGTGGTAAGGAATTCGGGATCGAAGACCAGGGCGCCATCGAAATCGACGCTCTTGAGGCCAGCACCCGTGAAATCGACGGCGCCAAAGATGGTGCCGCGGAAGGTGCTGCCCGAGAGGTCGGTGTTCTTGAAGCTCAGGCGGTTCAGCACGGCGTTGTCGAAGAAGATGCCGAAACCGCGGCTGCCCTCGAAAGTAACATTGATGAGCTGGGCCGCGGAAAAGTCCGTGCCGGAGAGTTCTGCACCTTTAACGAGCGGGGAGCCGCCGGAGATCGAGGGCAGCGAGAACGTCGAAAAGCGACTACCTTCGATCCGCGCGTTCCGAAACCGCGCATGCTCGAGATAGGTGCCGTCAAAACTACATTCGGTGACGTATTCGCCGTCGAAATTGGCAAAGCGCAGAGTAGAGGTGCCGAACGACACCCGGGAAGGCCGCTGCCCGCGCACTTCCGCAAAGCCGAAATCGCCGCCGCCGAGATTGGTGATATCGACAAGGCCGTTGCCCAGCAGGATGGCAACGATCTGGCCCCGTTCCGGCGACAACGGCCGGTCGGCCATGACGCCCCGTTGTTCGCCGGTGAGGTCGAGGGTCACACCGGTGACCGCGAGACGGTCGCGGAGAATGGCTGCCGCCGGCAGGTCGGTGCGGCGCAGCAGACCCGAGTTCATCACCGCCTGTTCATCGAGCCCGGCCAGTGGCGTTTGCAGATAGCGGTACGGTCGCGCCGCCGTGAGGGCGGCGAGGATGCGGGATTTGAGCGCCGAGCTGAGATCGGCAATGGCGGGAGCGGCGACACCGCGGGCGCGCAAAGCTTGCACCTCGGCGCCGACCAGCGTGCCGACCTCGAGGACCTCCGGCACGATGGAGGTCGAGCGCTGCGCCTCGCCCAGTTCGATCTGCGCCTCGATGAAGCGGTTCTGCTCGGCGATGCGGGCGTTCTGATCCTCCATCAAGCCGATCTGGGTGCGGAGCAGCTGGTTCTGCTGGAACAGCAGCGCGGAGCCAGCCAGCGCCGCAATGGCCGCGATGAACGCTGTGATGGTCGCCATCAACCAGCGGCGGGTGGAGACCCAAGCATAGCGGGCGAGCACCAGTTCGGCGAGGTCGCGCGCCGACTCGGTGGCCTCGGCGACCTTCTGCAGGGCGGCGAAACGGGCGACTTCGGACAGCGGCCGGGCAAAGCGCTCCATCTCGATCTCGCCGCGCCGGAACAGCCGCTCCCAGATGGTCTTGCGGAAGATCATCAGCAGGCCGGTGACGACCAGCACCAGCACCAGGAAGGCAAAGAGCAGGCCGAAGACGACGCCGGCATTGCCGGTGAGAAACTCCACTCCGAAGGTGGCGAGCGGAAAGCCGACGACCACGCCGATGACAAAGACCACGGCGGCGATCCCGGCCGTGGCGACGGCAGTGTTGAACGCCTTAGCTTGCGCCCCAGGTCGCTCCACCTGCGGCGTGGTCTTGTCCTCTGCTCCGTTGCCCTCGCTCAAATGCGCCCCCTACCCCAATGCCGGCAGCTTATCGCAGCGGCGGCGCGCGGCAATCCCAAGCCTCAGGCGCGAGCGAGCTGGCTCACCCGGTAAGCCGACTTGCGGGCGCGCATGATCTCGCCGAGCGGCCGATGCGCGGCAAGCCCGCCCCAGGGATCAAAGCGGGCGCCCTCCAAGTCGGCGGGCTTGAGCAGCGTGAGGCGGGCGACAGTCTGCGGCTCGGAGGTCCACACGACGCGATGGTCTTCGATCGGAGTGGCGATCGGGTCGGTGAAGAACTGCAGCTGCAGGCTGTAGGCGATCGGTCCGGCTGCCAGCCGGCTGGTGATATCGGCGCCAGGATCGACGCCCGGACATCGGGCCGGCCCGCTCCG
>JACDQI010000021.1 GCA_015657675.1 Devosia sp.
GTGGGGGGGTAGGAGAGCCCGAGACGTTGCGGCCAGAACTGCGCCGAAGCCCCAGCTTTCCGGACTCCCGCACCCCCACCCCTGTCCCCTCCCCTTGCGGAGGAGAGAGACCCGACTGAAACACCGCCCCCTATCGCCCCACCTTCACCACCGGGAGCCGCACCCGGAAACATGCCCCGCTGCCCTTGCCGGCGACCAGCTCCAGCGTGCCATCCATCCGCGAAATGATCTGCCGCGAGATCGCCAGCCCCAGTCCCGCCCCGGACTCCGTCCCCGAATTGGCACCGCGCGAAAACTTCTCGAAGATCAGGTTGCGGTCCGCCTTGGCGATCCCCGCGCCATTGTCCTCGACCTCGACCGTGTAGAACTTCCCCCGCACTGACGAGCGCACTTCCACCAGCGGCGCTTCCGCCGTGTTGTACTTGATGGCATTCGACGATCAGGTTGACTCAGCACCTGGCAAGCCGGTCGCTGTCCCCGCTCACCAGCGCCCGCGCCGCCCGTGGTCCCGCCACCAGCTGCATGCTGCGCTGTCGCGCCAGCCCGCCGCAGACCTCCAGCGCCCGCTCCAGCGCCTGCTCGGCCTCCACCGGCCGGTTCTCCCAGCCGCGCTCGCCCCGCTCCATCGCCGAGAGGTCAAGGATCTGGTCGAGCAGCTTGGTGAGTCGCAGGCTCTCGTCATGGATGGTGGTGACGAACCGCTGCCGCTCCTCCGGCTTCAGCTTGCCTTCCTCCAGCAGGATTTCCGAAAAGCTCCGGATCGAGGTCATCGGCGTGCGCACTTCGTGGCTCACCTGGCTGAGGAACTCGTCCTTCTGCAGGTCGAGTTCCCGCAGCTGCTCGTTCGCCGCCTCGAGTTTCTTCGCCGTCACCCGTAACTCCGACGAGGTGCGTTCCAGCTCCTGCCCGTATTCGATCGCCTGCTGCGTCTCGTCGGCCATCTGCATGACCTCTTCGAGCGACACCGCCGCACCCGACACCACTTTCGAGAGCATCACATGCGCCGAGGCCGCGCCGATCGAGCCGGCCAGCTCCCGCTCCAGCCGACCGATGAACTCCGGCGTCGACACCATGTCGGCCTGCGGCGCTCCGGCAAAGATCGCCGTCGCCCGCTCCGCCCCAAGCACGCGCTGGGCAACGAAGAACAGATCGTTCGCCGCCGCCGATCCGCGGATGAACTGTGCCTCCCGCCGTCCCGTCCGGAACGCGTCGACAAACGCATTGGCCTGCAGCCGCTCCAGCGCCGACTGGTTGGTAAAGAGCGACACCACCACCAGCACCGCGGTATTGAGAAACAGACTCCAGAACACCGAGTGCACCAGCGGGTCGAGGTGGTCGAGCCCGAACAGCCCCTCCGGCCGCAGCCAGGCGATGCCCCACGGCCCCTCCGCCATCAGCGCCGCCACCGCCGGCGAACTGCTCTCGAACGAGGGCAGGAACATCGACCAGGCCCACACCACGAAGCCCACCGCGACCGCCGCGGTCGCGCCCTTGACCGTCGCGTCCTTCCAGAACAGCGCCGCCAGGATCGCCGGCAGGAACTGTGCCACGCCGGCAAACGAGATGAGCCCGATCGGCGCCAGCGCATCGCTGTCGCGGGTGAAGTAGAAATAGAAAAACCCCAGCGACAGGATCAGCACAATCGAGAGCCGCCGCGAGTTGAGCAGCAGCCGGCTCACGCCGCGATCCTCGCCATCCCCCAGCGCCCCCGCTGTCCGCAAGGCTATCGGCATCACGATATGGTTCGACACCATGATCGAGAGCGCAATGGCTTCCACGATGATCATCGAGGTCGCCGACGAGAACCCGCCGATGAACGCAAAGAGCGCCAGCCCCTGCTGCCCCGCCGCCAGCGGCAGCGTCAGCACATACATGTCCGGGTTCGCTCCCGCCGGCATCGAGGTTAGTCCAAAGAGCGCAATCGGCAGGGTGAAGAGGCTCATCAGCATCAGGTAGGCCGGGAACGCCCAGCTCGCCGTCCGCAGATGGTTCTCGTCCGAGTTCTCCACCACGGTGATCTGGAACTGCCGCGGCAGGCAGATGATCGCCGCAATCGCGAGCACATTCATCGCCACCCAGCGCGGCCCGAACGCATCGGCCGAATAGATGTCGATGCCCTTGGCCGCCGCGTTCGAAAAGATCGCCTCGAACCCGCCCCCGGCCCACACGACGAACACCCCGATGGCGAGCAGCGCTGCGAGCTTGACCAGCGCCTCGAACGCAATCGCCGCCACCACGCCGTGATGCTGCTCCTTGGCGTCCACATTGCGCGTGCCGAACAGGATGGTGAACAGCGCCATCGCCGCCGCAATGCCCAGCGCCAGCCCGACATCGTCCACCCCCTTGAGGCTGCCGACCCCTTCCGAGGCGCCCGCAATCGCCTGGATCGACGAGGTGACGGCCTTCAGTTGCAGCGCGATGTAAGGCGCAATGCCGATCACCGCGATCACCGTTACCAGCACGGCTAGCGGGCTCGACTTGCCGAAGCGCGACGACAACAGGTCCGCAATCGAGGTCAGCCGCTGCATATGGCTGATCCGCACCAGCTTGCGCAGCACGAACCACCAGCCGACAAACACCAGCGTCGGCCCCAGATAGATCGCCAGATATTCGAGCCCGTTGCGCGCCGCCGACCCCACCGCGCCATAAAAGGTCCAGCTGGTGCAATAGACCGAGATGGCGAGCGTGTAGATGAACGGCGAGCGCAGGAACGAGCCGGGGTTTTTCCGCGCTCGCCGGTCTCCCAGATAGGCGATCAGGAACAACAGCCCCACATAGGCCATGGCCGTCGCGATGACGAAATCGGCCGAAAGCGTCATCCGCCGTCCCCTGCCTCGTCAGCCTTCTCGTCGACCGGCAGCCGATGCGCGAACCAGCGCGTCCCGACGATCAGCACCAGCCACACGGCAAACAGATACAGCAGCTCGAACGGCACCCCGAACAGCCGCCGCTCGACATTGAACACCAGCACCAGCGGCGGCAGCAGCAGCATCGTCCCCAGCACGCAGAAAAACAGCGCCGCCCCGGTCAGCTTGCTCGCCGTCATCTCACGGCCCCGCCCACCGACCTTTGTGTCCCCTCTCCCACCGTCGGCTGTGTCCCTTCTCCCACCGGCGGCTGTATCCCCTCTCCCTCTGGGGGAGAGGGCCAGGGTGAGGGGGCCTTGCAAAGAGCACCGACCGAAGGGGCCTCCCACTCAAACCCAGCCACCAGCGCCGACATCACCCCGCCTCGCCCAGCAGCCGCCGCACTGCGCCGACCACATCCGCATTGGCATAAGGCTTGGTCACGAACCCGTCTGCCCCGAGCTCTTCAGCCGTGCGGCGGTCCTGCGCCTGCCCTTGGCAGTCAGGATCAACACCGGCAAATCGCGTGTGAGCTCATCGGCACGAATCTGCTTGAGCACTTCAAAGCCCGAGCGCTTGGGCAACATCACGTCGAGCACCAGCACCCGCGGTTTCAGCCGCTTCAGCGCCGCGAGGGCCGCTTCCCCATCGGTGACGCTGGCAATCGACCAGCCAGCCCGTTTGAGGATGAAGTCGAGCGATTCCAGAATGCTCGGCTCGTCTTCCGCGATCAGGACATCGAGCGCCATCTTCCCCCCAGTGTCCCGGACCTCCCAATCCTGAACCGCAACAGACAAGCCTATTCGGCCCGATTGGTCAAATCCGCGGCACCAGCGGCGCCCGCACCGCCCCCTGTTCGCTGCCCGGGGTCAGCGCTTCCTCCTGTCGCTCCGGGCAATCCCGCCGCGTGCAGAGCCGGCAGGCCGGCCCCACCGGCACGTCCGCTTCACTGTCGCCCAGGTCGAGCCCCACCCCATAAACCGTGCGGTCGGCATGCAGCACGTCGCAGGCCAGCATCACCGAAATATGGATCGCCCGGTCGGAAAAATTCGCCGCGCGCCGCACCGCCGTCCGCGCCAGAAAGAGGTAGCGCGACCCATCCGAAAACTGCACCACCTGCCGCACCAGCTGCTCGGGCGTGCGGAATGCATTGTAGATCGCCCACAACGGACAGGCGTGCCCGCTATTGGGCAACAGCAGCCCCGGCAGCGGAAAGTGCTTGGTCAGTCGGCCGGCCGGATCGGACCGCAGAAAGCCGAACGGCACCCCCGGCGCATCCGGCCGGCGCAGCGTCACCAGCCGGTGCGCCACCTGCTCGAAGCTCGCCGTGTAGCTCTGCCGCAACGCCTCGATATCGTAGCGCAGCTCCTCCGCATCGCCGAGGAACCGCTCGTACGGAAACACCATCGCACCCGCCACATAGGAGGCGAGCGCCCGGTAGGCCAACCGCTGCGCCGTCGGAGAACGCAGCTCCGGCGCCTCGGTCTCGGCCTCGATCGCATCCCGGGCCGCCAGCTCTGCATAAAGCCGGCTCAGCTGGAACTGCCGGGTCGCCGCCATGGCGCTGGTCTGGAACCACATCTCCCGCCGCGCCGTGTTGAAGTGGTACTGCCCAGGAAAGCCTCGCGCATCCACTTCCCGCCCCGCCGAACGCCGCACCGAGACACCGAAACGCGCCTCGAGGGCATCGATGAGCGTCCCCTCGTTGAGCGTCCCGATCTCTCCCCGCAATGTCTCGGCTACCGCTTCGAGCCGCGGGAAGTAGTTGTCGTTCCTGAAGATCATGTCATCGAGTTCGCGCACCGGCGATACCACCCGGCGCCCCTCGGCCTCGCGGTCGAACTGCCCGATGAGCCCATGCGCCACCTCGGTCATCGCCTTGGCTTCGCGCGTGATTGTGGCGTGGAAACGCCGCCGCTCCTCGGCCGCCAGGTCGGGGACGTCCTCGAGAATTTCCGCGCTCGAGCGCACCGCCGTGATCCCCGACACGATGCGGTGCAGCAGCTGCGCGAACAGCGGATCCGCCCGTAAGCGTTGCGCATAGTCGTCAGCGCTCGCCACCGCTGCCGCATAGGCCCGATAAAGCTGCGCGAGAGCCGCCGCCGCCATGGGCTGGCGCGCCACCAGCTCGCGCACGCCACCACTCCCGAGGCCCAGATTGGCTAGCACCGGATCGGCAAATGCCTCTTCGAGTTCCGCGATCAGCCGATGCTCGCTGTCGCCGGTGAGCTCGCCCACCTCGATCGCCAGCTCACCCGCCAGCCGCTTCAGCAGCGCCCCGCCAACATCGCGTTTGTTGGCCTCTATCAGGTTGAGATAGCTCGCCGAAATCCCCGCCCGCCGCGCCAGTTCGGCCTGCGAAATCGCCAGCGCCTTGCGCCGCGAACTGATCTTTATGCCGATCGGACCGCGCATATCCTCACCGCCAGCCTTTCGTCCCACCCTCCCCCTCTCGGGGAGGGGTGCGCCGCTAGTCCTGTCAGGGACTTAGCAGAGTTAGGGTGGTGGGAGACGCGAGCGTTGTCAACGAATTTACATTAAGCCAGCGATATTAGTGCAAGGATTTACAGAATATCGCATTGTTTTCAATGCTCTATTGCGCTCGTTTTCATTTCGGCAAATGTTGGCCTCGCGGTGAGGTGACCCGGCACGCATCTGGCCCCCCGCGCAACAGGAGGAGAGCATGACCCTAATCACCAAGGGGCTGAGCCGTCGTTCCGTCATCAAGACGGGTCTGGCCGGCATCATCGCCACTGGCGTCGCCCCGACCATCTTCACCCGCGGCGCCTACGCCCAGGAATTCTGCAACGCCCCGACCGGTGACACCGTCACCATCGGCTTCAACATGCCGCTGACCGGCGCTTATGCCGATGAAGGCGCCGACGAAGATCGCGCCTACCAGCTCGCCGTCGAACACCTCAACGGTGGCGGCGATGGCGGCATGATCCCGACCTTCTCGTCCAAGACCCTCAAGGGCAACGGCATCCTCGGCAAGAAGGTCGTGGGCGTCACCGGCGACGACCAGACCAAGGCAGACGCTGCCCGCGACTCGGCCCGCCGCATGATCGAGCGCGATGGCGCCGTCATGATCACGGGCGGCTCGTCCTCCTCGGTGGCCATCGCTGTGCAGGGCCTCTGCCAGGAGAAGGGCATCATCTTCATGGCCGCCCTGACCCACTCGAACGACACCACCGGCAAGGACAAGCGTCGTTACGGCTTCCGCCACTTCTTCAATGCCTATCAGTCCGGCATCGCGCTGGGCCCGGTGCTCGGCGAAGCCTATGGCAAGGACCGCGTCGCCTATCACCTGACCGCCGACTACACCTGGGGCTGGACCCAGGAAGAGTCGATCAAGAACGCCACCGAGGCTCTCGGCTGGAAGACCCTGGCCCCGGTCCGCACCCCGGTCGGCGCCGGCGACTTCTCCCAGTATCTCACGCCCGTGCTCAATTCCGGCGCCGACGTGCTGATCCTCAACCACTACGGCTTCGACATGGTCAACTCGCTGACCCAGGCCGTGCAGTTCGGCATGCGCGACAAGCAGGCCAACGGCAAGAACTTCGAGATCGTCGTGCCGCTGGTCTCCGACCTGATGGCCAAGGGCGCCGGCTCCGCCATGCAGGGCATTTACGGCACCTCCAACTGGGACTGGCAGCTGACCGACGAAGCCTCCAAGGCCTTCACCAAGTCGTTCGGCGCCAAGTTCGGCCAGCCCCCGAGCCAGGCCGCGCACACGTCCTACGTCCAGACCCTGCTCTATGCCGATGCCTGCGAACGCGCCGGCACCTTCTACCCGCCTGAAGTCATCAAGGCGCTCGAAGGCTACGAGTTCGACGGCCTGGGCAATGGCCCGACGCTCTACCGCGCCGAGGACCACCAGTGCTTCAAGGACGTGCTGGTCGTGCAGGGCAAGGAAAAGCCCGCCAACCCGTTCGACCTGCTGCAGACCGTCGCCACCGCCTCGCGCGAGTCGGTGACCTACGACCCGGCAATCTTCGGCGGCGAACTCGGCCCCGACACCGCCGTCGCCTGCTAACTCCGTTTGGGTTCCGGCCGCCCCTTTCGGCAGGAACCCACTTCGGCGTGGCGAGATCTCGCCACATCGCCTTCTCCCCGTCGGGGAGAAGGTGCCCGACAGGGCGGATGAGGGGGCACTTGCAACAAGCGCCAACCCTCATCCGCGTCGCGCAATCGTCCCTTCGGAGTGAGACATGGACGCCATACTCGCCCAGCTACTGAACGGCCTCGACAAGGGCGGCGCCTACGCGCTCATCGCCCTCGGCCTTACCCTGGTCTTCGGCACGCTTGGCGTGGTCAACTTCGCCCATGGTGCGCTGTTCATGCTCGGCGCCTTCTGCGCCGTCACCTTCCGCCAGTTGATCACACTCGAAACCGTCACGGTCGACCCAACCCAGCTCTCGGCCTGGGGCGCCCCGCTCGAAATCCGGACGCCGCTGGCCCAGACCTGGTTTGGCGATTTCGGCGCCGTGCTGGTCGAATACTCCGTCCCGTTCTCCATCCTGTTTGCCATTCCGGTCATGCTGGTCATCGGCATCGCCATGGAACGCGGCATCATCAAGCACTTCTACAAGCGCCCGCATGCCGAACAGATCCTCGTCACCTTCGGCCTGGCCATCGTGCTGCAGGAAATCGTCAAGGCCGTCTTCGGCCCCAACCCGATCTCCCAGCCCATGCCCACAGCCTTGCGCGGGGCAGCCGATATCGGCGTCTGGATCGGCCTGGCGCCCGGCGCCGTCAGCTACCCGCTCTGGCGCCTTGTCTACTTCCTCTTTTCGGCCGGCATCATCGCTGCGGTCTTTGCCTTCCTGCGCTTTACCACCTTCGGCATGGTGGTCCGGGCCGGCATGGCCGATCGCGAGACGGTCGGGCTGCTCGGCATCAATATCGGCCGGCGCTTCACCATCATGTTCGGCCTTGCCGCGGTCGTCGCTGGCCTCGCCGGCGTGATGTACACCCCGCTGGTGCCGCCCAACTATCACATGGGCATGGACTTCCTGGTGCTGAGCTTCGTGGTGGTGGTCGTTGGCGGCATGGGCTCGCTGCCTGGCGCCGTTGCCGCGGGTTTCCTGCTCGGCATCCTGCAGAGCTTTGCCTCGATGAACGAGATCAAGCAGCTCATCCCCGGCATCGACCAGATCATCATTTACCTCACCGCCGTGGTGATCCTCCTTGTCCGCCCGCGTGGTCTGCTTGGCCGCCGCGGCATGATGGAGAGCTGATATGGACCTCTTCAACCTTCCCCGTCGCGACTGGATCACCTTCGGGCTGTTTGCCCTGGTCGTCGTTACCATGCCGATCTGGCTCACCCCGCTTGGCGCGTCCTATCCGGGCCTGCTGCAGAAGTTCGCCATCTTCGCCATCTTTGCCATCGGCTTTAACATCCTCTTCGGCCTGACCGGCTACCTGAGCTTCGGCCACGCCGCCTTCCTCGGCGTCGGCTCTTACACTGCCGTCTGGTCGTTCAAGCTGCTGACAATGGACGCCCTGCCGGCCATTATGTTTGCCGTCATCGTCTCGGGCCTCTTCGCCCTGGTCATCGGCTACCTGAGCCTCCGCCGCACCGGTATCTACTTTTCCATCCTCACGCTGGCCTTCGCTCAGATGTGCTACAACCTCGCCTATTCGGTGCTGACCCCCATCACCAACGGCGAGACCAGCCTGCAGCTCACCCTGCAGGACCCACGCGTCATCGACAGCGCCCTCGCCGCCCGCCCCGAAGGCCTGCCCTCGGCCTCGATCTTCGGGCATGTCTTCGACGGTTTCGAAGGCTTCTATTTCTGCGCCGCGCTGCTGCTCATCGCTTTCTTCATCGCGCTCAAGATCTTCTCGTCCCCGTTCGGCATGATGCTGCGGGCGATCAAGTCCAACCAGACGCGCATGAACTACACCGGCTTTGACACCAAGCCCTATGCGCTCACCGCCTTCGTCATCTCGGGCATGTATGCCGGCCTCGCCGGTGCCTTGCTCGCCGTCACCGACCCCCTCGCCGGTGCCGAGCGCATGCAGTGGACCGCATCGGGTGAAGTCGTGCTGATGACCATCCTGGGTGGCGTTGGCACGCTGATCGGCCCGGTGATCGGCGCCTGGCTGATCAAGTACTTCGAGAACATCTTCTCGGCCTTCAACGAGCAGGTGCTGACCCGCTTCTTCAGCTTCCTACCCCCCGAAATCACCGAGCCGGTGGTGACCATCTCGTCCAAGTTTGTCGGCGAAGGCTGGCACCTCACCCTTGGCCTGATCTTCGTGCTGGTCGTGGTCTTCCTGCCCGGCGGGATTATGGAAGGGGTGCGCCGCATCGGTGCGCTCTTCCGCCGGACCACCCCGCCCAGCGCGCCGGCCGCGCGCCCGGCCGCCCCCACCATCCAGCCGGCGGAGTAAGCCATGTCCACCAGCGAAAAGAACATCGTTCTCCACGTCGCCGACGTCCACAAGCACTTCGGAGGCCTCCACGCCCTCGCCGACATCGACCTGCAGATCGAGGAGGGCAAGACCCACGCCATCATCGGTCCGAACGGCGCCGGCAGTCGACATTGCTCAACGTCATCATCGGCCGTCTGGCGCCGAGCCGCGGTGCGGTGGTCTTTGACGGCAAGGTGCTCACCGGCAAGAAGCCGCACCAGATCAACCAGATGGGCGTCGTCCGCGTGTTTCAGACGCCCGAGATCTTCCCCGAACTCTCGGTATTGCAGAACGTCATGGCCCCCGCCTTCGCCAAGCGCGACGGCGCCTTCCGCATCAACATCTGGCGCTCGCTGGAATCCGAACGCGGCATCGAGGAAGAAGCCAACCACATCCTCCAGGATGTCGGCCTATACGAACGCCGCAGCCACCATGCCGGCGCCCTGAGCCGCGGCGACAAGCGTCGCATGGAACTCGCCATGTGCCTGATCCAGCACCCGCGCCTGTTGCTGCTCGACGAACCCACCGCCGGCATGAGCCGCCACGACACCAACACCACCATCGAGCTGCTCAAGAAGATCAAGGCGCGCGGCATGACCAAGGTCATCATTGAACACGACATGCATGTGGTGTTCTCTCTGGCTGACAAGATCTCCGTCCTCGCCGGCGGCCGCATCATCGCTGAAGGCCTCCCCCGACGCGTCCGCCGCAGCGAAAAGGTACAGGAAGCCTATCTGGGCGGCGCCCACCGGCTTGAAGAGGCCACCCACTGATGAGTGCAGTCACCATGGATGCCAAGTCCGTCTCCGCTCCGTTCTCCGCCGCCGCCTCCATCGAGCGCACCGTGCCGCTCGAGGCGCCCTTCTTCGCCGTCAAGGATGTCCACGCCTATTACGGCGAGAGCTACATCGTGCAGGGCGTCAGCTTCGACATCCGCCATGGCGAGATTCTGGCTCTCCTCGGCCGCAACGGCGCCGGCAAGACTTCGACCCTGCGTGCCATCGCACGGCTCGATAACCCGTCGCTCCACAAGGGTGAGATCTGGCTCGACGGCCAGCCACTGCACAAGATGAAGAGCTTTGAGGCCGCCCGCGCCGGCGTCCAGCTTGTCCCCGAGGATCGCCGCATCATCCAGGGCCTCACCGTCGAGGAAAACCTCACCCTCGCCCAGGTGGCCCCCGGCCGCGGCTGGGAGCTCGACCGCATCTATGCCCACTTCCCCCGCCTTGCCGAACGCCGCCGTCAGGAAGGCGTCACCCTCTCGGGCGGCGAACAGCAGATGCTTTCCATCGCCCGCGCCCTCGCCCGCGACCTGAAACTCCTGCTGCTCGATGAGCCCTATGAGGGCCTCGCCCCGGTGATCGTCCAGGAGATCGAAAAGATCCTCACCGAGATCAAGACGCTGGGCATCACCACCATCATCGTCGAGCAGAACGCCGTCGCCGCCCTGCAACTCGCCGACCGCGCCGTCATCCTCGACACCGGCGAAGTCGCCTTCACCGGCACCGCGCAGGACGTCCTCGACAACCCCGACCTCCGCCAGGAATACCTGGCCATCTAGCCAAGCCCCGATCTCTCCGCCCCACCTCCCCCCTTTGTGGGGGAGGCTAGTGGAGCTAGGCCCGCGAGGGCCGTAGCGCAACTCGGAGGGGGGAACCTCCGCGCGCCCCATTCATCCCCGCTTCATCCCGCCTGCTATACTCCCCGCTAAACTCTCGGGGACTCACATGATCCGCACCATCCTCGCCGCAACCATCGCCCTTGCCGCCTTGCCGGCCCACGCCGCCGACTCTCCCGCCATCGATGAAGTCCGCCTCGCCTGGGCCGCCTGCACCGAGCACCTCGAGGCCCAGCCCGACAACTGGATGGGCTGGCGCCGCGTCCACGATGGCGGCTATGCCGACTTCTTCGAATTCTGGGACCAGGGCGCCGACGGCTACGGCCCGTCCGTCCTCAAGCGCACCTTCCTCATCGACGGCATCGCCAGCGAAACGCAGACCCTCTGCTATCGCCCCGACGGCAGCCTCGCCTTCGCCTTCGCGCAGATGGCCTCCCCCGACATGGCCGAGGGTGCCGAAGGCGCACTCACCCGCGAGGGCCGCATCTATGTCGATCCCAAGGGCAAGGTGATCCGCGTCCTCGGCAAGGTGGTCGGCGAAGGCTTCGAGACCACCCTCGACGACGAGACCCACCAGCTCGCCCGCGGCTGCTGGGACCTCGACCTCGCCCCCACCCGGGACGCCGTCCACACCGCCTACCTCGCCGAGCTCGGCGACATCGACGGCACCAAACCCACCTACACCCCCACCCCCTTCGACTGGTGCAGCGCGGTCAAGTAACCTCGACCGGCGTTTCAGTCGGGTCACCCTCCCCCTTGCGGGGAGGGGACAGGGGAGGGGGTTGCGGAGCCAGAGAAGCTTCGATGAGGGCTTGAAATCACCCCAGCTTCACGTGACTCTCCCCCACGCACCGCACCCCTCTCTCCCCTTGAGGGAGAGAAAGCGAGACTTGCGAGCGCCAGCGAGTTAGTCGCAGCCAGAGAGGGGTGCTGCGGGATCTGTGGCTCGACCCCTCCCCACCCACCGTCATCCTCGCGCTTGACGCGAGGACCCA
>JACDQI010000197.1 GCA_015657675.1 Devosia sp.
CCGAATTCGGCCGCATCGACATCCTCGTCAACAATGCCGGCATTACCCGCGACAACCTCTTCATGCGCATGAAGGATTCCGAGTGGGACGAGGTGCTGGCCGTCAACCTCACCGCTGCCTTCCACCTGACCCGCGCGGTGCTGCGCGGCATGATGAAACAGCGCTATGGCCGTATCATCGGCATCACCTCGGTGGTCGGCGTGGTCGGCAACCCGGGGCAGGGCAACTATGCCGCCTCCAAGGCGGGCCTGATCGGCATGTCCAAGGCGCTGGCCTATGAGGTCGCGTCGCGCAACATCACCGTCAACACCATCGCGCCCGGCTTTATCGCGTCCTCGATGACCGAAGAACTCAATGAAAAGCAGACCGAGGCGATCCTCGCCAAGGTTCCGGCGGCACGGCTCGGCACCGCCGAGGAAGTGGCCGCCACGGCGGTGTTCCTCGCCTCGACCGAAGCCAGCTACATCACGGGCCATACGCTCAACGTCAACGGCGGCATGGTGATGCTCTGACCGCAATCTGCCCCGATCCTCGTTCACAAAGGGCAGTTCTATCCGGGCCAATGGCCCGGAAAACCAGCGCTGGAGACCGCATTTCCCAATATGGCAAATGCCAAAGAAGTGTGTTACCTCCGCCGCTGATCTTGGGCACCCGGCTCTCTTGCGAGGGATAGTCGGCGCGCCTACAGTCTGCCTTGCGGAGCCGCGGGGTATGGGAATCCTCTTGGCACTCGGCCAATAAACCACCAACGAACCAAGTCTGGTAAAAGGGAAGTCAAACATGAGCGATATCGCTGATCGCGTTCGCAAGATCGTCGTCGAGCATCTGAATGTCGATGCGGAGAAGGTTGTCGAAAAGGCCAGCTTTATCGACGATCTCGGTGCCGATTCCCTCGATCAGGTCGAACTCGTCATGGCCTTCGAGGAAGAGTTCTCGGTCGAGATTCCGGACGATGCCGCCGAATCCATCCAGACCTTCGGCGATGCCGTTGCGTTCCTGACCAAAGCTGTCGGCTGATCTCGGCCTAACACCGGCTCATCGACCTATGGAACTACGCCGCGTCGTCGTCACCGGGATGGGTATCGTCAGTCCGCTGGGCTGCGGTATCGAACCTACATGGGCCAACATCCTGGCCGGCAAGAGCGGCGCCAGGCGCATCGACGACTTTCAGGTCGATGATATCGCCTGCCAGATCGCGCATCGCGTACCCATCGGCGACACCGCCGATGGCAAGTTCAACGCCGATGACTGGATGGACGTGAAGGATCAGCGCAAGGTTGATCCCTTCATCGTCTATGCCATGGCCGCTGCCAAGCAGGCCATCGACGACGCTGGCGTCGAACCCAAGACCCAGGAAGACGCCGAACGTACCGGCACCCTGATCGGCTCGGGTATCGGCGGCCTTGGCGGCATCTACGAGACCTCGGTGATCCTGCATGAGAAGGGCCCGCGTCGCGTCAGCCCATTCTTCATCCCGGGGCGCCTGATCAATCTGGCGTCGGGCTATGTCTCGATCCGCTTTGGGTTGAAGGGGCCGAACCACTCGGTCGTCACCGCCTGTTCCACCGGCGCGCATGCCATCGGCGACAGCTGGCGCATCATTGCCATGGGCGATGCCGACGTGATGGTCGCGGGCGGCGCCGAATCCTGCGTCAACCGCATTGCGCTGGCCGGCTTTGCCGCCTGCCGTGCACTCTCCACCAATTTCAACGACGCCCCCGAAAAGGGCTCGCGCCCCTATGACAAGGACCGCGACGGTTTCGTCATGGGCGAAGGTGCTGGCGTCGTCGTGCTCGAGGAATACGAGCGCGCCAAGGCCCGCGGCGCCAAGATCTATGGCGAGGTCGTCGGCTACGGCATGTCGGGCGACGCCTACCACATCACCGCCCCGTCCGAGGACGGCGATGGCGGCTTCCGGGCCATGGGCGCTGCGGTCAAGCGAGCGGGTATCTCCCCGTCCGAAATCGACTACATTAACGCCCACGGGACGTCGACGCCGCTGGGCGACGAGATCGAACTGGGCGCCGTCACCCGGCTGCTCGGCGACGCTGCGTCTGGCGCCGCCATGTCCTCGACCAAGTCGGCCATCGGCCACCTTTTGGGAGCGGCTGGCGCTGTCGAAGCGATCTTCTCGCTGCTTGCCATGCGCGATTCCATCGCGCCGCCGACCCTTAATCTGGACAACCCGTCGGTCAATTCAGTGATCAACCTCGTGCCGCACACGCCGCTGAAAAAGGAGATCAACGTTGCGCTCTCCAATTCCTTCGGCTTTGGCGGCACCAACGCATCGCTGATCTTCCGCAAGGTGCACTGACGCGGGGCAAACCCCGCGCGTGCCAAAACCTGTTCTTGCCGCGCCAGGAGGGCGTCCAATGTCTGCCGACCGGAAAGAAAAGCGTCCGCGCCGTCGCCGTGGCGGGTTCCTCGACATCCTCAATGGCTTCCTCACCCTCCTGGTGCTGGGCATCATTGCGGTGGGCGGCCTGTTCTTTTACGGCGCCAACGCCTTCTACGCGCCGGGTTCGGTCAAGGCCGACACCAATTTCGTGGTCGAAAAGGGCGCTGGCCTGGGCAGCATTGCCAAACGCCTCGAAGAGCAGGGCCTGATCGGCAATGAGCTGATGTTCCGTGCCGGCGCCTGGGTCGAAAAGAAGCAGACCCAGTTCAAGGCAGGCGAGTTCGTGCTCAAGGCCAATTCCTCGATGGCCGATGTCCTCAAGGAACTGACCGAAGGCAAGCCGCTGCTGCTCGCCGTGGTGATCCCCGAAGGCTGGACCTCCTGGCAGGTCGCTGACCGGCTCGCCAACCACCCCGATCTCACCGGCACGCCGCCGGCCGTGCCTGCAGAGGGCACCATCCTCCCCGGCAGCTACGACTATGACCGCGGCATGCCGCGCGCCGATGTCCTCGCCGCCATGCAGGACGCCATGGCCAAGAAGGTCGCCGAGATCTTTGCCAAGTGCGATCCGACCATTTGCGGTGATACGGGCGTGGTCCGCTCACCCTCAGAACTGGTGACGCTGGCCTCGGTAGTCGAAAAGGAAACCGGCGTCGCTTCCGAGCGTCCCCAGGTGGCCGCCGTCTTCATCAACCGGCTGAAGAAGGGCATGCGCCTGCAGTCGGACCCGACCATCATCTATGGCATCACCAAGGGCGTCGGTAAGCTCGACCGGCCGATCCGGAAGTCCGAGATCGAGGCGGCGACCGAGTACAACACCTACCAGATTGATGGCCTGCCGGCCGGCCCGATCGCCAACCCGGGTGTCGAGTCGCTTCTGGCCGTTGCCAGCCCGGCGGTCACCACGGACCTCTATTTCGTCGCCCGCACCACCAATCCGGCGGACGGGCACCTGTTTGCCGCCACCTATGACGAGCACCGCAAGAACGTCGCGGCTTACCGCAAGGCCAGTGCTGAGGCAGAGGCGGAGAACGCCAAGGAAGCCCTTGAGGCCACCGAAGCCGCCAAGGACGCCCCGGCCCAGTAATGGCCCAGCCGCTCTCCAGCATGACCGGCTACGCCCGCGCCGGGGGCGTCGCCTCCGGTGTGACGTTCGGCGTTGAGATCAAGTCGGTCAACGCCCGCGGCCTCGACATCCGCATGCGGCTGACGCCCGGTTATGACGTGCTCGAAGGTGAGTTCCGCCGCCGCATTGCCGAAGCGATAACGCGCGGCTCGATCACGCTCTCGCTCAATGTCGAGCGGCAGGCAGACGGTGGTCCGCTGCTGGTCAACGAAGCGGCGCTTGCGACGGTCATCGCTGCCATCGGCGCCATTAACGAGCGGCTGCATACCGAGCCGCCGACAGCCACCGGCATTCTTGGCCTGCCCGGCGTGCTGCGGCAGCAGGACACGGCCATGGACGAGGATGCTGAAGCCGCGCTCCACGCTGCAATCCTCGGCGCCGTCGACACGGCCCTTGCCGATCTCCTTACTGTCCGCAAGGCCGAGGGGACACGTCTGACGGCCGTGCTCTCGACCCGCATCGACGAAATCGCCGCACTTGCCAAGCTCGCCGAAGACCATCCCGGCCGCAGCCGCGAGGTCATCCTCGACCGGCTGCGCCAGCAGGTGGCCGAGCTTACGGCCGCCGGATCGGGTGTGGCCGAGGACCGGCTGGCGCAGGAAGCCCTGCTGCTCGCCACCAAGGCCGACATTCGCGAGGAACTCGACCGGCTGGCTGCCCATGTCGCCTCGGCGCGGCAGATGCTCGCCGCCGGCGGCCCGGTGGGGCGCAAGCTCGATTTTCTGTCACAGGAATTTAACCGCGAGGCGAATACCCTCTGTTCCAAGTCCAACGCCGTGGACCTGACCAGCATCGGGCTCGATCTCAAGGCGGTCATCGACCAGTTGCGTGAGCAGGTCCAGAATATCGAATAAGCGGCGCTGGCGTCCTCACGAGGAGGCCGGACGTGAAGAGAGCACGAACGACGATGAATTTTCCGCGCCGCGGCGTCATGCTGGTCCTTGCCTCGCCCTCGGGCGCCGGCAAGTCCTCGATCACCCGCACCCTGTTCGGCCAGGATCCGCATATCGGGCTCTCGGTCTCGGTGACCACCCGTGCCCGCCGCACCGATGAAGTCGAGGGCAAACACTACTACTTCGTCGACTTCCTACGTTCGAGCGCATGCGCGACGAGGGCGAACTGCTCGAATGGGCCTGCGTGCACGACAACTATTACGGCACGCCGCGCGCCAAGGTCGAAGAACAGCTCGCCGCCGGCAACGACATCCTCTTTGACATCGACTACCAGGGCACGCTGCAGCTCTATGAGAAGTGCCGGCAGGATATGGTGACGGTGTTCATCCTGCCGCCCTCGATCAAGGAGCTGCGCTCGCGCCTCGAACGCCGCGCCCAGGATTCCAAGGGCACCATCGAGAAGCGCCTCAAGAACGCTCGCGTCGAGATGCAGCACTACTTCGAATACGACTACGTCATCGTCAACGAGGACCTCGAGGACTCGACCCAGAAGGTCCGCACCATCCTCGCCGCCGCCCGCCTGCGCCGCGACCGGATCAGCCAGTTGGACAATTTCGTCAAGGACTTGCAGTCCCAGATTGATTCAATCTGAGAGGCACCAGCGTGGCCGATCCATTTGCCGAACGCATCTGGGGCATACCTTGGACAATCGTAGCGATGCTCGCACTCGCAGTGGCTGTGATCTTTGTCTTTGTCGACACCAGCGCGGGGGCAACAGGCCTGCGTTACGTCGTCGTGCGCTGGTTCCATAGCCTCTGCTGGCTGCTGATAGCTCTTTCTGCCCTTGCCATGGCTGGAGTGACGCCGCTGCCGGCAAACTGGGCCGGTGCCCTGGCAACGTCGGGCGGCATCGTTTACGCCATCTTTCTCGCGACGACCCTGATCTGGCGGCAGTAGGCGGCGGCTACCGCTATGAGCCCTCATTGTGAGCCTGTCGAACCTCGAGGGCGGGTGCCACGACCCCGCTCCTTCAACAGGCTCAGGATGAGGTCTACTCGGGTGCCTGAGTTGGGGATTCAGATCCCCCACCTACCGTCATCCCCGGGCTCGACCCGGGGACCCATCTGTCCACCGCATCGAATCCATCGACCCCGGCGCTCGCTGAGCTATGGGTCCCCGGGTCAAGCC
>JACDQI010000198.1 GCA_015657675.1 Devosia sp.
CCATGCCCAGGTCGATGATGTCGACGCCATTGGCGCGGGCCTTGGCCTTGATCGGATCGATATGCGCAAACACGTAGGGCGGCAGGCGGCGGATGCGGTGGAAATCGTCGTTCATCTGATCCTCTTGGTCCGCGGCGCAGATCGGCGCAGGGCGTCGTTGTTTGAGCGCTGGATTATCGCGGAATTATGGTTCTGACTCGGTTAACCGGTCGGTAACGACCGTAGGCGGCTCGGTGGTTTATCCGCTCTTCCCAGCCGCGCTGCGGCACACGGGAAGAGCTAGCGAGCGGCGGCGCCAGCGCGCGATGCGCCTGCCCCGGCCGAACGGCCGGGCGCGAAGGACTGCGCTGCTACACCCTGATGAGTCATGGGGAGTTGTGTAAGGGGCCTTCGGCCTTCCGGTCAAGCCTTCCGCTGCCGGGCATGGAGCAGCGAGTAAACTGTAGCTGCCAGCATCGGAGCCAGCACGCAGCCAATCAGCCAGAACACCAGTTGGTTGCGTGGCGCGACAAGCGCGGCAACCAGCAACACCAGACCGCCGATGATGGCGAGGACGCCGCCCAGTCGGTGGGTCGCCTGCCAATTGCCCGGATCGCGCAGCGTCGTCGGCATCCGGATGCCGGCAAAGCTGTTGGGCTGCGACTTTGGCATGGCATTGCCCAGCACCAGCAGCAAAAGGCCCATGGCCACGGCGATACCCTGGACGACATTGACCGAAGCCCCGACGCCGATCAGCACCATCATCACTTCGATGGCGAGAAAGATCGCGGTGAGCGCTGTCAGCGACACGCCGGTGACATAGCGTCCGGCCTCGACATCGGCCGGGCGGGCAAAGCGGGCGACAGCGAGGAAGATCGTCCAGACCAGCGCAACAATCGCCACAGGCATCAGAAGCGCCAGCTCGCGCGGCAGGAAGCCGTCGGCTTCGCCAGTCATGCCCCAATGGACAGGCAGCTGGACCCCCGGCGGCACCAGAACAAATCCGGCGATGGCGGTCGCAAAGAGCGCAGCCACAAGGGCGAGACGCAGGGGGGTGAAGAAGCGGATCATGGCTTTGGTTCCTTGAAGGCGAGAAAACCCGACAACGCTTCCTCGAGGATGGACATGTTGAGGTGGTAAATCAGGCTCGTCCCCTGCCGCTCCACCGAGACCAGCTCGGCCTCACGCAGCTTGGCGAAGTGCACCGACAGGGTCGGCTTGGTCAGGTCGAAATTCCTCGCCAGGTCGCCAGCCGACAACGGGCCAGCGCGCAGCATCTTGAGGATGTCCCGGCGAACCGGGTGGGACAAGGCTTCGAAGATTGCGTTGATCGTCATGCACGCCTAATTAGATATCCTTCTAATTAGAGTCAATGCGAAATGTTGCAAGCTCAGGGTGGCGGTTCGTTTGAGCCGGGGGCAGACTGATGCATGCGGCACGCATGATGCTCGATGACCGCGATATGCTCCCCTATGCAGTCTTCGGCCGATCACAGAGAATTTCCCTGCCCTTCTCGACAATACTGCAGACGAGGGTCTCGACGAGCGTATTGCGCCGTGTATGCATCGACGCGCCGGGGGGCGCATTTAAGGGGAAAAATCATGAAGACTGCTACGTTCTTTATTGCGGCTGCGATTGCATTTGGCATCGCCGGGAGCGCCGTCGCACAGGATATATCGGGTGAGGCACTGAGCACCCACAATGCATTGCGGGCTAAGCACGGCGTGCCGGCCCTCTCGTGGTCCGGCAAGCTCGCAGGCGTCGCCCAGGACTATGCCAACAAGTGCGTTTTTGAGCACAACAATACCGGCTACGGCGAGAACCTTGCGCAGTCGAGTTCGCCGAACGTGTCGGCGATGATCAATGACTGGTACAGCGAGATCAGCGCCTATGACTTTGCCTCGGGCACCGGCAACGGTACCGGCCACTTCACCCAGGTGGTGTGGAAGTCGACCACGCAGGTTGGCTGCGGCATTGCGCAGTGCAGCGACGGCGCAATCCTGGTCTGCAATTACTCGCCGGCCGGCAACATGCAGGGCGCCTTTGTCGAGAACGTGCCCCCGGCCCGGTAAGGGCGGAACGTCAGGATCGCCAGTCGTTGCGGGCTGAACGTTCCACGAGGTAGCCGGTCATGCCGGCTGCCTCGGCAATGGCGCTGACCGTCGCGGCATCGAGTGCGAGGGTGCCAGCTGCGTAGGACTGGCGGAGCTGCACTGAGTCGCGCGGTCCGATGATGGGATGGACCTCGGGCGCGAGGGCGCAGAGGAAAGCCAAGGCGAGCTGGGCGGGTTCGAGACCGAGGCTTGCGGCAATTGCCTCGATCTGCGTCGCGGCGCGGTCGCAGGCGGGGTTGGCATAATTGGCCGGGATCGGCGCGCCGGTGCGGCGCTTGTCGAAGAGGCCCTGGCACTGGCTGGTGTAGAGCTGCAGCTCGATGGCGTTGTTGACCGCATGGTGGAACATCGGCGGGTCGAGCCGGAGGTTGGTGGGGTCGGGCGGCGGGTTCATCAGGCGAACCATGACATTGCCCAGCACCTGGTTGGCGGAAAAGCCGCCATACCTTTCGGCCTCGCGGATGCGCGGCAGCGTCCTGTTCGAGCAGCCCAGCGCCAGAAGTTTTCCCTCTGCGACCAGTTCGTCCAGCGTACCAAGGATGTCCGCGGCGGGAATTTTGGGATCGTCGCGATGCAGCAGATAGAGATCGATGCGGTCGGTCTGCAGGCGTTTGAGACTGAGTTCCACATCGCCGCGTATCGAGGCGCGATCGCAGCGGCCAATAGTTGGCGTATCAAGCCGGGGATGGGCGCCTTTGGTGACGATGCGCAGGGTGTCGCGATTGCCCCGCGCTGCCATCCACTGGCCGATGATCGACTCCGAGCGGCCACTCTCACCGGGCACCCAGTCGGAATAGATGGCGGCGGTATCGATGGTGGAGCCACCCAGCTCGAGATAGGTGTCGAGCAGGTTGAAGGCCGCTTCACGGCCACCGTCGCCGAGGCCCAGGTTGGCGGTGCCGAGAATGAGGGGATTGGCCGACATGGCGACTATCCGGTGATCAGCGGCAGGTGGTCGAGGAACTGGCGGGCGCTGGCTTCCCAGGAAAAGCGCTCGGCATAGCGCCGGCAGTTTTCGCGGGGCACCTCGAGGGCGGCCAGCGCAGCGGCGCGCAGATCGTTGTCGAGCACGCCGACAGGCGCCTTGCCGATGACGTCGATGGGGCCGGTGACCGGAAAGGCCGCAACGGGCGTGCCGCAGGCGAGCGCTTCGAGCAGCACGAGACCAAAGGTATCGGTGCGGCTGGGGAAGACGAAGGCGTCTGCGCCGGCGAAGTGTTTTGCCAGGTCCTCGCCATGGCGGGCGCCGAGGAAGACGGCCTGCGGATAGCTCTGCTCCAGCGCCTTGCGGCTGGGGCCGTCGCCGACGACGAGCTTGGTGCCGGGCAGATCGAGCTTCAAGAACGCCTCGATGTTCTTTTCCACGGCGACGCGGCCGACATAGAGGAAAACCGGGCCCGGATAAGGCAGCGGGCCGCGCTTGTCGGGATGAAAGAGCGTGGTGTCGACGCCCTTGGTCCAGAGCGCGACATTGGCGAAGCCGCGGGCTTCTAGCAGGGTCTGCAGATGCGGCGTGCCGACGAGGCAATAGCGCGCCGGGCCGTGGAACCAGCGGAGGAAAGCGTAGGACCAGTCGAGCGGCACCGGCAGGCGGGCGCGCACGTATTCGGGGAACTGCGTGTGGTAGGCGGTCGAGAAGGGCAGCTTGCGCTCGACGCAGTATTTTCGCGCGATCAGGCCGAGCGGCCCCTCGGTGGCAATGTGGATGGCGTCGGGCCGGATGGCGCGGATTTTTTCGTGCACCGTGTGCTTGTGGACGAGCGACAGGCGGATTTCGCTGTAGCCCGGCATAGGCAGGGTGCGGAACTCCTGCGGGGTGATCAGCTTGACGCTGATGCCGGCGGCTTCCATCTGCTCGACGATGCGCTCGATGGAGCGGACGACGCCGTTGACCTGGGGGTGCCAGGCATCGGTGACGATGAGGACGGTGCGAGGAAGCGGCATGGACATGGGCGTGTCCTAGCAGAGAGGCCTGGTTGGGCTCCAGTGGCTCGCCCTCCCCCTCCACCGCCTCC
>JACDQI010000199.1 GCA_015657675.1 Devosia sp.
CAGGCGGCCATGGACCTGCCAGCGGTGGCGGCGTGAGATCCGAAGCGGGTGCCCCAAAACCCCCCTCTCTGCTGCGACTACGCTTTGCCTTGCAAAGCTAGTCTCGCGTCTCCCCCTCAAGGGGGAGAGGGGGGCGTGAGCCACAAACATCTCAGTCGGGACCTCTCTCCCCTTGAGGGAGAGAAAGCGAGACTTACGAGCGAAGCGAGTTAGTCGCAGCAAGAGAGGGGTGCCTTGCCGCACCCGCTATCGACCGACCTAGACTTGCAGCGCCCGTTCGTACCAGCCCGCAGCCGCGGCGGACACTTCCACCTGCATATCCTTGAGATCGGCCGCCAGGCGCTCGAACGTCGGCGAGTTGGTGCGTTGCGCCAGCAGTTCGCGGAAGGCGTCGGTCCAGCCTTCGTCCTTGAACGGGTCGGCCAAAGCCGCGCTCATGGTCTGCAGCACCGTCGAATAGAGCCGGTGGATCTCGCTGAGCCGCTCGCCCTCGGGCACCAGGCCGAGCCGTCCCAGCTTTAGCAGCACCTCAGCGGTGGTCGCGTGCGACGCGCCAATGCTCGCGCGCGCCACCAGCTGCGCCGATTGCGCAATGAACTCGAGATCAACCAACCCGCCATTGGCGAGCTTGAGATCGAACGGGTGGCGCGGCGGGCGCTCGCGCGCCATCAGCGCACGCATGGCGCTCACATCCTCGATGGTCTTGGCCACATCGCGCGGGCGGCCGAGGATTTCCTGCAGGGCGGCTTCGATGCGCTGGTCCAGTCCGCCATCCGACGCAATGACGCGCGCCCGGCTCAGCGCCAGATGCTCCCAGGTCCAGGCGTTGTCGTGGTGGTACTGGATGAACCCCGGCAGGCTGGTGGCCAGTGGCCCGGCATTGCCCGAGGGCCGCAGGCGCATATCGGCCTCGTACAGCACCCCCTCCGAAGTCGGCGAAGTGATTGCCGCGACAAGCCGTTGCGTCAGCCGGGTGAAGTACTGATTCAATGCCAGCGGCTTTTCGCCGTCGGACTCCTCGGCCTCCCCGGTTGCATCGCAGAGCAGGATGAAATCGAGGTCCGAACTCACCGTCATCTCGCGGCTCGCCATCTTGCCGAAGGCAAGCAGCGCCGCGCTGGCGCCGGGGATGGTGCCGTGGCGCTTGGCGAACTCAGCACGCACCGCCACGAAGAGGTGCCCCAGCAGCGTCTCGGCCAGCGCCGTGAACTGCTCGCCCGCCCGCTCCGCGGTGATGCTGCCCGAGAGCAGGCCGGCTGCGATCAGGAATTTCTGTTCCTGCCCAATGATGCGGGCCCGATCGATCAGGTCCTGATAGTCGCGCGCCTCGTCGAGGAAGTCGCCGACCTTGCGGACCAGCAGCTGGCGGCGGCGCACGTCGTCGGCAAAGGCGGGATCGATCAACGCATCCATCACATGGGCGCGGTGGATCACCGCTTCAGCCATGCGTGGCGACGAGGCCATCAGCGCGACCAGCAAGGTCCGGAGGTTCTCGTGCTGGCGCAGCAGCGCAAAGAGCTGCACGCCCGAGGGCAGGCGCGACAGGAAGTTGTCGAACCGATCCATCGCCTCGTCGGCATTGCCGGCATTGGCGATGGTCTTGAGCAGCGCCGGCAGCAGCTCGGTCAGATGCGCCCGTGCAGCCGCCGCCCGGGTCGCCGCGTAGCTGCCATAGTGCCACTTGCGAATGGTGGCCGACACCTTGGACGGGTCCTTGAACCCCATGTTGGAGAGCGTCTCGAGCGTCCCTGGATCATCATCCGAGCCAGTGAACACCAGATTGCCCTCGAGGCTGCCGAGCGTCTCGCCCTCGGTGAAGAGCTCGGAGTAGTAGTTCACCACCAGAGTCAGCGCGTCGCGGTAACGCCTTTCGAACGCTGGCAGATCCGGCGCGTCCATCAGCCGGGCAATGGCCGCCACTTCGGCAGCCCCTTCGGGCATCGTGTGGGTCTGCTCGTCCCGCAGCATCTGCAGCCGGTTCTCGACGCCGCGCAGGAACCAGTACGTCGTGGTGAGGTTCTGCGCCGTCTCTGTCGAGATCCAGTTGGCCGCCGCGAGCGCCGCCAGCGCCTGCGTTGTCGGTCGCACGCGCAGTGAGCGATCGCGACCACCGGCGATCAATTGCTGGGTCTGGGTGAAGAACTCGATTTCGCGAATGCCGCCCAGGCCGAGCTTGACGTTATGGCCCTCGACCCGGATGTCGCCGACGTTTTTCGAGATGTTGATCTGGCGCTTCATCGCCTGGATGTCGGCGATGGTGGCGAAGTCGAGATGTTTGCGCCAGACATAGGGCGCCAGCTCAGCCAAGAACGCCTCGCCGACCCTGATATCGCCGGCACAGGGCCGGGCCTTGATCCAGGCAGCACGCTCCCAGTTCTGGCCGCGCCCTTCGTAGTAGGTCAGCGCCGCATCGATCGAGAGCGCCATCGGCGTCGAGCCAGGGTCGGGCCGCAGTCGCAGGTCAGTGCGGAACACGTAGCCGTCCGCTGTCCGATCCTGCATCAGCGCGGCAAGCCGTTGCACGATGCGCGAATAGATGCGCGTGCATTCGGCGGGGTTGGTCAGCGCCCCCTGCCCCGGATCGAAGAAGGCGACAATGTCGATATCGCTCGAATAGTTGAGTTCGCGTCCACCATGCTTGCCCAGGGCGAAGATGGCCAGCCCCGAGCGGGCAGCGCTGGCATGGTCAGCCGCGACATCGCCCTTTTCGGCCGCGCGGCGCATCAGCGCGTCGAGCCCGGCGTCGAGCGCGGCGTCGGCAAGATCGGAGAGCGCGGCGGTCGATTGCGCCGTGGTCCAGGCGCCGGTGACTTCCGCTGCAGCCGCGAGCAGCGCGATACGACCCTTGCCGTGGCGCAGGATTGGGGCAATGGCGGTTTCGTCCGCTGCCACCGGCCCCGCCTGCCGGATCTCGGCCAGCACGGCCGCGAGAGCCGCATCCGGCGCTTCCATGGCCCCCGGCAGCCAGTCGGCATGGCGATCGGCCAGTTCAGCGAGGTAGGGCGCAGTGGCGAGCAGGGTAGAGAGAGAGACGGTCATTTTCGATCGATAGCGCACTGGCTCGAAATGTCACTGGATTTCGGCGGGCGTCTCGCTATCTTCCGGCGCGAAAACTTACCCGCTTGCGAGCCCCCATGCGTCACCTTCTCGCCGTTCTGGCCTGCACCCTTCTCCTCGGTTCAGCTCCCGCCTCCGCCGCATCGCTCAATGGCATGGGCCAGGCAATCTTCGGAAATGCCTTCAATTTCTCCAAGACGAACCTCGAAAACACGCCGGTGGGCGCTATCCAGGTGGGCAAGCTCAAGGTCGTGCTGCAGACTACCAAGCTCAAGGACGTGCAGAAGGCCTTTGGCGGCACCCTGCAGCGCGACGGCGACGGCTCGGCCCGCGCCGACTGGCTTTGCTACAGCGCCGAAGGCTCCACCGTGTGGTTTATCTCCAACGCGCTGGGCGGCTTCGAGTTCGTGATGATGGTCGCGGCCGAGGCCGGCAAGCCCAACAAAGCCTGCGATCCGGCGCCCGCCGAGCTTACCACTCCCAACTTCGGCATCCCCGGTCTCGGCGCTGCAACTGCCGAACTCAAGGCGACCTTCGGCGCCGCCTCGGGCAGCAAGATCAGCTACCGCGCCGATCGCCCGGGCGGGTATTCCAACGTCGCCCAGTACATTGGCTACATGCTCAAGGGCGGTAAGGTCGCTGGCATCGGCGTCGGCGAAACCTCAGTCCCGACCGAGCACTAGGGCCGTCAGGCCGCCGGCAGGTCGATGACGGCGCGGACGCCGGGCTGGTTATCCTCGATGCGGAACTGGCCCTTGTGCAGGCGCGCCACCGCCGCCACCAGTGACAGGCCGAGGCCCGAGCCGGGCTCGGTGCGGCTCTTTTCGAGGCGGACAAAGCGCTCGACGACGCGTCCGCGATCTTCGGGCGCTATGCCTGGGCCGTTGTCGCCGACCTCGATCAGCACCCGGTCATTGAGACGGCGGATGCCGACCGTGATCTTGCCGGCCTTGCCCTCAGCAGGCTCGTAGTATTTCAGGGCATTCTCAACGAGGTTGACCAGTGCCTGGCCGATCAGTTCGCGGTTGGCGCGCGCCATGATGCCGTCGGTGACATGCGTCTCGAGCGCCATGCCAGCGTCCTCGGCCACCGGGCCATAGAGTTCGGCAACGTCGGCGGCGACCGCGCTGAGGTCGACATCGGCAAATGCCCCCGACGGTGCCCCGGCTTCGGCGCGGGCGATCATTAGCAGCGCGTTGAAGGTCTTGATCAACTGGTCGCTCTCGGCGATCACCGTCTCCAGCGCCTCACGCTGCACCGGCTCACTCTGGCCATCGCGGAGCGCCGCCTCGGCGCGGTTGCGCATGCGGGTCAACGGCGTCTTGAGGTCGTGGGCGACGTTGTCGGTCACTTCCTTCAGCCCCAGCATCAGTTGCTCGATACGGTCGAGCATCTGGTTGAGGTTCTGCGCCAGCCCGTCGAACTCGTCGTTGCGCTTGGTCACCGGGACGCGCTCGGAAAGGTTGCCCGACATGATCATGCGCGAGGTCGAGGCGATGGCATCGATACGGCGCAGCACACGGACGGCAGTGATGCCACCGGCGATCACTGAGAACAGCAGGATGCCGCCGACGCCGAAGAGGAAACTCTGGAAAATGATGGCGGAAAAGCCGCGGCGCTCCACCACGTCCCGCCCAACCACCAGAACCAGGCCGCTGGGCAGTACCACTGAGCGGACCACGGCATTGCCTTCGCTCTTGTCCTTTGCCTCACCCTCAAAGGGGCGCGACAGGTTGTAGTTGAAGCTGAAGGTGCCTGGCTCCTGGAGCACGTTCACGGGCAGATCGGAGACATTGCCGGTGATCATCAGGCCGGCTTGGGTGCCGATATAGTAGATGCCCGGGCCCGGTTGCCGCGACAGCCGCTCCACCGCCACAATGGCGGCACGAAAGCCGCGCTCGCGGTCGATGCGTTCGAGCTGGGTGACCTCGCGGTCGATGTCGTCGGCCTGCTGGCGCTGGATCTGGATGCTGGACTGATAGCTGATCAGCGCCAGCAGCAGCACCGAAAAGACCACGAAGATGACAATGAAGAGCGCCGTCAGACGAACCGTCGAGGTACGCCAGAGCTGGACGACCCTATTCACGGATCATGTATCCGGCGCCGCGGATGGTCTGCAGCAGCGGGTTGGCATAGCCCTTGTCGATCTTGCCGCGCAGCCGTGACATGTGCACATCGATGACGTTGGTCTGCGGATCGAAGTGATAATCCCAGACGTTTTCGAGCAGCATGGTGCGGGTCACCACCTTGCCGGCGTTCTTCATCAGATATTCGAGCAGGCGGAACTCGCGCGGCTGCAGCAGGATGGTCTCGCCATCGCGCTCGACCTTGCGGCTCAGGCGGTCGAGCGACAGGCCGCCAACCTCGAAGCTGGTCGCTGCCTCGGCCGGGCTGGAGCGGCGCGCCAGCACCTCGATGCGAGCCAGGAGCTCGGTGAAGGCGTAGGGTTTGACCAGATAGTCATCGCCGCCGGCCCGCAGACCAGTAACACGGTCATCGACCTCGCCAAGTGCCGAGAGGATCAGCACCGGCGTCTTGTCATCTTCGGCACGCAGCGATTCGATGATCGACAGGCCGTCGCGACGCGGTAGCATGCGATCAACGATCAGCACGTCGTAGTCCATGCTGGACGCCATGGCATAGCCAGTCTTCGCCGTCGGCTGGCGTGATGGGGTCACATGTCCGGCTTCGTCGACGCCTGCATCAGGTAGCTCGCCGCCTCGCGATCGTCCTCGATCAGCAGGATTTTCATTTCGCACCCCGTATCTGCACCAGCAGGGATAGCGCCGATCCGGTGAAGGCCGCAATCGTGCTGGCCAGACCCGGCAAGGTCCGCTGCCTCGACTGACACTTCCAAGGCTGCGGGAATTGCGGCCTTCGCCGGATCGACGAAATGCAGGAAGGTCCCGGGGCGTACCCCGGGACCGAACATGGGAAGGTTTAGTTTTCGTCGTCGAGCGGCAGGCCGAGGTAGCGGACATTGCCGCCGCGTTCAGCCTTGATCAGCGCGGTGTTGCGGCCCGAGTCCTTGACGCCCTGGATGGCGGCTTCGAACTCATCGGCCGTTGCGACCGGCTTGTTGTCGACTTCGAGGATCGCATCGCCAACGGCAAAGCCCTTGTCGGCAGCGACCGAGGACGGGTCGATGTCCTGGACCAGTACACCCTCGCCATCAGCGTTGGGCACCAGCGTGACGCCGACGCTCGACGGAGCAGGCTTGGCGGGCTCTTCCTCAGCCGGCGGCTGCTGCTCTTCCTGAGTGGCGGCGGCGGCTTCGTTGAGCTTGCCGAGCGTGACCTTGAGGGTCTCTTCCTTGCCATTGCGCCAGATCGTCAGTTCGACCTCGGTACCCGGGTCCTTGCTGGCGATGTTGCGCGACAGGGCGAGCGCATTGCTGATCTCGGTGCCATCGACCTTGGTGATGATGTCACCCGACTTGATGCCGGCCTTCTTGCCCGGACCGTCTTCAGCCGGCTCGGTAACCAGAGCGCCCGCCGCGGTCGCAAGGCCGACGCTGTCGGCGATGTCGCGGTTGACGTCCTGGATGCCGACGCCGAGATAGCCGCGCGTCACGGTACCCGACTTGATCAGCTGGTTGGCAACCTGCTCGACGATGTTGGACGGGATCGCGAAGGCGATACCGACATTGCCGCCATTGGGGGAGAAGATGGCGGTGTTGACGCCGACGACTTCGCCCTTGAGGTTGAAGGCCGGACCACCCGAGTTACCGGTGTTGACGGCCGCGTCGATCTGCAGGAAGTCGCCCTGCGACGAACCGGCAATGTCGCGGCCACGGGCCGAAACGATACCGGCGGTCACGGTGCCGCCGAGGCCGAACGGATTGCCGACGGCCACCACCCAGTCGCCGACGCGGACGTCCTCATCGGCAAAGCTGACAAACGGCAGGTCGGTGACGCCATCGACCTTGACCACGGCGAGGTCGGTACGCTTGTCAGTGCCGACCACGGTGGCGGTCATTTCGTCACCATTGTCGAAGATCACCGTCACCTTGCTGGCATTGTCGACCACGTGGTTGTTGGTGACGAAGTAGCCGTCGGCCGAAATGGCAAAGCCCGAACCTGCCGCCATGAACTTGCGAGCCGGAGCCTGCGGCCGCTGGTCGTCACCGCCCCGACCACCCGGACCCTGACCGAACTGCTGGCCGAACTGCTCGAGGAAATCGCGCAGGTCGCCATCGGCAGATCGGGGAACTGGAAGTTGAATTCACGACCGCCGCGCTGCAGGTCGCGACGGCTTCGTCGCCTTCCACCACGATCGACACCACGGCGGGCTTCACGGCCTCGACGAGGTCGGCAAAGCTGGTCGGGGTGACTTCTTTGGGCAGGGTAATCTGGGCCGCGGGCTGGATCTGCGCGAGAGCGCTCGGGCTGGAGGCCGCCAGGAAGGCTGAACCGCCGCCGATGCCTACGAGGATCGCCAGCGCCGAGGCGCCGATCCACTTACGAGTGCGAGACAGGAAACTGGTGCGCATCTATTTGTTCTCCTTGGAACGTCTCTCAACAGTGGCCCGATATATGAAAGCCGTCGCCTTTCCGCAGGGTGTCGCCAACATTAAGTTTCGGTAAGTTTGCTGAATGTTGCTGGGGGTTGCCGGACGTGCGACCGACGTCAGGGCCAGATCGCACTGCGCAGCAGGTCGAGTGCCACAAGGCTCAGGATGAGCTTGAAACCCCAGCGAAACGCCACTTCCGGAACCTTGACCAGCAGCCGACTGCCGATCGACGTCCCGATAAAGCCCGAGACAATCATCGCGACGAGCAGCGGCAGGTAGCTGGCGAAGGCAAAGCCGAGCGCGACAAAGACCAGCACCTTGAAGGTGTTCTGGATGGTCATCAGCGTGGCATGAGTCGCCACCAGCTGCTGCCGGTCGGGGATGGCCTTGAGAAACACCGCGACTAGTGGCCCGGTGGCACCCACCAGCATCGACAGCGCCGAGATGATGCCGCCGCCCAGCACCTGCACCAGCGGGCTACGGCCAACGATTTTCGGCTGTGGCAACCAGGTCGAGATCAGCACGAAGAGCCCGATCAGGGCGGTGAAGAGCTGTTCGGGCAGCAGCTTTGCGAACTGGCCACCGACAATCGTCCCAATCACCGCGCCGAGCGCGATCCAGCGCACATAGCTCCACTGGATGTGGTGGCGCTGCACCACTGCGCGACCGGCGTTCGACCCGAGCTGGATGGCGCCATGCAGCGGCACGACCACAGCCGGCGGGAAGGCCAGCGCCAGCACGACCAGCATCAGCGTGCCGCCGCCCAAGCTGAAGGTCGCGGTAATCAGGGAGGTGACAAGGCTCAGCCCGACGAGCGCGAGCGCCAGCGTCGGATCAAGGTCGGGCGGAAGGAAATCTGTCAGCGACACAGCGCCGATGCTTACGCGCCGGCGGGTCCGCTGTCACCGGCTGCTGAGCTTTTCGAGCGCTGCAGCTTCCTCGGCCGACAGGGCTGCCGGCGGCTTCGGCAACACCCGGCGACGACGCAGACCGATAAACACCACGATGCCTCCAACCAGCAGCACCACAGGCGCGGTTACCCAAAGCACGAGCGTA
Source organism: Devosia sp. (assembly GCA_015657675.1). GTDB lineage: Bacteria > Pseudomonadota > Alphaproteobacteria > Rhizobiales > Devosiaceae > Devosia_A. The sequence goes on from JACDQI010000199.1 coordinate 8,627, forward strand.
TGCGGCGCGACCACCGGATTGAGCAGCACATACTCGCCATAGCGGTCGACGATGTACTGCACCGCCGCTTCGTCGCTGTCGCCAGCGGTCAGCCGCTCGCGCACCAGTACCCGCAGGTCGCGGGCGAGTTCGGCGTCGCTGTCATCGATCGACTGGTTCTGGCAGACGAGGCAACGCAGATGCTCAGAGATGGCGCGGGCGCGGCCTTCGAGCACCGGGTCGGCCAGCATCTCGTCGGGATTGACCGAAAAGGCCGGCAGGGTCGCCAGCGCCAGAAGCAGCACGGCGAGGAGACGCCTCATTCGGCCGGCACCGACTTATGCGCCGGGCGCGGGGCGCCGACCCGCAGGCGGCGATAGGTCAGTGAGATGAGCCCGGCCCCCGACATCAGCACGGCGCCCAGCCAGATCAAGGTGACGAAGGGCTTGTACCAGAGGCGCACGACCTGGCCGCCATTGCCTTCCTCGGCTTCCCCGAGCTGCATGTAGAGCTGGGAGAATCCGTAGGTCTCGATCGCCGCTTCGGTTGTCGGCGTGCCGCTGGCGACATAGATGCGTCGCTCCGGCAACGCGATGCGGGTCTTGCCGTCCGGAGCGGCGATGGAGAAACTGCCGGCTTGGCTGCGATAGTTGGGGCCGGCGAGTTCCTCGAGCTTGTCGAAGGTCACCACATAACCGGCGATTTCGGCCGACTGGCCGGGCTGCATTGTGGTCACCAGTTCGGCCTGCCAGGCCGAAGCCGAGACAATGCCGATCACCGAGACGCCGAGGCCGAAATGCGCCAGTGCCGTCGCCCAGGCCGTGCGCGGCAGGCCGAAGAGCCGACGGAAGCTGGTGCGCAGGTCGGTGCGGAAGAATTTTGCGCGGTCCTGCAGTTCGGCCAGCGCGCCCAGCGCCACCCAGAATCCCAGCAAGAGGCCAAACGGGGCCAGCGACACCGCGCCGCCGCGCAAGGCAAAGAACAGGATGGTGGCAAACAGCGCCAGTCCCGCCACCCAGGCCAGCCGCTGCACCACGGAAACGAAGTCGGCCCGCTTCCAGGCGAGATATGGGCCGAACGGCAGGATCACCAGCAACGGCGCCATGATCGCCCCGAAGGTCAGGTCAAAGAACGGCGCGCCCACCGAGATGGTCCGCCCGGTCAAGGCGTCGAGCAGCAGCGGATAGAGCGTCCCGACCAGCACGGCGACCGTCGCTGTCGCCAGCAGCAGGTTGTTGAGGATCAGCGCACCTTCCCGGCTTACCGGCGCGAACAGTCCGCCCGCGCGCAGGCTCTGCGCCCGGAAGGCAAAGAGTGCAAAGGCGCCGCCGATCACCACGGCCAGCAGCGCCAGGATGACGAGGCCGCGGGTCGGATCGGAGGCAAAGGTATGCACCGAGGTCAGGATGCCCGAGCGCACGAGGAAGGTGCCCAGCAGCGAGAGCGAGAAGGTGATGATCGAGAGGAACACCGTCCAGATCTTGAGCGCATTGCGCTTTTCCATCACCAGCGCCGAATGCAGCAGCGCTGTGCCAGCAAGCCAGGGCATGAAGCTGGCGTTCTCCACCGGGTCCCAGAACCACCAGCCGCCCCAGCCGAGTTCGTAATAGGCCCAGTACGAGCCCATCGCGATGCCGAGCGTCAAAAACACCCAGGAGAACAGTGTCCAGGGTCGCACCCAGCGCGCCCAGGCGGTATCGATCCGGCCCGAAATCAGCGCCGCGATGGCAAAGGAAAAGCAGATCGAAAAGCCGACATAGCCGGTGTAGAGCAGCGGCGGATGGATGGCGAGGCCGATATCCTGCAGCACCGGGTTGAGGTCGAGGCCTTCAAACGGCGGATCGGTCAGGCGGGTGAAGGGGTTGGAAGTAAAGAGCGTGAAGCTCGCAAAGGCCGTGGTCAGCAGGCTCTGAGTCGCCAGCACCAGCGCGAGCAGGTCCTTGGGCAGGCTTCGGCCGAACGCCGCCACCGCCGCGCCCATCAACACCAGGATCATCACCCAGAGCACCATCGAGCCCTCGTGATTACCCCAGACCGAGGTGATCTTGTAGAGCAGCGGCTGGTCCGAATGCGAATGCTCGGCGGCGAGCTTGAGTGAAAAGTCCGACGCGACGAAAGCCTGGATCAGCGTGGCAAAGCCAGCGCCGACCAGCAGGAACTGCAGCACGGCGCCCTGCTGCAGAAAGCCTGCGACGCGGTCGCCCGCTTTCCAGAAGATAAAGCCCAGCACTGCCGAGACCGCCGCGATCGCGGTGGCCAGGATCAGCGCGAAATGTCCGAGTTCAATCGACATCAGCTACCTGCCCCGTCGCGCTGCCACTCGCCGCGCGCCTTGAGCTCTTCGACCACTTCCTTGGGCATGTAGTTCTCATCGTGCTTGGCCAGCACGCGGTTGGCGGCAAAGACGCCGTCTGCGCCGAGCGTGCCGTCGGCGACGATGCCCTGGCCCTCTCGGAAAAGGTCCGGCAGCAGGCCGACATAGTGCACGCTGAGCTCAGTTTCGCCATCGGTGACGATGAAGTCGCTCTCTTCGCCGGTCTTTTTCCAGCTGCCGTCCTTGACCAGTCCGCCGAGCCGGAACGATGTTCCCGAAGCGAGTGCGGCCTCCTTGGCCTGACTGGGGGAGTAGAAAAAGCTGATCTGGCCCGACAGCGCATAAAGGATCATCCCAACGGCCACAGCCAGAACTACCCCCAGCGTGCCGATGGTGATCAGGCGCTTCTGCTTGCGGGTCATGGATCGGCGGAGGGCGGGCTGAACCGTCATTGGGACTCCTTGGTGCTAACCAAGCCGTTGTCGGCCGCCAGCACATCCAGTTCCTGCCGCACAGCGGCGTCGGGATAGGCCTGGCGGGCCTTGTCATAGTCAGATTTTGCATCAGCGGTTTGACCCAGGACAAGCCTTGAGCGCACCAGCCGCGTCCATTCCTCGATCGTGCCGCCATCGGCATAAAGCCGGGTGGCGAGCCCTTCGACCATGTCGCGGATCGCCGCATCGTCCGGCAACGCGGCGGCGCCACCAAGACCAGCCTGAGCCGCCGCCAGCCCCGCCTGCGCGTTACTGACCCAGGCCTCGTCGCCCTTGCCGAGCTTGAGCAAGTCAGTCCACTGGGTGACCGCAAGTTCGAAATTGCCTGCCCGGGTCGATTCCCCGGCGATATAGTAGCGCGAGCGCACATGCTGCGGGTCGCGCGCCGCTGCGCTCTCGAACAGTCTGAGTGGCTCTCCACTGGCGTCACCGCCCTGCGCCATCATCAGCGCTTCGCCCAGATTGGTCTCGAGCTCGGCCGAGGGGCCGGTCAGCGCGATCAGCCGGCGATAAGCCTTTTCGGCATCGGCAAAGCGGCCCTGCTGCATGTAGACCGGCGCAATCACCGTCCAGCCCCGCGCATCGTCGGGGGTCTTTTCGAGCTGGCTCTCGATCCGCGCCATTGCATCGTCCAGGTCTATGGCAGGCGGCGGCGGCGTCCGCTCGGCCAGTGGCAGGGCCGGCAGCGCCGGATTGCCAAGGAAGGCGTAAGTGGCAAAAGCCAGCATGGCGGTAGCGAGGATGCCACCCGGCAGCGCCCAGGCGGGCGCCTTGCCGGTGGCCGGCGCGGTGGTCTCGGACCGCGCCATCAATTCGCGGGCGAGTTCAGCGCGGACCGCGACGGCCTCGGCCTCGCTTAACCGCCCTGCGGCGATGTCGCCGTCGATTTCCCTCAGCTGCAACTGAAAATGCGCGGTGGTCGCGTCATCATCCGATGTCATCTGCGCGGCAGGAGTTGCGTTGACCCGCCGCCCGCGAGCCGCATAGTAGAGCGCGGCGCAAGCGATCGCGGTGATGGCGATGGCAAAGATCCAGAACATGCGAACCCGGGTTTCTAGCGGGCTGCATCTATAGGGGCATTTCGGCAAAAATGGCATTGCGTTATGTCAATCAGTGACGCGCGCTTTGCCGCAGTGCCACCGAGAGGCGTTTTCCCAGCGCAATGACTTTCGATTTTGCCATCTTCGGCAGCTCGCCACTGGCCCTGCTGCTGTCTGCTTGCCTGGCTGGCGTACATGGCAGATCGGTCTGCCGCGTGGGTCAGCCCTGGTCGGCCTGGCCGCTGCCACGGCGTTTCGATGTCGCCTACATGGTGGCGACGCGACCCGCCAGCTGGGCGCAATTGCGCCAGGCCACCACCGAAACGACAAAGGTTATCAATAGTTTGGGCAAGGGTCTTGTCGAAAAGCTTGATCCACTGCTGATCGCCGAGACCCATGCCAGCGTCGAAGCCCTCGCTCATTTGCGCGCCAGTGCGGCTGGCACGGGCTACACGCTCGAACAGGCCGCAGACCGGTCCCTCGCCTCACCCGCACAGGCCTGGCGCCTCCGCGATATCGCTGCTCTGATGCGCGGCAAGGCCGAACCCGCTTTGGTCACCTGGGGCGAGCGCGCCGGGGTGCAGCGCGTCGCTCACGATTCGGTGACATTGCGACGCGACGGTTCGGCGCGCATTCGCAGCGCGACCATCGAAGCGGACGCCACCACCTGCATCCTTTGCGACGACGCTGCAATCGCCGAATGGCTGGACGAATCGGGCCGAGAGCGTCTGCTCCGGCCCGTGGCGGCGCAAACCATCGTCACCGAACCGGCCCGCCCGCTGGCGGCGCCGCTGGTGCGCTATATCGACCGCGGCGTAATCCTGGGCCAGCCCGGCAAGGGTGGCGGGGTTACCGCCATCGTCGATGGCGCCGACCAGCCGATGGCCCGGTTCGGCGCCTGCCTCGCGCCGCAAGGCCCGCTTCACCGTGCGGCTGACCTCGTCCACACGCGCTTCGAGACGCTCGACGGCGCGCCGCTGGTTGCCACCGCCCGCGGCCCAAAGGTTCAGCTGTTGGCCGGCTTCGGCGATACAGCCGTATTCTTCGCGCCCCTGCTGGCCCGGCACTTTGCCGGTGTGTCGACCTCCGACGAGGCGGCCTTTGTGGCCGCCCATGACGTCGGGCGCGGTAACGCTCGCCAGGCGGTCGCCGACTTCATGGCGGAGGGGCTCTGATGTCGCAAGCCAACCGTCTGGCCGCCGACGCCCCACACCAGTTTGGCGGTGCCGGGCTGGACCGCGGCAAACCCCTGCAGTTTCGGCTCGATGGGCGAGCCGTCATGGGGTTTTCCGGCGATACGGTACTCTCCGCCCTTCTCGCCAGTGACATCTCCGCCATTGGCACGCACACGGGCGTCCCGATGCGGCTCGACGAGGCGTTCGCGCCGCTGGTGGCGCTCCGCAGCGATCCGACTCACGCATTGCCGCTGCAGCGGCTGCCGGCGCTGGACGGGCTCGATCTCGTGACGTTCGGCACCGCGCCGCGCCCACAAGGTCTGCTGTCACGCCTGCTCCGCCGCGACGACGACCGGTCCGGCAGCCTTGGCCTTCTGGTCGAGAACCTGTCTTCGCCGCCCTGGATCAATGCCCAGCCGCAGGCCCGTCTCGACGTCGACACCCTGATCGTTGGCGGCGGACTGGCCGGCCTGGCCGCCGCCGCGGCAGCCAAGGGGCGGACACTGCTGGTGGAGCGTCGCTCCTGGCTGGGCGGCGATGCGCGCTTTTACGGCACCACCGGCGATGAAGAGCCGCCCGAAGCGTCCATTGCTCGCCTCAGCGCCAGCCCCGCGGCGGAAATCCTGCTCCATACCGAGGTCTTTGCGCTCTCGGGCACCACCGCCCGAGCGCATCAGGTCCTGCTCGAGAATGGCCGTCCGATCGGGCGGATCATCGAAATTTCAGCCCGCACGGTTGTCCTCGCCACCGGCACGTTCGAGCGCCTGCCGGTCTTTGCGGGCAACCGCCTACCCGGCGTTACCGGCGCCATTGCGGCGTTCCACCGGGCCGAGCGGTTCGGCGTCTGGCTCGGGAAACGTGCACTGTTCAGCACCGGCAGCGGTTTCGGCTATCGGCTTGCACTCCTCGCCCGGGAGGCTGGCGTCGCCGTGCAGCGGGTCTCCGATACCCGGCTGGGGCCTAATTCGCGCTTCATCGATTTCTGCAAGGCCAGCGGCGTACCATTCACCAGCGGCCTAGTGCCGCGCTCTGCCTCCGTCGCCAAGGACCTTTCCGGGCTCAGCGTCGACTTCCTGGTTGGGATCGAGGGAATTGCGCAGGATGCTGGCACCACCGAGACAGACCAGTTGGTTGTCGGCGGCGCCCGACAGCCGGAGCTGATGCTCTGGCTCGCCGCCGGCGGCGCCACGCGTTGGGCTGGTGATCACCTGGCGGCAACCGGCCCCCTCCCCGGCATCGTGCTTGCCGGTGCCGCGGCCGGATACCGTCGCGCCGTCGCCTGCATCGCCAGCGGACGCGCCGCCATCAGCGGCAACGCCGCGCCGATCGATGACCCGATGATCGAGGCGATTTACGAGACGCCGGACGGCAAGCCCCCGGTGGCGCCACCGGTCGATGGTGCGCCGGCTTTTCTTGATCGTGGCGCAGCGCTGCTCCGCCGGCCGGCCGACCCAACGTCACTTCTTCCAGGCATCGCCATCGGCCTCGGTGCCGTCGCCGCAGCTGTCGAGATCGGCGCCATTCCACCAGCGATTGCCGGGCAGATCGCTGCCGAACGGGCCCTCACGGGCGGCATGATCACCGACACGGGCTGGAAGCTTTCACCGCCGCCACCGTCGCAGCAGCTGCCGGGCTATCTGACCGGCCGTTTCGGCGCGAAGCCACAGACCTGCGTCGTCACCTCAGCCGATGCGCGGTTTTTTGAACGGGGGTGCCTGATCTTTGCGCGTTCCGAGCTCACCGACCCGCAACAGGCGGTCGGCAGCATCATCGCCGCAGCGCCCGGCGGCGGCATCGGCGGATTGGCCCTCATCGAGCGCGAGGCCAGCGCCGGCAAGACACGGCTGTTCGTCCGGGATGCCGGCGGCGCGGTGCCGATCGAGCGGATCCGACCGGTCTAGCGCGGCCGCTCGGCGCTTTCCTTGGCGCGGCGCAGGGTTTCCGCATACTCGGCGTTGAAGCGCTGCTCGGCCATGGTGATCACTGCCTCGAGTCGCTGCACCGTGACGGTGTCCGACGGGTTGGTGCGCAGCGCATCGAGGTTACGCTGGATATGGATTTCCAACGCCTGCCCCACCTGGGTCCAAGCCTGATCAAAGCTGGCGTTGACGCCCAGCGAGTCGCGGCAATCGCGCACCGTCGCCAAGACATAGACGCCGTTGAGCGCCACCAGCAGCAGGTCGCTGTCGACCCGGTCGCTGCCTTCGCGGCCCTTGCGGAGCGCCATGTTGAGATTGCCCGGTAGTTCGCGCAGGCGCGGCTCGACGCGCTCCGATACGGCCTTGATCAGCGCGGCCATCACCGTGCTCCAGCGGCTGTTGCGCGACAGTTCGATATAGGCGTTGATCGAGCGGGCCAGCCTGTGGAACCGGTCTATGGCCCGGCAGACAAGGTCGATATCGGCATAGGCGCCGGTATTGGTCAGGTGGTGCACCTGGTTCTGGGCATGCGCCAGGATGGCATCGACCAGCGGGGAAAAGCCGACCCGCTGCACCGCCACTTCGCTCGAAGATCCCGCAATGCGCAGCACCGCGGTGATCAGCTTGGCGGGATTTGCCACCTTCCCAATGGCAGACATCATCAGCAGGGCAGCGACGGCATGGTCCTGCAGCGGCATGGATTGCAGCGCCAACGCCAGACCCGCCTCGTCGTTCATGCCATTGGCAGCGCGACCAAAGCCCTGGGCCTTTTCCAGCAGGGCCCGACACTTGAGCGCATTGAGAACGATCGGCAGGCGGGCAAAGACGATCTCACCGCCCAGCTGCGACTTCAACCGGCGCGCCGCTTCGGTGCTCTCGGCCAACGCGCCAACTGCCTTGCGGCCGCAAAAGCAGTTCTGGCATGATCGCATCGAGCGTCCTGCGGGCATCCTCGCTTTCGGGAGCGTCCGGATCGAGCAAGTCGGACGCCAGGTCGCGCGCCATCCAGGTCCAGACGGCGTTGGCGTGCTCGCGCGAAATGGCGCCATCAAACTCGAAATTGACCGGCGATTCGACGATCACGCTCTCGATCAGCCCATAGAAGGGCCGGCCCATGCGCGACGCACGGGGGGCAGCAGCGCTGGTCGGCGCAGACTTTTCAGGGGTCACGGAGAGGGTACTTGCTGGCATGTGGGATTCGCGTCGTGGGTTTCACGTCGCGACCAGCCTAACGCCGGAGTGTAAAAAAAGGTTACCGCACAAGCGGCAAGTACCGACTTTCGACGGTATCAGCCCTGATTGACGACCGTCCAGCTGCCATCAGCCTCCCGGCAGGCGGTGCCCTTCTTGGCGTGGTCGGTGCCGCCCAGCTTGATGGTGTGGGTAAAGTCGCGGCAATCGATGTTGTTGACCCGCACATAGGGGCCAACCGTCACGTTGCCCGAGGTACCCTTGTCACCCTGCCAGGCGCGCGGCGCGCCGGGGCGGCCGAACTGCAAGGCGTTGAACTGGGCGCCGGCCGCCTGGGCGCGGTCGTTGGCGCTCAGCTGCGGGATGATGGTGGCGTCGACGAAGCTGCTGACATCGGTCAGCGAAGCGGCCGTCGAGAGCTGCTGGGCGGGGGTGGGCAGCGCTGCGGTCTGCAGCGTCGTGGTGGGCTGGACGAGCGTCGGACCCTGCGCAAATTGCGTGGTCGGCCCGGTCGAACAGCCTGCAAGCAGGAGAGCGCCGAGGAGAGGAAGAAGGCGGATCGTCTGCTGCATGTCAGTCCCGGGAAAAAGCCGCTGCCTTGATCGTGGTCTATTGCGGCGAAAGTGCGGAGAGCCCTCGCCCCATACCGAGTTTGGCGCCCGGCAAGCGCAGCTCGGCGAGAAGCCCCCCGAGCACGGAGCGCTTCAATTGCAGGCTGCCGCCATAGACGTCAACCAGTTCTTTAACGATATCCAGCCCCAGCCCGCTGCCCGGCGTCTTCTCGTCGAGCCGCACGCCACGGCGCAAAACCGCCTTGGCCTCTTCCTCGGTCAGGCCCGGCCCATCATCCTCTATCTTGATCAGGAGGTTGGCGCCCGACGGGGTCCGCTCGGCCACCATTGAAATGGCGATCTTGCCGCCCGACCACTTGCAGGCATTGTCGAGCAGGTTGCCGGCCATTTCTTCCAGGTCGCCCTCGTCGCCGCGGAACCAGGGCAGCGAGGCATCCGGGCGGACAAAGGCGATGGTCTTGGAAGGATTGAGCTTTTCCATGACGCGCGCCAGCCGCAGCATGACATGGGTGGCGTCGGCCTTCTTGCCGACCACGGCGCTGCGCGCAGCGATCCGCGCCCGATCGAGATAGGTAGTGACGAGCTGCGTCATCTTCTCGGATTCCGACAGCACCACCCGGCTCAGCGCCGATTCCTTGGCCGCGCTCGCCTCGTTGCGCAGCACGGCCAGCGGCGTTTTCAGCCCATGCGCCAGGTTGCCCACCTGGTTGCGGGCCCGCTCGATGATCTGGGTATTGGAGCGCAGCAGCTCGTTGACCTCTTCGGCCAGCGGCGCAATCTCGCGCGGATAGGTGCCGCCGACATTCTCGGCCTCGCCCTCGCGCACCTTTTCGATCGCCTTGCCGAGCCGACCGACCGGCCGCAGCGCGATACGAGCGACAATGGTCGACATGATGGCGAGCATGATCGCCACCGCCGAGAGGACGATCAGCGTCTGGCCGCGGAACTCGTCGACCAGCTCCAGAATCTCGTCGAGGCTGCCGGTGGCAGTGAACTGCAGCCGGGTGCCGTTGACGGTCGCCGCCTGCTCAACCACGCGCATGCGGGTCTCGAACGGGTCGGTCTCGACCCCGGTGCGGACATTGTTGACGTCATAGGCGCCGGTCAGTTCGGGCAGCAGCATGCCCACCATGGAGCCGGAGAAGTTGATCACCTTGCCGGCGTCGTCGCGGATCACCCAGTACCAGCCAGACGCTGGGCGCTCGAAGCGCGGGTCGCCGACGCGGATGTTCTCGCTCGCCGGATCATTGGTCACCAGCGTGCGGTCGACCAGTGTCTCGATGTGGAACTTCAGCGTTTCCGAGAGGGAATTGTCGAGGGCGCGGGAATAGAGCTCGGTCAACAGGAAGGCCGTCGCCAGCAGGGCGATGATCAGCCAGCCTGCCGAGAGCCAGAACAGTGATGCCGCGATGGAGCCTTTGCGCATCTGGTGTGGCGCCCCCGCGCCGCCGTCAGTCCTCGACGATCTGGTAGCCGAGGCCACGGACCGTCTGGATCACTTCCTCGGGCAGCTTCTTGCGCAGGCGGCCGACGAACACCTCGATGGTGTTGCTGTCGCGGTCGAAATCCTGGTCATAGAGATGCTCGGTGAGCTCGGTGCGCGAGATCACCTTGCCCTTGTGGTGCATCAGGTAGCTCAGCAGCCGCAATTCGTGGCTGGTGAGCTTGATCGCATGGCCGTCGACCGTGACCTTGCCGGCCTTGACGTCGAGCCGGACCGGACCGGCGGTGATTTCGTTGGACGAATGACCGGCGGCGCGGCGCACCAGGGCGCGCAAACGCGCCAGGATTTCTTCCATGTGGAAGGGCTTGGCCACATAATCGTCGGCGCCGGCGTCGATACCTTGCACCTTGTCGCTCCAGCGGTCGCGGGCGGTGAGCAGCAGCACCGGCATGGTCCGGCCGGCGCGGCGCCATTCCTCGAGCACCGAAAGCCCATCCATGTGCGGCAGGCCGATATCGAGCACCACAGCATCGTAGGGCTCGGTATCGCCGAGATAGTGCCCCTCTTCGCCGTCGAACGCGACGTCGACGGCATAGCCGGCTTCGGTCAGGGCGTCCTTGATCTGGCGGTTGAGATTGGTGTCATCTTCAACAACGAGGATGCGCATCGACAAAGTCCCTCTTTGGGCAACGGCTGCACCAAGTGCCGGAAGGACCCTCCACCCGGCATCGGCAGACCGTCGCAAGCCCCAGTTTATTGCGAACCGTCTCCAGCGTTCAACGTGACGCTCTGACTTTCGCCATAGGAATCCATCATGTTGACGATGTAGTGGGGAGCCCCATCGACATCGCACACCTGGACCGAGAGCGGACGTTCCTTGATACCGGCGCGGTTCATCACATCGGCCAGCGGGGCAATCATGCCGTTCGCCAGTCGATCCTGGATGTCCTGCCGGGTCAGGCAGTCACGCTGCTGCGCTGCCGCCGGCGAGACAGATCCCGCCAGAAACGCCAGCATCAGGGCTGCCAGAATGTTCACAATCGTTTCCTTCATGGCGCCACATTAAGAACCAACGCCTGAACGATAGATGAACGCTTGGCCGGGGCTTGGCAAGGTCAGCGGGCAATCCCCTTGCGCAGGAAGATGATGGCGAAGGCCTGCATCAGCAGATCGCCGGCCGATTGACTGTCGAAATTGGGCAGATCGACGCCGAGGACTTGTGCTGCAGCGGCCAAAATCATCGCCATTGCAACAAGATACGTCCGATAGCCGACGAAGAACGTCAGGTTCATCTTACTCTCCATGTTGTGAAGTCTGTTCAGGCGGCAAAGCTGCCGGTCGCCGCGTGCCCGGCGCCATGCACCGGACTCACCTGGGCAACGGCGAAGCTGAAGGCGGCCGGCACGACGCCGAAATCGGCGGTCTGCTCGGTCGCCCCATAGGTCGCGGTCGGCGATCCCACTTCCATCGTCCGCACCGCCGTGAGACCATTGAAGAGGGTCACCCGATAGGCTTCCGGCACGACATCGAGCGGCGCATCAGCAGTCGCCCAGCTATCGCTGTCCGAGCGGCTGCGCCGGATCCAGCTCAGCACCACGTCGCTGCCCCCGGCGGGTCGCTCGGCCCGCAGGTGCACCGGCGCCAGCGGTAGGACCGGACCGAGACCGAGATCGGTCTCGAAGTCGGTGCCAGTGACATCGGTTCGCCCGGCGAAGCCGCGCAAATCCACCGTGCCACCCAGCCAGGCCCCCGGCACAGCGACCACCTGCGGCGCCTCATCGAGGATCACCACCCGCCGGCCGACCGCGCAGGGTCCTATGGCCCAATCCGTGCCGCCCTGCCCTCGCAGCAGCCGGCTCAGCCGGTATTCGCCCGGTCCCAGCAGGTCGGCCACGGCAAAGCCGATGATCTCCCAGTCGCTGGCATCGGTTTCCACCGCCAGCCGATTGCCACCGGCCAGCACCACCGCATCATCCAGCGCTGCCAGATGCCCGGAATAGAGTTTGAGGTGCAGGCTGTTGGCCCCGTCCCAGCCATAGACCGTCCCGGGCGCCAGTGGCTCGAGCAGTTCGCCCAGCGCCGCGTTGCGCGGCAGGCGGACGACGTTCGCGCCGGTCAGCGCCTCGGTAACGCTCACCTCTCCCGGCCAGGGTTGCGCGGCAGCCGTAAGCAAAAGCCGTGACGCCGTCCCGTCCGGTTCGGCCGGCAGATGCGCTGCCGCCAGCACCGGCAGCGCTTTGGGCGTCACACCTGCGCCCAGCGGCGCCGGTCGATCGGAGACGATCGCCGCGGTCAGCACCGGCGGAATGGCGCGCGCCGAGATTTTGCGGGCCAGCCCGTCGCGGATCTCGGTGATCTCGAACGGCCCCTCGCCCTGCCCCGCCACCGCGACGGCATCGCCAACCTCCAACGCCAGACGCGATGGCGGCAGTGTCAGTTCCAGAGTGTCGCGGGTGGGACTGGCATCGAGCAGCAGCCGCTCGGCCGCCGTCCGCGCGCCCGAAAGATCGAGCCCAAGTGGCGTCGTCTGGGCGCTCACGGCATGGCCATCGAGCCGCATCGCCGTTACCGTACCGGTATGGTAGTTCCGCGACCGATCCGGATAGCTCAGCGCCAGCGCCGCCACCGCTTCGCCCGGGTCCGGCCGCTTGCGGGACAGCCGCGGCTCCCCCTCCACCGGCTCGTCGATCGCCACCGCATCCCGGCCACGCGTGCGAAGCAGTTCGAGCCCTTTTGGCGTGTCGCGAATGCTCAGCCCGGTGGCCGCCAGCAGCGGGCCCAGCGCATCGCGGAGGCTCGCCGGCCCCTCGAGCAGATAGCCCTCGACAAAGGGCGGTCGCGCCGCCACTTCGCTCAGCGTGACGCCATAATCGGCCGCCAGCGCCCGCGCCAGTTCGTCGCTCGCCACCCCGCCGAGCCGGCCGGTCAGCCAATGGCCCGTCGCATGGTTCGTGCTATCCGCCCACACCTCCGACAGGGCCGGAAAGGCCGGAAACGGCCGCGCATCCCAGGTCCAGAGATAGACCCGCTCGACCATGTCGCTGTCGGCCCAATGCGCCAACTGCGCCCGCAGCACCTGCCGCTGCTGCAGCGCATCGGCCGCGCCGCTTGAAAAGTATGGCCGCGCGTCTTCCGAGCTCTTGGGGTCGCCAAACACGTTGGGTTGGTTGCCGCCCTTGTCGACCGCCCCGCAGCCCAGTTCGGTAAACCAGATCGGCTTGCTGCCCGGCACCCAGGCGGTCGGCGACGCATCGCGCACGCCGTCCGGTCGGTTGTGGTGCGCGTTGCTCCACCAGCTCGCAACATCCTTGAAGCGCCAGATCCAGGGCTCGCTCTGGTCATCCTCGATCGGCGTCCGCACCCCGTCCAGCCGATCGGCGTCGTTCTGATAGTACCAGTCGAACCCCTCGCCGCCTGCAATCCCGGCATCGAGATAGTCGAGGTCATACGGCCCCTCGGCCAGCGCCGCGTCGGCATGGTCATCGCCGTCGCGCCAGTCGCTGACCGGCATATAGTTGTCGATGCCGACCGCATCGATGTCCGGGCTCGCCCAAAGCGGATCGAGGTGAAAATACTTCGCCGCCCCGCCTGGCTGCACGCCGGAAAACTCCGACCAATCGGCCGCATAGGTGAGCTTTGCTTCCGGCAGCACCGCCCGCACGTCGACCGCGAGACCGACCAGCGCGGAGACGAATGGAAAGCTGCCACCATCCCGGATCGCGGTCAGCCCACGCAGTTCCGAGCCGATGACAAAGGCGTCTCACCCCGCCGGCCGCGGCGCCAACCCGGCATAGTGCAGCACGAAGTCCGCGTAACCCGCCGCGAAGCCGGCGACATCCGCCACCGCCCCGCTGATCCTTCCGCGCCACGGATAAGCCGGCTGGCCCATCGGATTGTCGGCCGGAATGTCCATCAGCACGATCGGATAGAGCGTCACCCCCAGTCCGCGCGCCGTTAGGTCGGCAATCGCCGCCAGCACCGCCGCGTCGCTAGGGGTGCCCCCATAGGCCGGACCGCCATCGACAAAGCTCACCACCTGCGCCGCGCTGCGCGATAGGCCGGCCACCGACCAGCTGGCGCCGTTGACGTCGCGGGCGCTCGCCTCAACCCTCGGGGCAATCGTACAGTGGCTCGCCCGCAGGTCGTCGCCAAACCAGGCCACCACCAGCGCCACGTGTTCGAGATTGGGGCAGAGCGACGTTAGCTCGTCGAGTGACAGCGTCCAGTCACTGGTCGCGGCGCTCTGGTGTGCATTTTCGTTGACCGTCGCTCCGGGCCCCACCACCCGCACCCGCGGCGTCGGGTCATAACCGAACTCGGTCGCGCCGGGGATGACCGTCACCGCGCGGATCGCCGGCTCGAGTTCCCCCACCACCCGGCAGAGCTCCACCGAGATGTTTGGAATGCGATTGCCGAACGGCCCCAGCGGTAACCGCTCGACCACCAGATAGCACAGCCCGCGATAGGCCGGCGCGTTCGCGCCCTGCTTGGCTTCGATCAGGCTGTCCGCCAGTTGCGCCTCGCTGCCGCGATAGAACCGCAGCGATAACCCTTCGGTCTCCAGCACCTGCCCATCGGCCCAGATCCGGCCCAGCCGATGCACCTCACCCTCGCAGAGCCCCACGGCGAAGCTCGCAAGGATCGTCGTCTCGCTCTCGGCCGGTTGGCTGGTGCCCTTGCCGCCCGATGTTTCGGTGGTCACCTCTTCCAGTTCGGTGGCCCAGATGATGTTGCCGGTCACCCGGCTCCAGCCATAAAGCCTTGGGATCGGCGCGCCCTCGGTCGAGCCCTGCAGCCTGATGTCGGCGCCCGCCGCGACCTGCGTCTGCGGCTTTTCGCCGAACAGCATGCCGTCGATCGCCGACCCGGCCAGCGCTCCCAGCGCCCGCCCGATCGTCGCCCCGATCGGCCCGCCGACGGCGCCACCAACCACCTGCCCGGCAAGCGAGAGCGCCAGTGTCGCCATCTACACACCCTCCGGAAACGCGAAGCACCCGACCACGCGTTTGGCCCAGCCGTCGGTGAGGTTGACCTCCACCACCCCCACCCGCTCCTGGGCGTGAATGAAGCGCGTGGGCCCGACCAGTATGCCGCAATGGCGCGGCTGCGCGCCGAGCCGGAACAGCACGATCGCCCCCGCCTCCTGCCCCGCCGGCGCCAGCCGCTCGGTCGCCGCCGCCAGCAGGTCGCGCGGATCACGCAGGTCAGCCCGGTAGTTCGGCACCTCCGGCAGCACGCCATAAAGGTCGCGCCAGACGCCGCGGATCAGCCCCAGGCAATCGCAGCCCGCGCCCCGCGTTGCCGCCAGATGCCGATAGGGCGTGCCCAGCCAGGCGCGCGCCGTCGCAACGATCAGTTCCGCCTTCATCGATAGAGCGCCCGGCCGTCGAGCTCGGCTCCGGCGCGCGGATAGCGCAGCACGTAGTCGCTGCCCGGCACATGCGGAAAGCCGCGGAAGTTGACGACATTTGCAAACTTCTCCCGACAGGTTTTAAGCGTCCGATCGCAGCCGGCGATCAGCGCCAGGCCATCACCCGCCTCCACCCAGTCCCCCACCGGACTGGCAAAGCCCAGCACATCCACCCCGCCGATCCGCCGGTGACTGACAATGCCGTCGCGCAGCCCCAGCCGGCGTCCGCCCGTCCAGGTCCCGCGCCCCAGGCTGAACCAGCCCTCGTCAAAAGCCTCGATCCCCTCGACCGCCAGCCGAAAGCGGTCGCGCACCGCGCTCACCGTCGCCGTCCCGCGAAAAGCCGGATCGTCGATGTCCACACCACACCGCGCATCCCCCAGTTCAGCGTCACACAGCGCCTGATAGAGCCGGCCACGAACCCGGTTCAGCGCCTGCTGGCCACTACGCAGTTCGGCGCGAAACGCCCCGTCTTCGCGGGTGATCTCGCCAATGGTCGCCTGCCGCAGCAGCAGCCGCTGGCTCACATCGCGCCAGTTGACCCGATACGTCTCGACGCTCGCGCCGTCGTAGCGGCCGAGCAGAATATCCTCCTCGGTGATGGCCTCCGAACTCAGCACGCCCACCACTTCGCTGGTGTCGGTCTGCGCCCCCAGCTTTTCTGCCGCCTCACCGCCATCGAGCAGCGGCAGGAACTCCGTCCCGTCAAAACTCAGCGCCTCGTCATGGTCGGTGAACCCCAGCGTCACCCCATCGGTCCGCGCCAGTCGCCAGCAGGTGCAAAGCGTCGTCGCCCCGCTTTCGATATGGGTCTTGAACCCCAGGTCGAGTGTTCTCATTCGCGCACCTCGATCAGTGGAATGCTGGGCGCCTCGGCGGCATCAAAGCTCGTCAGCTCGATATCGAGCCGGTCGGTATCGAACCGCACCGGCACGTCAAAACTGAAGCTGGCGGTGATCGCCGCGCCATCCGCCGGCGGCGCCGCAAACGTCACGATGCCGCTGAGCGGATCGGTGGTCACCGCCGTCACCACGCCGCCGACCTTCACCACCACGCTCTCGGCCACCGGCTTGGTGATCGGCCGCAGGTACGGGTCGAAATCGGCGCCGTATCTTTTCACCAGCTGGAACTGCGTGGCGACCCCGTCTCCCGTGCCGATCGGCTCGTCGACCCCCGCATGATCAAGGCCATCGCGCCACAGGAAGCTATGAAACCGCCCCCGCCGCTCCTCGAAAAACGCCAGCACCGCCGCCATGTCGGCCCGGCTCTTGATGCCATAGCCAGCATTGTATCTTCGCCGCGCATGCGCCCAGCGACTGTTCCGCTCCTCGCGCCCGCTGGCCAGCGTCACAACATCCGTCGCCCTCTCCGGCCCACCCCGCGACGCGAGCGCGATATCGAGCGGAAAGCGAATGGGATGAAAGGACATCTTGATCTCCCGAATGCTCAAAAACCTCGGTGTCATTCCCGCGCAGCCGGGAATCCGGCCGCCCGCGCGCCGTCAGCAGTGTCACCTCCCCCCTTGCGGGGAGGGTGACCCGACTGAAAGTTCGGTGAACTCAACTCCCCCGCGACCCTCTCCTCACCGCCCGCAGCAGCAGCGCGGAAATCTCCGCCTCGCTCGCCGCAAAGCTCCGCACATCGCTCGCCGTCACATTGAACGTCACGTTGACGCTGGTGCCGCCGCCGGCCACGCCGAGCCGGCCATCCGACCCGCGCTGCAGCGGCAGGATGGCTTCCGCCCCCGCCTCGCCCATCAGCCCCAGGTCGCGCCCGAGCGGAAAATAGCTCGGCGCCGCCACCACGCCGCCCTTGGCGAAAGGCGTCACCGCCGGATTGGTGGCGGCAAAGACGCTCTCCACCAGCCCGCCGACCAGCGTCCCCAGCGGCTTGAACGCCGCCTGCAGGGCGATATCGGCAAAGCTCCGCGCCACCTGCCCCAGCACGGAATTCAGCGATTTGCCGTCCAGCACCGCGCCGCGAAACGCCCGGCTCAGCGACTTGGCCACCCCTTCCGCCAGGTCGCCGATGCGGTCCAGTTCCACCGAAACGTCGCCCAGTTCGCTGCGAAACCTGTCAAATCCGTCAGCCATGTCTCACCTCGTCGGGAAAGCGCGCCATCATGCCTTCCAGCCCGTCGCGGCTGGGCGGTGCCGTCCGGCCGCTACTGGCGCCAAAGGCCGCCGCCAGCTCGCGCGGCGTCAGGCCCCAGAACTCGCGGCTCGAGAGTTTCAGCACCCCAAAGCCGAACCCCATGGCCTCGGCCCAGGGAAACGGCCTCATGTCGTCTCTCCAAACGTCGCCCGCAGCAGCCGCGCCGCCAGCTCCGCCGCGCCTTTCAGCCCGCCCTCGATATGAAGCCGCGCCAGGTCGTCATCGGTCACCGGATGGCCGCCGCCGCGCAGTCCGGCGCCCAAAATCGCCGTCAGGTCCCGCGCCGACACCCGGCCCCCGGCAAACCTTTCGCTGAGCCCGACCAGGTCCCCGGCATGCAGCCGGGCTTCCAGTTCGGCCAGCGCGCCCAGCGTCAGGCAAAGCGTCTTCTCCTCCCCGTCGATGATCGCCGCCACCTCGCCGCGCTGCGGGTTTGCCAAAGCCTTTCCTCCGATTTGATTTTCTCAGGGCTTGCCGTTACGACCGGCGCCAACAGGGGTTCTGATCATGTCCGACGCGCTGCAAATCGTGCCGCCCAGCCATCCGCTCCGCGGCCGCGTTTCGCCGCCGGGGTCGAAATCGATCACCAATCGTGCCCTGCTGCTGGCCGCCCTCGCCCGCGGCACCAGCCGCCTTACCGGCGCGCTGAAGTCCGACGACACCGCCCGCATGGCCGAGGCCTTGATCGCCATGGGCGTCAAGGTTTCCGAGCCCGACGCCACCACGTTCGTCGTCGAAAGCACCGGCAAGCTGATGGCCCCAGCCGCGCCGCTGTTTCTGGGCAATGCCGGCACCGCGACGCGTTTCCTCACCGCCGCCGTGGCGCTCGTCGACGGCACCGTGATCGTCGATGGCGACCAGCACATGCGCCTCCGGCCCATCCAGCCGCTGGTCGATGCGCTGCGCCAGCTCGGCGTCGTCGCCGACGCACCGACCGGCTGCCCGCCGGTCACCATCGCCGGCACCGGTGGCTTCCCCGGCACGGCGGTGACGCTCGATGCCGGTTTGTCCTCGCAATATCTCTCGGCCATCCTCATGCTGGCCGCCGGCGGCGACCATGCCGTCGACATCACGCTCGCCGGTGACGCCATCGGCGCCCGCGGCTATGTCGACCTGACCCTCGCCGGCATGGCCCATTTCGGCGCCCGCTATTCCCAGACCGGCCCCGGCGCCTGGCGCGTCGAAGGCACCGGCTACACGGCGCGGGATTTCCACATCGAGCCCGACGCCTCGGCCGCCACCTATCTCTGGGCCGCCTCGGTGCTCACCGGTGGGTCCATCGACCTGGGCGTTCCCACCTCGGACTTCACCCAGCCCGACGCCAAGTCCGCCGAGATCATCGCGCAGTTCCCCCACATGCCCGCCGTCATCGACGGCTCGCAGATGCAGGACGCGGTCCCGACCATGGCGGTGCTCGCCGCCTTCAACCTCACGCCCGTGCGCTTCGTGGGAATCGCCAATCTTCGCGTCAAGGAATGCGACCGCATCAACGCGCTTTCCACCGAACTCAACCGCATCCAGCCGGGCCTCGCCGAAGAAGTCGGTGACGACCTCATCGTCCACGCCGACCCGCGCCTGATGCACGCCCAGAGCCGCAATGCCCGCTCCAAGATCGAAACCTACGCCGACCACCGCATCGCCATGAGCTTCGCCCTCGCCGGCCTCAAGATCGGCGGCATCGTCATCCTCGACCCCAAGTGCGTCGGGAAGACCTACCCGGGGTATTGGGACGCACTGCGCGGGTTGGGTGTGGAGCTGAGGGACGCGTAGCCCCCACGCACCGGCCGGCGTGTCACCTCCCCCCATTGCGGGGGAGGGTCAAGGGTGGGGGGGTATGTGTAGCCC
>JACDQI010000200.1 GCA_015657675.1 Devosia sp.
ACGACCTCGTCCTTCGACAAGCTCAGGATGAGGTCTACTTTAAGCCACTCAAGGGCAGATGGGGCGACGCTGCGGCGATGCTACCTATAGCGCCATGGCATAGGCGCCGAACATCATGCCGAGCGCGAGGAAGTAGAGCACGGAGAGGGTAAGCACGCGGGCCAATTCGGCCTCCTTTTGGGGTCGTCAGCCGGCGTCGCCGCCGGTTCGGGCGAAAGCGTGGTGCTTCCGTGTCCCAAGAACGGCGGCGACTCGATTGCGTTGCAAGGGACTGAGGTCCCTAGCGTAAATCCCGAAAGTTACGCCCCAGTGACGCGCCAGACGACGTCGCCGACGTCGTCTGCCATCAGCAGCGACTTGCCGTCCGGGCCGATGGTGACGCCCACCGGGCGGCCATAGGAGAACTTCTCGTCCGGGCCGAGGAAGCCGGTGAGAATGTCGCGCGGCGGCGCGCCGGTGGGCTTGCCGTTCTCAAAGGCGACAAAGACCAGCTTGTAGCCCGAGAGGCGCGAGCGGTTCCACGAGCCGTGCTGGCCGATGACCATGCCGTCGCCAAAGCCGGGCAGCGTGCCAGCCGGCATCCAGCAGAGGCCGAGCGAGGCGGTATGGCCGCCCAGCGCGTAGTCGGGCACCAGCGCCTTGGCCGCGAGTTCCGGGTTGGGCTTGGTGCGGTCGTCGACAATGCCCCAATAGGCATAGGGCCAGCCATAAAAGCCGCCTTCCTTGACCGAGGTCAGGTAATCGGGCGGCACTTCGTCGCCGAGGCCATCGCGCTCGTTGACGACGGTCCAGAGCGACCCGGTCACTGGCTCCCAGGCCATGCCGACCGGGTTGCGCAGGCCGCCGGCAAAGATCCGGTTCTGCCCCGACGCGAGATCAAGCTCATAGATGCAGGCGCGACCTTCTTCGGCGGCAACGCCGTTCTCGTCGATATTGCCCTGCGAGCCGACCGCCACGAAGAGCTTCGAACCGTCCTTGCTGAGCAGCAGGTTGCGCGTCCAGTGCCCCTCGGTCTTGGTGTCCATCAGCTTCTTGCCGGGCGCCGTGATCTGCTTTTCGCCGCCCGCATAGGGGTAGGCCAGCACCGCATCGGTATTGCCGACATAGAAGGTGTCGCCCTTGAGCGCCATGCCATAGGGCTGGCGCAGGCCGGTGAGGAATGGCTCGACGATCTCAGCCACGCCGTCGCCATCGCTGTCGCGCAGCAGCATGATGCGGTTGGGGCTCGGGCCGGCGGCCCGGCGCGCCGCATGGTCGAAACGATCGCGTAGTCGAAGGCCGATTTGACGGTGCCCGGCTGGGTCAGCGATTCCGAAGCCAGCACGTCGCCATTGGGAAGCACATAGACCTGCCGCGGGTGATGCAGGTTGCGGGCAAAGGCGTTGACCTTGAGGCCCGCCGCAGCGACGGGCTTTTCTTCACCCTGCCAACCGCGGGCGGTCGGCATCTTCAGCGTCGGAATATTCTGCGGCACGCCTTTGGGGATGGCGGGCGCCTTGCCGTAAACCGGCTGCTGCTCTGGCCCATCCCAGCGGCGGAGAAGGATCATGGCGCCTCCGATCAGCGCCACGATACGGGCGAAGAGGCTGGAAAAGCTCATGATGGTCCCTCGTGATGTAGGTGAAAATTCTTGCACGCTATAGCACGCAGAACGCCGCAGTGAACGCGAACTTCAGCTGGCGGTTTCGTTTGTGAACGGCACGCCTCAGTCGGCGTTTTCGCCTGCGCCGGGGACAAGCCTGTCGGCGATTGCAGCCGTGATCGCAGCGCGGTCGGCTGGGCTGCGCGCCGCCGGCGGCGTGGCAAAGTCGA
>JACDQI010000201.1 GCA_015657675.1 Devosia sp.
ACCTCTGGCTGCGCGCTTCAAGGCTATGGTCTCGGCCGGCAAACCCAAAAAGCTCGTGCTGATTGCCATCGCCCGAAAGCTTCTTGTCATCGCAAACGCCGTTCTCAGAGACCAAACTCCCTTCAGAACCTGACAACAAAAACACAGTTGCTCGCGTCAAGCGCGAGGATGACGGTGTGTGGGGGGAGCTTGGAGCGGGATGGCAGCATCTCACCTGCGGCGCAGCGCCGTTTTCCAATACTCAGTAGAACGGCCGAACCTCCACGGGAGCGCGGCAGGCGGTGGCGGCTTTGCGGCCCCAGCTCAGGGCGCTGTCGAGATCGGGGAGGTCGAGGACCCAGAAGCCGCCGATATGTTCCTTGGCTTCGATGTAGGGACCGTCGGTGACGAGGAGGTCGGTATCGGTGGGGCGACGGATGGCCCGAGCGGTGGAAGGCGGCTGCAGGCCGCCGACGAAGACGCGGATGCCAGCGGCCACCATCTCGTCGTTCAGACGATCGATGTCCCGATGCATGGCGTCGTCTTCAGCGGCGGCGGCATCGTAGCCCGCGGGGTGGTGTATGGCGACGAAATAGCGGGGCATGGCGATCTCCTCAGGCGTTCTCGAGTGGCTTTATTGGTCGACGCGGAGGAGCCGGAATCGACAATGGCAGGCTATTCTTCCGTCGCGGGGAGCGTTCCAGCTGCCGGCTCGACACGTGTGATCTCGCCGCGCCAGTAGACAAACTCGCCGCCAGGCAGGTCCCAGGCGACTTCGCCAAATCGCGGAAAGCGATAAGCGCCGATCTGGGCGTAGTCGCGAAACCGCCCGAGCCAGGGCGCCGGCGTGTCGCCGGACCGCGGGCGATTTTGGGCGCGCGCACCGACGATGTCGCCGGCAGCATCGAGCAGGAGCGTGACACTGGCGATGCCGCCTTCGGTGTTGGTCGAGACCTCGACGGTCCGGTCGTCGATTTGCCGCCACTCGAGACCCTCGGCGTTGAGGATGGCATCGGGGTTCCAGGGAAGTTCGGCGAGAAAGCGCATGGCTTCGCCGACCGCGGTTTCCGGGCCGGATGCTTTCGCCACCGTGATCGAGCCCAGAATGCGCACTTCGAGATCGCCCGCGCCTCCCACATAGCTGTCGACTACCTGCAGGGGGATGAAGCCGCCCATGTTGCCAGTTGCCTGCCAGACGAAGCCGGGGCGCCCTGAGGTGGAAAGCTGGCTTGCGGACAACGGGAAGAAGGGTTGGTCGGGTGAGAGCCGCATCTCGACACTTTGCGCCATGGCAATCACCGGAGGGCCGCCCACCAGCGCGCCGTTGCGCAGCGCAAAGGCCCGGATGACCTCCGGGATCCCTGCCGTATCCACCGACTTACGTGGTTGAGCTTGAGCCAGACGCTGGCCGAGGTCAGCGATCTTGGCGGCGAACTGACTCGCGAGCAGTAACTGCGCGGCGACAAGGATGACGACAAGGATACCCAACATCAGCAAGATGAGTTTCATGCTGGCTTCCCTCGTGGTGTGTCGGCGCGATTTCGGCGCCGGGCGCTCGGCACTGACGACGTATGGCGGGCGTGGTAGAGCATAGCATGATCGTGGAGGCCGAAGTGAAAGTCCTGCTGGCAATCGTCGGACTGGTCGGGATGGCGGTGGGCGCGATGACGCTGCTCAATGCCAGCTCGGCCGGGTTTCCGGACGGCTATATCAGCCCCTATGACCGCTCGACTGCCGTGTGGGTGACGGGGCTGGCCTATGGCCTGTTGCTGGGCGGCGTTTTTACCCTGGTTGCGAGCCTGAAAGGCAAATGGCGTCGCGGCGTTGTCGGCGCGATCGTCGTCGGGCTTAGCTGGGGCGGGCTCGTCGTGCTGGAGAATTGCTGGAGCCTGGGTTGGTGCCCCCCGATCTACGAGCAGCTTACTGGCACCATGTTCGACGACGGGCAGGGCGGGTAACGGTGCCGTTGCGCGCCTAGAGCGCCTTGAACGCGGCGAGGGCGCGTTCGCGGGATGCTTTGAGGTCGACGATTGGTTCGGGGTAAGTCTTGCCAAGGGTGATACCGGCATCGCGGAGAACAAAGCCCGGGGCGGCGGCGGGGTCGTGGATGAGGTCGTCGGGGAGGCGCGCCAGTTCGGGCACCCACTTCCGGATATAGGCGCCAGCCGCATCGAAGCGGTTGGACTGGGTGACCGGGTTGAAGATGCGGAAGTATGGCGCGGCATCCAGGCCGGAGCCGGCGACCCACTGCCAGTTGCCCGGATTGTTGGCCGGATCGGCATCGAGCAGGCAATCCCAGAACCAGGCTTCACCGAGGCGCCAGTCGACCAGCAGGTTCTTGGCCAGCAGCGAGGCGGTGAGCATGCGGACACGGTTGTGCATGTAGCCGGTTTCCCAGAGTTCGCGCATGCCGGCGTCGACGATCGGGATGCCGGTCTGGCCTTTTTGCCAGGCGGTGAGGGCGTCACCCGGATCGCGCCACGGCAGCCCGCCGAAGCGCGCCTGCATAGGTTCGCGGGCGATGTCGGGGCGATGGTAAAGCTGGTGGTAGTTGAAATCGCGCCAGGTGAGCTCCTTGAGGAATTTCTCGACCGGGCCGGCGGTGGCGGGCGCGCGTTGGTTCAGCACTTGTGCGGCGTGCCAGAGCTGGCGCGGGGAGATTTCGCCGAAGGCCAGATGCGGCGAGAGGCGCGAGGTGACGTCGCGGGCCGGGAAGTCGCGACCTTCCGGATAGTCGCCGAGCGGGCCATCGAGGAAAGCGCGGAGTTTTGCGGCGGCAGTGGTCTCGCCGATCTGCCAGTGCGCGCCGAGTTTTTCTGCCCAGTGGGGAAGGCGATAGGCCGCGTCGATCGGTTCGGTGATGGTTACGGGTTTGCCGGTTGGTGCGGGGGCTGGCAGGGGGCGGGAAATGTCCTTCTGGCGGAGGGCGTTCCAGAACGGGGTGTAGACGCCGTAGGGGCCGCCGGCGCCGGTTGCGATGTCCCAGGGTTCGACGAGCACGTTGGCACCAAAGCTCGACACCTCGATGCCGTCGCGCAGCAGCATCGCCTTGATGGCGGCGTCATGCTCGCGCTGCGCGGGGGCGTAGCGGCGGTTCCAGAACACGGCTGCGGCGCTGTGGGTCTGGACGGCCGATGCAACTGTTGCTTCGGCCGGACCGCGGCGCAGTTCGAGCGGGATGCCGAGTGCGGCGAGGTCGCGTTGCAGGGACTGCAGGCTGTGGTGCAGCCACCAGCGCGACGCGCCGCCGAGCGGGCGAAGGTCGGGGTCGGTTTCCTCGATATAGAGGCCGATGACGGGTTGGCCCGCGGCAATTGCGGCGGTGAGCGCCGGGTTGTCGGCGAGGCGGAGGTCGCTGCGGAACCAGACGAGGGCAGTTTTGGCCATGAAATAGTTTTCCGTTGAGAGCGGTTTGCCGCGCTGTCGTTGCTAGGGCTGCGCCCGCGACCGAATGACATTGCTTGGCATGATAGCTACGCGCAAAGCAGCGAAATAGTTCACCTTTTCCCGAGATATGCAGGTCTTGCTGGGTTGGGGCCGAGAGCGTATCTCCGAGACTTCCGAACCCTTGGAAGTCCGCTCCTGATGACAGCGCCGCGCACGCTCAGCCACCTCAAAGCTCTCGAATCCGAGAGCATCGAGATCTTTCGGGAGGTGGCGGCCAGCTTCGAGCGGCCGGTGATGATGTATTCGATCGGCAAGGACTCTTCGGTCCTGCTGCACCTGGCACGCAAGGCGTTTTATCCCAGCCGCGTACCGTTTCCGGTGCTGCATATCGACACCAAGTGGAAGTTCCGCGAGATGATCGAATTTCGCGACCGCATGGCGAGCGAGCACGATCTCGACCTGATCGTCCATACCAATCCCGAAGGCCTGGCAGCCGGTATCAACCCCTTCGATCACGGTTCGGCGGTCCACACCGATATCATGAAGACGCAGGCGCTGCGCCAGGCGCTGAACGCCGGCAAGTATGATGCGGCGATCGGCGGGGCACGGCGCGACGAGGAAAAGAGCCGCGCCAAGGAGCGCATCTTTTCGCATCGCAACGCCAGCCATGCCTGGGACCCGAAGAACCAGCGACCGGAACTCTGGCGGGTCTTCAATACGCGGCTGGCGCCAGGCGAGAGCATGCGGGTGTTCCCGATCTCGAACTGGACCGAGCTCGACGTCTGGACCTACATCTATGCCGAGGGCATCGAGATCCCGGAACTGTATTTCGCCCGCAAGCGGCCGGTGGTGGAACGCTCCGGCACGCTGATCATGGTCGACGACGACCGCTTCCGCTTCAACCCGGGCGAGACGCCGCGTGAGGAGATGATCCGCTTCCGCACGCTGGGTTGCTATCCGCTGTCGGGCGGCATCCGGTCGGACGCGGCGGACCTGCCCTCGATCATCATGGAAATGCAGGCCAGCCGGACCTCTGAGCGCGAGGGGCGGCTGATCGACAGCGACTCCGTCGGCTCGATGGAAAAGAAAAAGCAGGAGGGGTATTTCTGATGTCGACCGCAAGCGCCATCGCGACCCCTGACAACGACCTCGACCTGTGGCTTGCGCAGCAGACGAAGAAAGGCCTGCTGCGGTTTCTGACCTGCGGCTCGGTGGATGACGGCAAGTCGACGCTGATCGGCCGGCTGCTCTATGACAGCCAGCTGATCCTCGATGACCAGCTGGCGAGTCTTCGCAAGGAAAGCAAGAACCGCACGACGGGCGACGAGGGCATTGACTTCTCGCTGCTGGTCGACGGGCTGACGGCCGAGCGCGAGCAGGGCATCACCATCGACGTCGCCTATCGGTTCTTTTCGACCGACAAGCGCAAGTTCATCGTCGCCGATACGCCGGGGCACG